>NZ_JBHTCA010000004.1:0-442853 GCF_042665215.1 Hydrogenophaga atypica
GCCGACGCTCTTCTGGCACGCGACCCCGCCGCCAGCGCTGAGGAGCTGGAACAGGCCCGCGAAAAAGCCCACCGATCGCCCTGGTTGCTGCTGGCGGTGTGCCGCGTGCGCGGTGGCGACCCGGAGGTGCCCGCGCACGAACGGGTGTTGTCGGCCGGGGCCGCCATCCAGAACATGCTGCTGCTCACCGCCGCCATGGGCCTGGGCTCGGGCCTGACCAGCGGCAAGGCCCTGGTGTCCGACGCCCTGCGCGGTCTGTTCGCACTCCACGCCGATGAAGACGCGCTGTGTTTCATCAACATCGGCCATGTGCGGGAGGCCCGCAAGCCACGCCCCCGCCCGCCGGTGGACGCCTATTTCAGCCGCCTGGGCGAAGGTGCGCCAGCCACCGGTTGAGCCCGCGCCGGTGGCGCACTTCCGGGGCCATGGCCCGGATGGTTTCTAATGGAGGGTTGTCGCCGCGCCGCCAGAACCCGGTTCATCTGATGAATTCGATGGTTCTGATAGCGGATCGCGGCGACCCGGCGCTGTTCCAGCGCCACCGCCCTGGCCATGTCGGCGCAGGGCCACCACCCCCTTGGAGGCATGTTGTCGCGCACGAACTTCAGCAGTTCAACCTTGGTCCGTCTGTTGGCACAAGCCACCGGCGCGGGCACGGGTGCGCCCCGCGAAGACCTGGCCGAGCGCCTGAGCCTGTGGCTCAACGCCTTCGATGCCGTGGCCCTACATGGCATCCACCAATCGGTGGGCACGGCCGCTGCGGCAAGTGCACCCAGCCACCCGGCGGCCGATGCGGCGCAACAGGCTGCGGTGACATCGTTCCAGCGCACCCGTGCGGCCCTGGTGGCGGCCATCACCGGGCAGCGGCCAGCGCCCGATGCCACAGCACGCAAGGGCGCAGCACCCACGCTGCGGCGGGTGCCGGTGCCACCGCCCGCCCCCGAGCCCGAAGCGCCCGAGCCCGGCTACAACCGCTTCTTCAAACGCCACCTGGAGCTGCAACGCGACATGGCCTTGAAGATCGGGCCGCTGCGCGCCCAGGTGCGGCAGGTGCTGGCCCGCAGCCAGCCCCACCTGCGGCCGCTGGCCGCGCTGGACGCGCTGATGGAGCAAACCCTGGCCGCGCGCGAACACAAGCTGCTGGGCCAAGTGCCGGTGCTGCTGGAGAAACGATTCGAACAACTGTGCGCCGCCACAGGCGCCGGGCCGGTGGTGTTTGGCCGGGAATGGGAGGCGATCGTGTTGGCGGAGCTGCACCTGCGCCTGCAACCGGTCGTCGGAATGATGGAAGCATGGGGCGCAAGCCCCCAGACAACACAATGAACCGATTCGCTTTTGGGGCCACCTTCGGGGCCGGCCTGTTGACCGTGGCCTGGATTGGCCTGGGCTTTGTGGGCCACAGCCCACTGGCGCTGGTGATGACGGTGCTGATCGCCGCCACCTACCTGCTGGGCGCCCACGAACTGCGTGGCTACCGCCACACCACCACGTCGCTGGACAGCGCGTTGGCCCAACTCGGTAGCACCCCCATCGACATGGCCGCCTGGCTGGGCCAGGTGCCCGCTGGCCTGCGTGCGGCCGTGCGCTCGCGCATCGAAGGGGAACGCCTGGCCCTGCCCGGCCCGGCCCTCACGCCCTACCTGGTGGGCCTGCTGGTGATGCTGGGCATGTTGGGCACCTTTGTGGGCATGGTCCTGACCTTCAAGGGCGCCGTGTTCGCGCTGGAAGGTTCGGCCGATTTGCAAGCCATTCGCTCCGCACTGGCCGCGCCCATCAAGGGGCTGGGCCTGTCCTTCGGCACCTCGGTGGCCGGTGTGGCCGCATCGGCCGCGCTGGGGCTGATGTCCGTCATGGCGCGGCGCGAACGCGCCGAGGTGGCGCGCCGGCTCGAAGCCCACATGGCGCAAGCGCTGCGCCCCTTCTCGCGGGTGCATCAGCGCGAGGAAACCCACAAGGCCTTGCAGCAGCAGGCGCAAGCCCTGCCCGAGGTGGTCAAACACCTGCAGGCCATGATGGACGGGCTGGAACGCCGCAGCCAGCAACTCAACGACCAACTGCTGGGCCAGCAGGCCGAGTTCCACCGCGAGGTGGGCGTGGCCTACACCGAGCTGGCGCGCACCGTGGGCAGCAGCCTGCAAGAAGCCCTGACCGCAGGCGCACGCGCCGCAGGCGACAGCATCCGTCCGGTGGTCGAGGCCACCATGGCCGAGATCGCGCGCGAATCGCAGGCCAGCCACCAGCGCCAGGTGGACGCCACGCAGGCACAGTTGCACCGCCTGGCACAGGACTTCAGCGCCACCGCACACGGGGTGTCGGACGGGTGGCGCAGCGCCCTCGAAGCGCAACAGCACAGCCACCAGTCCCTGTCCGCCGACCTGACCCAAACCCTGGGCGGCTTCACGCAGCAGATCGACGCCCGATCCACCGCCCTGCTGGACCACCTGAACACCACACAAAAACAAGCGCTGGCAGCACAAGCCGAAGCCGAAGAGGCACGGCTGCGGTTGTGGACGAACCAACTGCAGGCCGTGGCCCACACCCTGCACACCGAATGGCAGCGTGCTGGCACCCAGACGCTGGCGCAGCAGCAGGCCATGTGCGACGCCCTGGCCCGCACGGCGGCAGAGATCGGCTCACACAACCGCGACCACAGCAGCCAGACGGCTGAGCAGATCACCCGCCTGCTGAGCCAATCTGACGCCTTGGTGCAAGCCCGCATGGAAACCGAGGCGGCCTGGGCACAACAGCAGACCGAACACACCCAAGAACTGGCCGCCCTTTGGCGCACCGAACTGGCGGCGCTGCGCCAGGACGAGGCCGCACGTGGCGACGCCGCCGTGGCCCGCCTGGGCGAGTTGCAAGACGCGCTGGCACGCCAGTTGGCCACCCTGGGCGCAGCGCTGGAAACCCCCATGACCCGCCTGATACAAACCGCGTCGGAAGTGCCACAGGCAGCGGCCGAGGTGATTGCGCAGATGCGAGGCGAGATGACCCGCTTGTCCGAGCGCGACAACGCCGCGCTGGAAGAACGCAACGCCCTGGTGCAGCAGCTGGGCACGCTGCTGCTGGCCGTGCAGCAAACCACCACCGAGCAACGTGCGGCCATCGAATCCCTGGTGGGCAACGCCGCCGCTGCCCTGGCAGACACCGGGCAGCAGGTGGCCAGCACCTTGGGTGCACAAGCCACACACGCGGCCGATGTGGCCACACGCGTGAACGCCAGCGCGGTGGAGCTGGCCAGCCTGGGCGAGGCCTTTGGCCAGAGTGTGGCGCAGTTCGGCGCCAGCAACGACAAGCTCATGGACACCTTGCAACGCATCGAAGGCACGCTGCAGCAGAGCATGGCCCGCAGCGACGAACAACTGGCCTACTACGTGGCGCAGGCGCGTGAGGTGATCGACCTCAGCATCAGCTCACAACAAGGCCTGGTGGAAGACATGCGCCGCCTGCGCGCACACACCGCTGCCGTGCCTGAAGGGAGCGCCGCGTGATGGGCCAGCACCACGCCGATGGCGTGGACGACGGCATCGAGCAAACCGCGCCCGTGTGGGCGGTGTTTGGCGACCTGATGTCGGGCCTGCTGGGCGCCTTTGTGTTGATTCTGGTGGGCGTGCTGGTGGTGCAGATGGACCTGATGGCCAACCTCGAATCCGAGGTGCAGAAGCGCCGCGCCGAAGAGCAGCGCCGCATGGCGCTGGAAAAGGCGCTGGCGATTCCGCTGCAATCGGGCCGCGTCACACTGGCCAACGGCCGCATCGGCATCAGCGGCAGCGTGTTGTTCCCGGTCAACTCCGACGAGCTGCGCCCCGAAGGCCGGCAGTTGCTGCAAAGCCTGGTGCCGCCGCTCAAGGTGTACCTGAGCGAGCGCGACGAAATGCTGATGGTCAGCGGCTTCACCGACAACCAGCGCATCCAGCAGGGCAACCGCCGTTTCAACGACAACCTCGAACTCTCGGCCCAGCGGGCGCTGACCGTCACCCGCGCGCTGATCGACGAAGGCATGCCGTCCTCGCAGGTGTTTTCGGCCGCCTTCGGTGCCGAGCAACCCGTGGCCAGCAACAGCAACGAAACC
Organism: Hydrogenophaga atypica; assembly: GCF_042665215.1. Classification (NCBI taxonomy): domain Bacteria; kingdom Pseudomonadati; phylum Pseudomonadota; class Betaproteobacteria; order Burkholderiales; family Comamonadaceae; genus Hydrogenophaga; species Hydrogenophaga atypica. Next base: position 4,073 of record NZ_JBHTCA010000004.1, read on the forward strand.
GGGCGTGCCCTCAACCGCCGGGTGGAAATGGCCCCGGTGCCCAAAGCCCACCCCACACCCAGGCCGTGAGCGACACCCAGAACAGCACCCCCGCCGCCATCGGCCAGCGGCTGCAAAGCTTGCGCGAGGCGGGTGCGCCCGCGCGGCTGCCCTGGCGCTGGCACCACGCGCAGTCTTTGCAGGCGCGGCTGGCAACGCTGCCGCCAGCGGTGTCGGTCCACCTGGAAGCCGCACTGGAACGGGCCGTGCAAGCGTGTGAACACGAGATGGCGGCCGCGCGCCCGGTGGCGCCCACTCACAGCCAGAGCCAGGGTCAGGCCCTGCTGCGCACGCTGAACGACACCCTGGGCCAACGGCGCGAACGCGATGTGCGCGACGCCGCCCTGGCCGGCGAGGCCATCGACCCGACCGAATTGCCCAGCCTGCGGCGTTTTCGCGCCAGCTGGTCGCGTTATGCGGCCGAAGACCAGGTGGCACAAGCCATAGGCCGCAGCCCCGACAACGCGGGCCCGCTCAACTCCCATGCCCTGGTGTTGCGCTCGCTGGCGTTGATGCGCGAACTCTCACCCGACTACCTGCGCCGTTTCATGGCCCAGCTGGACAGCCTGTTGTGGCTGGACGACCTGGCGCAGCGCCCCGCCAGCGCCAAAGTGGCCAAGCCCGCGAAACCGGCGAGCCCGGCCAAAAAGCCCCGCAGCCGCAGCTGACGCGCCGCACCGATGGTCAGTCGGTCGTGCTGGCTGGTGAGCGGTACACCCGCCGCACCACAAACGGCGGTCGGCGTTTGCTCTCGATGTAGGCGCGCCCCACGTACTCGCCCACGATGCCAATGCCAATCAACTGCAAACCGCCCAGGAAGGTGACGGCCACGAACAGCGAGGCGTAGCCCGGGATGTCGTGGCCAAAGATCAGGGTGCGCACCAGAATCCAGGTGCCCCAGGCCAGCGACACAGCGGCCACCGCCAGCCCCAGGTAACTCCAGATGCGCAGGGGTGTGATGGAAAAGCCGGTGATGCCTTCAACCGCCAGGTTCCACAGCCGCCAGCCGTTGAAGCTGCTGGTGCCAGCCACGCGGCTTTCGCGCACGTAGTCCACCGCCGCGGTGCGAAAACCCACCCAGGCGAACAGGCCCTTCATGAAACGGCGGCTCTCGGGCAAGGCATTGAGCACGTCCACCACGGCGCGGTCCATGAGCCGGAAATCGCCCACGTTGTTGGGGATCTGGATGTCGGACATGGCGTTGTGCGCGCGGTAGAAGGCGCCTGCGGTGACGCGCTTGAGCCAGCTGTCGGACGACCGGTCGGCGCGGCGCGCCACCACCACCTCAAAACCCTGGCGCCACAAATCCACCAGTTGCGCCAGCAGTTCGGGCGGGTCTTGCAAATCGGCGTCCATGGGCACCACCGCATCGCCTGTGGCCGCCGCGATGCCGGCCGACAAGGCCGACTCCTTGCCAAAGTTGCGGCTCAGGTCCACCACCACCAGTTCGTCGCGTTGTTGCTGGCATTCCAGCAGGCGCGCCAGCGTGTTGTCGCGGCTGCCATCGTTGACACACACGATCTCGAAGGTGGCCCCCTCCACCGCCGCCAAGGCCTGGTCCAGGCGGTCGAACAGTTGGTCAAGTGCCTGGGCTTCGTTGAAGCAGGGGATGACGATGGAGATGCGGTTCAATGTTGGCTGCCGTGGGGGGGGGGTCGCGCGATTCTAGAGGGGTGAAACTTTCAACGAATGGCCTTCACCCCAAGCCCCTTCACGGCGCGATCCCCAGCGCCTTGAGTCGCTGATGCAAACCCTGTGCCATCTCCCGGTAACCGGCGGCGTTGGGGTGAACGGGATCGGTGCGCAGGGCGGCGTCGCCCAGCACGCGGGAGAACACCTCGGGCACCAGCGCCACCTGTTCCTCTTCGGCCAGCTCGGCGTACAAAGGCGCATCGCTGGGGCGCCCTGCCACCGCAGCCATCAGCGACAGCGCCGGCACCGCCACCAGCACCACCTGGGCGCCGCTGCCCTTGGCGGCCTGGATCAGGCCACGCACATCGGCCTTCACATCGGCGGCAGTGCGCCGCCGCAGGAAGTCGTTGCCACCGATTTCGATGATGACCAGCGCAGGCCGGTGCTGCGCCAGCAAGGCCGGCAAACGTGCCTGCGCCGCCTGCGCGGTGTCGCCCGGCACACCCGCGTTGACCATCTGCCAACCGGTGGCGGCGGCCAACAGCGTGGGCCAGTCTTCGCCCGCAGACGCGCCGGTGCCATGGGTCACGCTGTCGCCAAAGGCGAGCACGGTCTGGCCGGTGGGTACGGCCTGGTGGCGCGTGTCACGGCCACAGGCCACCAGCAGTGCCATGGCTGCGAAGGCCACGGAGGCCGAAATACAGGTGCGACGCAACATGCCCGCGATTGTGCCTGCCCCATCCCGCTGGCGGGCGCTGGCGGGTGCTATCCTGCGCGCCGACCCCACCCAGCCTGCCCCACCATGCGACGCATTGCCCACCTCGACATGGACGCCTTTTACGCGTCGGTGGAGCTGCTGCGCTACCCGCAGCTCAAGGGCCTGCCGGTGGTCATTGGCGGCGGCCGACGGCAGGAAGACGATGCGCTGGCGGCCGCGTACGGCAACGAGCTGGATCGCATCCCGGTGGACGCTTTCCCGCGCCTGAAAGGCTATGTGGGCCGGGGCGTGATCACCACCGCCACCTACGCGGCGCGCGCCTTTGGCGTGGGCTCGGCCATGGGCCTGATGAAAGCCGCCAAGCTGTGCCCCGACGCCTTGCTGTTGCCGGTGGACTTCGCCGAATACCGGCGTTTTTCACGCCGCTTCAAAGAAGTCATCACCGAGATCGCTCCGTTGATGGAAGACCGGGGTGTGGACGAGGTCTACATCGACTTCACCGAGGTGCCCGGCGGCCAGCGCGAAGGTGGCCGCGTGCTGGCGCGGCTGATCCAGAAAAGCATTTTTGAGGCGACCGGCCTCACCTGCTCCATCGGCGTGGCGCCCAACAAGCTGCTGGCCAAGATGGCGAGCGAATTCAACAAGCCACAGGGCATCTCCATCGTGTATGAGGCCGATCTGCAGGCCAAGATCTGGCCCCTGCCCTGCCGCAAGATCAACGGCATCGGCCCCAAGGCCGACGAAAAACTCCAGGGTCACGGCATCGTCACCATCGGCGACCTGGCCGCACGCGAGCGGCCCTGGCTGATCGAACATTTTGGCAAGGCTTACGGCGCCTGGCTCTTCGATGCTGCGCATGGCCGCGATGAACGCCCGGTGGTGACCGAAAGCGAACCCGTTTCCATGAGCCGCGAAACCACGTTTGACCGCGACCTGCACGCCGTGCGCGACAAGGCCGAGCTGGGTGCCGTGTTCACCCGCTTGTGCGAACAGGTGGCCGCCGACCTGCAGCGCAAAGGCTACGTGGGCAAAACGGTGGGCGTGAAGCTGCGCTTCGACGACTTCATGATCGTGACGCGCGACCACAGCCTGCCCGCCCCCACCGCCGACGCCACCACCCTGCGCCGCGCGGCTGGCCTGGCGCTGAAACGTGCGCCGCTGCAGCGCCGCCTGCGTTTGCTGGGCGTGCGTGTGGGCGGCTTGAGCCGGGCCGATGCACCGCCCGAGTCGGTGCCGGCGCCCGAGCCTGCCACCCTGCCCCTGTTTGGCGACGACTGACACTTGTCCGCTGCCAGCCCGACCGAGACAATCGGGCGACACCATGAACATTGGCAACGCCACCGCCACGCCTTACCCCGGCAACACGGCCGGGCAAGCACAGGCACGTGCGGCCCAGGCAGGCACCCAACAACTGACCGAGGCCGAACTCAAACGTGTGGCCGAACTCAAGGCCACCGACGCCAAGGTGCGCGCCCACGAAATGGCGCACATGGCGGCCGGTCAGGGCGTGGTCACCAGCGGGCCCAGCTACACCTATGCCTACGGGCCCGACGGCCGTGCCTATGCGGTAGGCGGCGAGGTCGGGGTGGACACCGCACCCGAGCAGAGCCCGCAAGCCAACATCGACAAGGGCCGGCGCATACAGGCGGCGGCCTTGGCGCCCGCCGAACCCAGTGGGCAGGACTTGCGCGTGGCCGCCGCCGGCCGAGCGCTGCAAGCCGAAGGTGTGCGCGAACTGGCCCGTCTGCAGCGGGACGCTGTCACGTCCGAGACGCCGCGCCTGTCGGTCTGGGCCTGATCATTTTTGCAGGCTGCCCGCCGCCGTGGTGGGCCCGTTTCATTTCACCACCTCCACCATGAACCTACCCCCCCTGCGCTGCTTCACGCTGACCGAAACCGAGCACGTTGCCCACTTGGTGCTCAACCGCCCCGAGGCCATGAACACCATGCACCCCACCTTCTGGCGCGAGCTGGGCGAGGTGCTGACCGCGCTGCACCGCGCGGGCACGGCGCGCGCGCTGGTCATCAGCAGCACCGGCAAACATTTCAGCGCGGGCATGTCGCTGGAGACCTTTGCCGGCGCTATTCAAATGGACGACCAAAGCCCCGAAGGGCGCGCGGCCATCTTTGATCTGCTGACCGACATGCAAGCCACCTTCACCCAGTTGGAGAACCTGCGCGTGCCCGTCATCGTGGCGCTTCAAGGCGGCTGCATCGGTGGTGCGGTGGACATGGTCACCGCCTGCTGTGTGCGTTATGCCTCGGCCGACGCCTTCTTCTGCATCCAGGAAATCAACATCGGCATGGTGGCCGACGTGGGCACGCTGCAGCGCCTGCCCAAGCTGCTGCCCATGGCCCTGGTGAAAGAGCTGGCCTACACCGGCCGGCGCCTGGGCGCGCAGCAGGCGCGCGAGCTGGGCCTGGTGAACGCCGTGTTCGAGAGCCACGAGGCCACCGTTGCCGCAGCCTTGCAATGTGCGCGCGAAATTGCGGCCAAGCCGCCGGTGGCGATCTGGGGCACCAAACAGGCGCTGCACTACGCGCGCGACCACTCGGTGGAGGACAGCCTGCGCCAGATGGGCTGGCTGCAAGGCGCCATCTGGAGCAACGCCCACGTGCGCGAGTCCCTCACCGCCATGAAGGAAAAACGCGCGGGCGACTTCACGCCGCTGACACCGTTGAAACGATTCGCCGACCTGGGCTGACAATCGCGCCCATGAAAATTTTCCACAACCCCCTTCACGCCCAACACGCCGGCCGCCAAGAGATGTACCGTGGCCGCCTGGTGCCTTGCCACGAGGTGCCTGACCGCCTGGACCATGTGCTGAACGAGCTGCAGCGCCGCCCCATGGGCGACTTGCTGACCCCCAACGCGGCACCGGAGCGCAGCCGTCTGGAGCGTGTGCACAGCGCGCGCTACCTCGACTTTCTGGCCAGCGCCTGGGACCAATGGGTGGCTGTGGATCCGGCCAACGCCGCGCTCGACGCCCTGCCTTCGGTGTGGCCGGTGCGGGGCTTTCGCGCCGATGTGGAGCCCGAGAATTTTGCCGCCCGCATGGGCCTGTACTCCTTCGACGCGGGCACGCCGCTGATGGCCGGCACCTGGGCCGCCGCGCAAATGGGCGCGGCCTGCGCGCTGGCAGCGGCAGACGCGGTGCTGGCCGGCGAACGCCGCGCCTTTGCGCTGACACGGCCACCGGGTCACCACGCCGGTCCCGACTTTTTTGGTGGCTACTGTTTTCTCAACAACGCCGCCCTGGCCGCACAGGCCTTGCGCGACGGCGGCATCGAGCGGGTGGCCGTGCTCGACGTGGACTACCACCACGGCAACGGCACACAAAGCATTTTTTACGAGCGTGCGGATGTGCTCACGGTTTCTATCCATGGCGACCCACGCACCGAATACCCCTTCTTCCTGGGTCACGCCGATGAGCGCGGCGCGGACGATGGCGCCGGCTTCAACCTCAACCTGCCCCTGCCCCGTGGCACCAACTGGCCCACCTGGCGTGCGACCCTGCAACGCGCGCTGGACGCGGTGCGCGGCTTCGGTGCCCAGGCCTTGGTGCTGGCTGCGGGCTTGGACACCTTCGAGGGCGACCCGATTTCGGGCTTTCACCTGCGCAGTGGCGACTACCAGCAGGTGGGGGCCGACATCGCGGCGCTGGGCTTGCCCACCGTGGTCACCTTCGAGGGCGGCTACGCGGTGGCCGAAGTGGGCGTGAACGCGGTGAACCTGTTGCAAGGGCTGGTGGCTGGGTGAGGGCGCGGGCTGTTGGGTGGGCGCCGAATCATTGACAATCACCGTCAAATAACAGACCTTGCCACCATGAGAACCAACCTGCCCGTCACGCAACAGGAATACGCCTACCCGGCGCACACCATGTTGGTGTCGTCCACCGACACCAAGGGCTACATCACCCACTGCAACCGCGCGTTTGTGGAGGTGAGCGGCTACACACACGAAGAGCTGATCGGTGAAAACCACAACCTGATCCGCCACCCCGACATGCCACCCGAGGCCTTCAAGGACTTGTGGCAAACCGTTGGCCGGGGCCGGCCCTGGACCGGCATCGTGAAGAACCGGCGCAAGAACGGCGACCACTACTGGGTCGAGGCCAACGTCACGCCCATCATGGACAACGGCAAGCCGGTGGGCTACCTGTCGGTGCGCAAAGTGCCCACCCGCGAACAGGTGCGGGCCGCCGAGGCCCTTTACGCGCAGATTGCGGCAGAACGCGAGAGCGGTCGCCACACGTTCACGGTGAAGGGCGGGCACGTGCACCCGCTGGGCTGGCGCGGCGCGCTGCGCAGCCTGAGCCACATCGGCTCCACCGCCCGCCTGGGCGCCGGCCTGCTGGGCCTGGTGCTGCTCTCGTTTTTGCCCGAACTGCTGGGCCAAAGCGGCGCCATGGCCCTGGTGCTGCGGCTGGTCGCCATGGGCGCGGGTGTGGCCGGGCTGCTGTTCTGGTTCCACCGCCACTACGTGAGCGCGCTGGCCGAGGCCGACCGTTTTGCGGCCGACATCGCCAGCTGCAACCTGACCACATCGGTGCACGGCCAGTACCCCGACCCCATGGGCGCGCTGATCCGCAAACTGCTGCAGGTGCAGATCAACCTGCGGGCCGTGATTGGCGACGTGCGCAGCGAGATCGACGGCTTCAGCCAGTCGGCACGTGAGATTGCGGCCGGTGCCATGGACTTGTCGGCCCGCACGGAGGCGCAGGCCAGTAGCCTGGAAGAAACCGCCGCGTCCATGGAGGAGCTGTCGAGCACAGTGAAACAAACGGCAGACACCGCCGACCAGGTGGCCCACCAGACACAGCGCAGCACCGATGTGGCGGGCAGCGGGCAGCAGGCCATCACGGCCGTGCGTGGTTCGATGCACGGGATCGAACAGTCCTCGCGCAAGGTGACTGAGATCATCCAGGTCATTGAGAGCATCGCCTTCCAGACCAACATCCTGGCGCTGAATGCGGCAGTGGAAGCCGCGCGCGCGGGCGAACAAGGCCGGGGCTTCGCGGTGGTGGCGGGCGAGGTGCGCGCGCTGGCGCAGCGCAGCGCAACGGCGGCCAAGGAAATCCGAGAACTGATCGGTCAGTCGGCCGAGCAGGTGACCCAAGGCGTGCGCCAGATGGACGCGGCCGGTGGCACCATCGACCAGGTGGTGGCCGAGGTGCGCAAGGTGAGCGAACTGGTCAGCCAGATCAGCCACGCCACCAAAGAACAGTCCATCGGCATCTCGCAGGTGAACGAAGCCATCACCCAGCTCGACACGGTGACCCAGCAAAACGCAGCGCTGGTGGAGGAGTCGGCCGCCTCGGCCGACGTGCTCAGCGGCGGCACCGAGAGCTTGACACGTTCGGTGCAAATCTTCCGGATTTGAAACCACCCCGTCGCTTGCCCGCTGCGCGTGGCCGCATCCCCCTCAAGGGGCGACACCAGCCGTCTGGCAGAGCCAGCCCGGCGGTGTCCCCCGGATGGTCCTTGCAATCGTAGCCAGGAGCGCTACGGAACCGGATGGGGCGCCATCACTGCCGTGCCGTGCGCACGTTGCCCGGCAGCGGCTGCGGGTGGCTGGTGCGTATGGGGTTGATGTCCAGCCCGCCCCGGCGGGTGTAGCGGGCGTACACCGTGAGCTTGGTGGGTTGGCAGCGCGTCCAGATGTCCATGTAGATGCGCTCCACACACTGCTCGTGGAATTCGTTGTGGTTGCGAAAACTCACCAGGTACTGCAGCAGGCCTTCCTGGTCGATCTGGTGGCCGCTGTAGGCGATGCGCACACTGCCCCAGTCGGGCTGGCCCGTCACCAGGCAATTGCTTTTGAGCAGGTTGGAGGTGAGGACCTCGGTCACCGGGGCTTGTGTGGTGTCGGCCCGCAGCAGCTCGGGCGCGGGGGTGTAGTGCGTGCATTCGATGTCGAGCCGGTCCAGGCTCAGGCCATCGAGTTCGTGCACGGCCTCGCGGTCAAACTGCTCGGGCGACAGCAGCTTCACGCCCACACTGCCCGGGGTGGCGCTGCCGCGCCACACGGCTTCGCCAATGTCGGAACGCAAGCGGGCCAGCACCTCGGCGGCATCGGCAAAACGGCTGTTGTTGAAGCTGTTGAGGTAGAGCTTGAAGGACTTGCTCTCAACGATGTTGGGCGTCTCACACGGGATGGTGACGTGCGCCAGCGCCACCTGGGGTTTGCCACGCAGGTTCAACCAGCTCAGCTCGAAGGCGGTCCAGAGGTCGGCACCCAGAAAGGGGATGGCGCCGGGCAGGCCGATCTCGGCGCGTTTGGTCAGGCGCGGCAGCGGGAACAACAGCGACGCATCGTACTGGTCGACGTAGGCGCTGGCCTTGCCCAGGGGAGAGTGCTCGGGCTGGGCGGAGGTGTCGCTCATTTGAATTCCTGTTCGCGCAGCCACTTGGTGGCCACCCATTTTTCGCCCGCAATCACCGGCGCGCCGCCATGCAGGGACTTGGTGGAAGGATGGGGCCGGTCGTAGGCAAAAAACACGGCGTTGCCACGCTTGGGGGCCACTTCCAGACCCACGTCGGGGAAGGTGGTGCCACCGCCTTGCTCGGGGTCGTTGAGGTACATCACCAGCGTGCCCACCCGCTGCCCGCCGCGCTGGAGGATTTTGGCCGTGCCCGGCTCGGTGGGGTTGAAATAGTCGTAGTGCGGCTTGTACTCGGCACCAGGCCGGTAATGCAGCACCTGCAGACCTTCGCCGTTTTCCAGCGGCCAGTTCAGCAGCTTGGCGATGCGGGCTTCGATGCGCTCCACCACCGGTGTTTCGCCGCGGCGGAAAAACATGCCGTCGCTGGTGCGTGCTTCGTTGAGCGCCTCGCCGCCGGTTTGGGTTTCGACGGTGAGCGATCGCTTGAGGCGTGGTTCGGCGTCGGCAATCAGCGCGTCACATTCTTCGTCGGACAACAAATTGCCAAAAACCACGACCCGGGGCGACTGCATGTTGATGACGATGTCCACCAGGCGGTCACCCGCGTCCACCTGCCGAGGGTGGCCGGTCATCTGTGGCTCGGGCAAGCGTTTGGGTTCTGCCGGGGCCTCGGGCGCGGTCGTGCGGGGCAATGCGGCAAGGTGTTCGCCCAGGGTCGCCTCCATCGCGGCAATGGCCACGTCTTCACGCCACCCGGCCTGGATCATGGCGCTGAGCACGGCCTCGGGTTTGCAGCCGGCACGGGCCTGTTCAACAATCCATTGCTGCAGTTCGGGGGTGGCCACTTGGCTCATGGTGGACTCCAAAAAAACGGTCTCAGGTGCGGGCGCTCAGCGTCCCTGGTCGCGGCGAAACACGAGGCGGTCGGGCTCCGACAGCTCGGCAATATACCGGTATCCCTCGGCGTCAAACCGTTTGAGCTGATCCACCGACACGGCGCGCTGCAACACCGCGTGGCGCACCATCAGGCCACGCGCGCGTTTGGCCATGAAGCTGATGACCTTGTACTGGTCGCCCTTGCGCTCTTCGAACACACAGGTCACCACACGCGGCTTGAGGGCCTTGCGGTCCACCACCTTGAAATACTCCTCGCTGGCGAGGTTGATGACCACGGGCGTGGCATCGGCGGTGGCGCGCTGGTTCAGGTAGTCGGCCACCTGGGTGCCCCAAAACTGGTAGAGGTTTTTGCCCTTGGGCGTGGCCAGGCGGGTGCCCATTTCCAGCCGGTAGGGCTGCATCAGGTCCAGCGGGCGCAGCACACCGTACAGGCCACTCAAGATGCACAGGTGCTGTTGCGCCCAGCCCAAGTCGGCTTCGCTCAGGGTCTTGGCGTCCAGTCCACCATACACGTCGCCGTCAAAAGCCAGCACGGCCTGCTTGGCGTTTTGGGTGCTGAACTTGGGGCGCCAGGCTTGGTAGCGCGCCACGTTCAGGCCCGAGAGCTGGTCGCTCAGGTCCATCAGCTCGGCAATTTGCTGCGGCGACTTGTCGCGCAGCACGGCGATCAGCTCGCTGGCCTGGGGCACAAACAGCGGCTGGGTGTGGGTGGCGGTGGTCGGCGGCGTCTCGTAATCGAGCGCCTTGGCGGGGGAAATCAAAAACAGCATGGGGTGGTGCAAAAAAAAGGCTTCCCTCGGGGAAGCCCTGGATTATCCCGAAGACGCAGGCCTATTTCAGATCGCCCGCCAGGCTGGCCAGCGTCTCGGCGGGAATTTGCACGTGGGCGGGGTAATGGGTGTGGTCGCAGCCCAGCTTGACGGCGGCACCTGCCTTGATCGCCGCGCACATGGCGGGCGTGAACTCGAAGCGCACGAAGTGCACGGCTGATGTTTTCTCCTCGTTCTCGCGGTCCAGGTCCTCATCGGCAATGGCATACACCCGCGCCGCGCCTTCCACCTCCACAAACAGCCGGTCCTCAACGCCGATGAGTTTGGACAACTCGCGTCGGCGTTCGTGGATGTCCGGGTACTCCAGCAGCACGGTCGCCTTCCAGTTGCTGCCGTCGGGCACCAACGGCGCATAGGCATCGATCTCGTCCTGAATGCCCTCTTCCTCGAAGATTTTTTCGATGCGCAGCATCTCCTGGATCTGGTAGCGGATGGTGGTCTCGCTCTCGAACTGCAGGTGCAGGTGCTCGCCCAGCACCACGCTGCGCAGCTTGCGGTGGGCCATGACATCGGGCTTGTGGACCTTGCGCCACTTGGTGTAGGCCTCCAGGGTCATGAGGCTGTCGGGGGTGATGTTGCCGGTCAGTTGCATGGTGGTCTCACTTCAACGCGTAGGCCTTGCGCACCAGGGTGAGCGGGTGGTTCAGCTCGGGTGCACCCAGGCCATTGACTTCAAATCCCTGGGCAATGTGGTGGCCACCGAGCGGACAATCGGAGCTGATGAAGTCGGGCTTGCTGCCGTCCTTCATGGCGGCCATGGCCTTGAACACCGGTTTGCCAATTTTCATGGCCTGCTGGTGGTAAGCCTTCTTCACACCAAAAGTGCCGGCGTGGCCCGAGCAGCGTTCGATGGTGTTGAGCTCGGTGCCCGGTATCCACTTGAGCACCTCTTCGGTCTTGCGGCCGATGTTCTGCACCCGGCCGTGGCAGGGAATCTGGTAGCTGATCTTGCCCAACGGCTGCGGAAACTCCGTCTTGAGCAGGCCATCGCGCTTGCGTGCGCTGAGGTATTCGAAGGGGTCCCACATCGCTTCTTTCACGCGCTGCACGTCGGCATCGTCGGGGAACATCAGCGGAATCTCCTGCTTGAACATCAGGGTGCAGCTGGGCACGGCGCTCAGGATGGCAAAACCGTCCTTGGCGTATTTGGCCAGCACCGGGATGTTGGCGTTTTTGCTCTTCTCCACCGACGCCAGGTCGCCCAGTTCCAGCTTGGGCATACCGCAGCATTTTTCCTTTTCCACCAGCACGTAGGGGATGTGGTTGTGGTCGAGGATCTTGAGCAGGTCGTGACCGATGCCGGGCTCGTTGTAGTTGACGTAGCAGGTGGCAAAAATGGCCACCTTACCCGGTGTTTTTTCACCGTCCTTGACGTCGGTACTGCGGGCCTCGGGCGCGCTGGAGCGGAACTTGCGTGTGGCCAGTTCGGGCAACCAGGCGTTCTTGTCCACGCCCAGCAAGTTCTCCATCACGCCACGGGCGGCTTGGGTCTTGTTCACGGCGTTGGCCACCTGCACCACGATGGGAATGCCGGCAAACGAGCCGTGCACGTCGGTGGAGGCCAGGAATTTTTCGGATGCCTTGACCTCGCCCTTCTTGAACTTGATGGCCTTGGCCCGGAGCATGGTGTGCGGGAAGTCCAGATTCCACTCATGCGGCGGTGTGTACGGGCACTTGGTCATGTAGCACAGGTCGCACATGTAGCACTGGTCCACGACCTTCCAGTAGTCGGCCTTGGCCACACCGTCCACCTCCAGGGTGCTGCTCTCGTCCACCAGATCAAACAGCGTCGGGAAGGACCCACACAGGCTCACGCAGCGGCGGCAACCATGGCAGATGTCGAAGATGCGCTCCAGTTCGGTGAAACACTTTTCTTCGTCGTAGAAGTCCGGATTTTTCCAGTCGAGTGCGTGCCGGGTGGGGGCTTCCAGGTTGCCTTCTCGGGCCATCAGATCACCTTTTGTCTCGTTGTTCTTGCAAACGCTCGCGGAGCGCTTGCAGCAACAGCGGGCGCCCCGGCGCGCTCAAGGCACGACGGGGCTGCAACATCAATCCACCAGTTCGTTCAAGGCCTTCTGGTAGCGGTTGGCGTGCGAACGTTCGGCCTTGGCCAGGGTCTCGAACCAGTCGGCAATTTCGTCAAAACCTTCCTCGCGTGCGGTCTTGGCCATGCCGGGGTACATGTCGGTGTACTCGTGGGTTTCACCGGCCACGGCGGAGGCCAGGTTTTGGCGGGTGTTGCCGATGGGCAAACCGGTGGCCGGGTCGCCCGACTGCTCCAGGAATTCGAGGTGACCGTGGGCGTGACCCGTCTCACCCTCGGCGGTGGAGCGGAACAGGGCTGCGACGTCGTTCTGGCCTTCCACGTCGGCCTTGTTCGCGAAATAGAGGTAGCGGCGGTTGGCCTGGGATTCACCCGCAAACGCATCCTTCAGGCACTGTTCCGTTTTGGAACCCTTGAGTGCAGCCATGTTCATCTCCTGTGTTGGGTTGATACGCCGCAGGACCACGCCCTGTGGACCACACAACCATAGCGGCTCGCATCGACAGGGTCTAATTGTTCGATCCAATCCAGCGAATTGAATTTGGCTATCCGCTCCATGGCAATTGATAATGATTTCCATGCACACCCCATCACCCGCTTCAGGCCAGGTCGGCATCACAGGCGGCAGCTACCGGCTGCCCGAGTACCCCTTTGTGCCACCGCCTGAGCTGACGGCCCCTGGCGTGGTTCGCCACCCCATCGTCATCGTGGGCGGTGGCCTCAGTGGGCTCACGCTGGCCGCCTGCCTGGCGCAATTGGGCCAGCCTGCCGTGCTGCTGGACGAAGACAACACCGTGGGCGTCAAGGGCGCGGCCTCGCGCGGCATTTGCTACACCCAGAAATCGTTGGAGATCTTTCACCGCCTGGGTGTGTTCGAACACATCGCGGCCAAAGGTGTGCAGTGGAGCGTGGGCCGCACCTTTGCCGGGCACGACGAGGTTTACCACTTCGATTTGCGCCAGCAACAGAACTTCAACCTCTCGCTGCAGCCGCCCTTCGTCAACCTGCAGCAGTTTTACGTGGAAGCCTTCCTCGTCGATCGCATCGCCGAGCTGGGCCAGGTGGACCTGCGCTGGCGCAACCGCGTGGTGGCGTTCGAGCAGAACGCCGACTTCGCCACGCTGACGGTGTCCACACCGGCAGGCGACTACCGGATCGAGGCCGAGCACGTGATCGACGCCACGGGCGCACACAGCCCCTTGCGCGAGTGGCTGCAAGTGCCTTTCACCGGCGCGCGTGGCGACGACCGCTGGTGTATCGCCGACGTGCGCTTTGCTTCGCCCGCGCCGGCCGAGCGCCACACCTGGATAGAAGCTCCCTTCAACGACAACCGCGCCGTGTGGCAACACCCCATGGCCGACGGGGTGTGGCGCATCGACTACCAGATGCCCCCCGACAGCGACCCGGCCGAGATCAGCCGCGAGGACGTGGTGCGCGAGCGCCTGGCCCGCCACTTTGGGCCCGACGTGCCGCTGGACATCGTGTGGGTGGGCCCCTACGCCTACCGCAACGAATGCGTGAACCACCTGCGCGCAGGCCGCGTGTTCTTCATGGGCGACGCCGCCAAAGTCGTCAGCCCTTTTGGGGCACGCGGTGGCAACAGCGGCATCGCCGACGCCGACAACCTGGCCTGGAAACTGGCCGCCGTCGTGCAGGGGCAAGCCGCGCCCCGTTTGCTGGACAGCTACCACGCCGAACGGCACCAGGCCGCCACCGAAAACGTGCGCGTGACACGGCGCACCAACCGCTTTCTGCGGCCGGGCAGCCCCACCGAACAGCTGTTCCGCCATGCCGCCATCACGCTGGCGCGACAGCAACCGTTTGCGCGAGCACTGGTCAACACCGGCCGCATGGCGGTGGCCAACACCTACCGCCGCTCGCCGGTGTGCGCCAAAAACACGCCACACGCCGGGACGTCGGTGCCCAACGCCGGTTTGCTCTGGGCAGACCACACGCCCGGCACCCTCAACGACTTGCTGCGCTGGGCCAACGGCCGCCTGCTGTTGCTGGTGTTTGGCCAGCTCTCACCCGCCGCCTGCGAACGCCTGGCCTTGCTGTCGTGTTGTGCGCCGCTGTGCAGCGTGCAGGTGCTGGACGCCGAGGCCACGCCCCAGGTGCGGGAGCACGTGCGCGATACCCACCCGCACGGCGCGGGCCACTTGCAGGCCGCTTGCCACGTGTTTGGCCACGCCTGGGCCCTGGTGCGCCCCGACGCCTACCTGGCCGCCACCGGCGAAGCGGTGGACGCCGACCTGGTGCACGCCATCGAAAACGCGCTGGCCGTACCCACCTTTTTGTGAGCCAAACCATGACCACCGGTTTCCAGACCACCGCCCACTTCCAGGACGCCGACGGCTTTTACGAGCAGTTGCTCGACGCCCACCTGGGCCTCACACGCGAGCAGTCCGAACTGCTCAACGCCCGCCTCATCCTCACCCTGGCCAACCAGATTGGCGACGCGCAGGTGCTTACCCAATGCCTGGCGCTGGCCCGCGACCTGCCGGGCGAGTTGCTGGGCGACTTGGCGGACGAACCGCCCCCGCCCGCCCGGTAAAATCCACCGTTTCTGCCACCCACGACCAACGGCAACCTTCGGGCTGCCGTTTTTGCTTCGCCCATGACCACCGACACCACCCCGCAGCAGCCCGGCCTGAACAGCCTGTCCAAGTCGTTTGAACCCGCCGCCCTGGAAGCGCACTGGGGCCCCGAATGGGAGAAGCGCGGCTATGGCGTGGCCGGCGTGCGCGGCACGGGCCAGCCCAGCGCCGAGGCACCGTCCTTCTGCATCCAGCTGCCGCCCCCCAACGTGACCGGCACCCTGCACATGGGCCACGCCTTCAACCAAACCATCATGGACAGCCTGACCCGCTACCACCGCATGATGGGCTTCAACACCGCCTGGGTGCCCGGCACCGACCACGCGGGCATCGCCACCCAGATCGTGGTGGAGCGCCAACTGCAGGAGCAAGGCGTGAGCCGCCACGACCTTGGGCGCGAGGCCTTCACCGCCAAGGTGTGGGAGTGGAAGGAGAAAAGCGGCAACACCATCACCACCCAGATGCGCCGCATGGGCGACAGCGTGGACTGGAGCCGCGAGTACTTCACCATGGACGACAAGCTGTCCGCCGTGGTGACCGACACCTTCGTCAAGCTCTACCAGCAAGGCCTGATCTACCGCGGCAAACGCCTGGTCAACTGGGACCCGGTGCTGATGTCGGCCGTGTCCGATCTGGAAGTGGAAAGCGAAGAGGAAGACGGCTTCCTCTGGCACATCGCTTACCCGCTGGTGAACGGCTCGGGCCACCTCACGGTGGCCACCACCCGGCCTGAGACCCTGCTGGGCGACGTGGCCGTGATGGTGCACCCGGAAGACGAGCGCTACGCGCACCTGATCGGCCAGTACGTCAAGCTGCCGCTGTGCGACCGCGAAATCCCCGTGATTGCCGATGCGTACGTGGACCGTGCCTTCGGGACCGGCGTGGTCAAGGTCACGCCGGCCCACGATGCCAACGACTACGCGGTCGGCCAGCGCCACCAGTTGCCCATCATCGGCGTGCTGGCGCTCAACGCCACCATCAACGACAACGCGCCCGAAAAGTACCGGGGCCTGGACCGCTTTGTGGCCCGCAAGGCC
Organism: Hydrogenophaga atypica; assembly: GCF_042665215.1. Lineage (NCBI taxonomy): Bacteria > Pseudomonadati > Pseudomonadota > Betaproteobacteria > Burkholderiales > Comamonadaceae > Hydrogenophaga > Hydrogenophaga atypica. The sequence continues at coordinate 20,253 of NZ_JBHTCA010000004.1, forward strand.
GTGGTGGCCGACCTGGACGCCGCCGGCCTGCTGGTGGAAACCAAGAAGCACAAGCTGATGGTGCCGCGTTGCGCCCGCACGGGCCAGGTAATCGAGCCCATGCTGACCGACCAGTGGTTCGTCGCCATGCAGTCCAAGGGCAACGAGCACAACACCAGCGGCACATCGATTGCCGACAAGGCCATTGAGGCCGTGGCCTCTGGCCAGGTCAAGTTTGTGCCCGAAAACTGGGTCAACACCTACAACCAGTGGATGAACAACATCCAGGACTGGTGCATCAGCCGCCAGCTGTGGTGGGGCCACCAGATCCCGGCCTGGTACGACGAGCAGGGCCAGGTCTACGTGGCGCGCAACCTGGAAGAAGCACAGGCGCAAGCGGGCGCGGGCAAGACGCTCACGCGCGACCCCGACGTGCTCGACACCTGGTACTCGTCGGCACTGGTCCCGTTTTCGACGATGGGCTGGCCGAACCAGACCGACTCGGCCACCGACGACTACAACCTCTACCTGCCCAGCACCACCCTGGTCACGGGCTACGACATCATCTTCTTCTGGGTCGCCCGGATGATCATGATGACCACCCACTTCACGGGCCGGGTGCCGTTCAAGCACGTCTACATCCATGGCCTGGTGCGCGACGCGCAGGGCAAGAAGATGAGCAAGTCCGAAGGCAACGTGCTCGACCCGGTGGACCTGATCGACGGCATCGCGCTCGAACCGCTGCTGGACAAGCGCACCACCGGTCTGCGCAAGCCCGAAACCGCGCCCGCCGTGCGCAAGAACACGCAGAAGGAATTCCCGGAGGGCATTCCCGCCTACGGCGCTGACGCGCTGCGCTTCACCTTCGCTGCCCTGGCCTCACTGGGCCGCTCCATCAACTTCGACAGCAAACGCTGCGAGGGCTACCGCAACTTCTGCAACAAGCTCTGGAACGCCACCCGCTTCACGCTGATGAACTGCGAGGGCTTTGACTGTGGCCTGAAGGAACACACCAAGGCCGAGTGCGACGTGGGTGGCCCGGCCCACGGCTACCTGAGCTTCAGCCAGGCCGACCGCTGGATCGTCTCGCTGCTGCAGCAGGTGGAGGCCGAGGTGGCCAAGGGCTTTGCCGAGTACCGCCTCGACAACGTGGCCAACACCATGTACGACTTCGTCTGGAACGAGTTCTGCGACTGGTACCTGGAGATTGCCAAGGTCCAGATCCAGACTGGTAACGAGGCGCAGCAGCGCGCCACGCGCCGCACGCTGATCCGCACGCTCGAAACCATCCTGCGCCTGGCCCACCCCGTCATTCCTTTCATTACCGAAGAGCTGTGGCAGAAGGTAGCGCCCGTGGCTGGCAGGGGTGGCGCGTCGGTCAGCGTCGCGGCCTACCCGGTGAGCCAACCCGAACGCATCGACGCCGCGGCCATCGCCCATGTGGCCAAGCTCAAAGGCCTGGTGGACGCCTGCCGCAACCTGCGCGGCGAGATGGGCGTGTCACCCGCGCAACGCCTGCCGCTGTACGTGCTGGGCGACACCACCTTCATGGAGGGTGCGGCCCCGGTGCTCAAGGCCCTGGCCAAGCTCAGCGAAGTGAAGGTGTTTGCCGACGAGGCCGCCTGGAGCGCCGCCGCGCAAGCCGCGCCGGTGTCCGTGGTGGGTGATGCGCGCCTGTGCCTGTTCGTGGAGGTGGACGTGGCCGCCGAAAAAGCCCGCCTGAGCAAAGAAGCCGCCCGCCTGGAAGGCGAGATCGCCAAGGCCAAAGGCAAGCTCTCCAACGAGGCGTTTGTGGCCAAAGCGCCACCGGCCGTGATCGAGCAAGAGAACAAACGCGTGGCCGAATTCAGCGCCACGCTGGAGAAGCTGCGCACGCAGTTGGCGCGTCTGGGCTGAAGCCCTTTTGGCCTGGAAGCGGTGTTCGCCGCCGCTCCCAGCGCCTCACGGCGCCTAACCGCGCCGAGGGTCAGCGGCGCTTCAGCACCGAGATGAAGTCGGTGCCCACCGTGTCCTGGGCCACCAGTTCGTTGCCGGTTTGTTTGGCAAACGCCTGGAAATCACGCACCGACCCAACGTCGGTGGCAATCACCTTGAGCGTCTGACCACTGGTCATGTCGGCCAGGGCCTTCTTGGCCTTGAGGATGGGCAGCGGGCAATTCAGCCCGCGGGCGTCGAGTTCTTTGTCAGCGATCATGGCGTGGGGGTTCCTGTTGCGCGCCGATTTTACGTCGCTGTGTTTGCCGGCGGCTGACGCGGGATATCCACAAACTCTGGCTCGATGCCACGGCCGCGCAACCAGTCGGCCAGCGCCAGCCCCGTGCCGGCCCGCCAGCACTTGATGTCTTCGGGCGCAAACAGCTTGTACTCGGCCAACTCGGGCGAAAGTTTCACCTCGCCGTGGCAACGCGCGTGGTAGGTGATGATGACCTGGTTCATGCGCAGGAACTCGTGCACACCCACCAGCGACAGTTCGTCGGCCACCAGGTTGGTCTCCTCGGCGATTTCGCGCGCAATGCCTTCCTCAGGGCTTTCGCCGGCCTCCATGAAGCCTGTAATGAGAGCGAACATGCGGTGCGTCCAGGCCGCATTGCGCGCCAGCAAAACTTTGCCATCCACTTCCACAATGGCCGCCAGCACCGGCGTGGGGTTGTTCCAGTGCGTCCAGTTGCACGCCGGGCAGCGCAGGCGCGACTTCAGGCCGCCGTCCTCGTGTTCCACGCGCTCGGCCAGCGCCGTGGCGCACTGCGGGCAGTAGCGAAAATGTGCGCCGCTCATGCCGGGAACACCCCGGTGGACAGGTAGCGGTCGCCGCGGTCGCACACCACAAAAGCGATCGTCGCGTTCTCCACCTGTTGCGCGATCTGCAGCGCCACCCAGCACGCGCCCGCCGCCGAAATGCCAGCGAAGATGCCCTCCTCGCGCGCCAGGCGCCGGCACATGTCTTCGGCGTCGTTCTGGCTCACGTAGACCAGTTCGTCCACCGCGCTGGGGTCGTAAATTTTGGGCAGGTATTCCTGCGGCCACTTGCGTATGCCCGGAATGCGCGAGCCCTCGCTGGGCTGGGCGCCAATCACACGCACCGCCGGGTTTTGAGACTTGAGAAAACGCGACACACCCGTGATGGTGCCCGTGGTGCCCATGGCGCTCACAAAATGGGTGATGCGTCCGCCGGTCTGCTGCCACAGCTCGGGGCCAGTGGTCTCGAAGTGGATGCGCGGGTTGTCGGCGTTGGCAAACTGGTCCAGCACCCGGCCCTTGCCGTCCTTCACCATCTTGTCGGCCAGGTCGCGCGCGTACTCCATGCCACCGCTCTTGGGCGTGAGGATGAGCTCGGCGCCAAACGCCTTCATGGTCTGGGCGCGCTCGATGGACAAGTCCTCCGGCATGATGAGCACCATGCGGTAGCCCTTGATAGCTGCTGCCATCGCCAGCGCGATGCCGGTGTTGCCCGAGGTGGCCTCGATCAAGGTGTCGCCCGGCTTGATCTCGCCACGCTCCTCCGCGCGGCGGATCATGGACAAAGCGGGCCTGTCCTTCACCGAACCCGCCGGGTTGTTGCCTTCGAGTTTGCCGAGGATGACATTGCCACGCGTGCGGCACACATCGGCGCCAATGCGCTGCAAAGCCACCAGCGGTGTGTTGCCAACGGCATCTTCAATGGTGGGGTAAACGGGCGCTGAGGCTGCGGTCATGGTTCAAATGCGGTTGATGTGCCCTGCGGGCGAAAAGCTACCCAACACTGTGCCATAATTTCGTTTTCCAGATACCCGCCCGGGTGGTGAAATTGGTAGACGCGCCGGATTCAAAATCCGGTTCCGAAAGGAGTGTCGGTTCGAGTCCGACCCTGGGCACCAGCAGTCAAATCAACAGCTTACGTTGATTTTCGAGCCAGCAGCAATGCTGGCTTTTTTGTTTCCGGCTTCGATGTAAGGGCCGATGTAAGACGGCTTTGCAAATCTGCCCGTCACGCCAAGCAAAACACAACCGCCAAACGCACATCGCCGCCCCTGTCCTTGCCCAGCCACGCCTCCAAGCACATCGTCAAGCCGGGGTGGGGGGCTGAACATCTCGGCCATCGTCGGTTGCTCCGTTCGGTCAGTGGTCGTCCTCGCAAGCTATTGGTAGTGATGCCGGCAGGCGATCACCGTCAAGTCGGCATCGTCCACCGCGTACACCAGGCGGTGGGTGTCGTCGATGCGGCGCGACCAAAACCCGCTCAGGTTGCCCACCAGGGGCTCGGGCTTGCCTATGCCTTGGAAGGGCTCGCGCCGGGCTGCGTCGATCAGCGCATTGATGCGTTTGAGCGTCTTTTTGTCATGGCCTTGCCAGTATTGGTAGTCGCCCCATGCCGCTGGGGTGAAGGCCACGCCCCGGCTCACGCGTCCACCAGCTCGCGCCGCTTGGCCTTGCCGGCCTTGAACTGGGCGATGGATTCGGCCAGGTGGGCGGCGTTGGTCGGGCTGGACAACAGGTGCAGGGTTTCGGCCATGCTTTGGTAATGCGCCAGGGACATGACCACCGCATCGCCCCCGTCACGGCGGGTGATGATGGTGATGTCGGCATCGCTCTCCACAGTGTCGAGCACCGACTTGAGGGAGTTGCGGGCATCGGTATAGCTGACGATTCGCATGATTTTCCCCTTTTGACCTGTTCAACTTTCTGGACAGGTATTGTAGCGGGCGCAGCCAGCCTCGAAGGCGGCGTCGCCAGTGAGCGGCACAGTGCGGCCGGCAAGACAAAAAGGCTGCGGGCGGGACAATCCTCAATCCCCCTCATCACCCACCACGCGGTTTCGTCCTTCCCGCTTGGCCCGATACAGATTTGCATCTGCCCGTCCTATGGTCTGCTGCAGCGTCTCCGACCCACCGCCTCGAAGCGCGAGCCCCACACTGACGCGCACCGTGATCGCCTGGTCATCCACCTGCACGGGCTGTGCATCCATCACCGCCCGCAATCGTTCGGCCGCGGCACGCGCAGCGTCCCTGTGGGTTGCAGTCAGGAGAACGATGAACTCCTCCCCGCCATAACGAGCCAGCACATCACCATCGCGCAGAACCGACTTCGCACGGCGGGCCACCTCTTTGAGCACCTGATCGCCTGCGGGGTGTCCATACAGATCGTTGATGCGCTTGAAGTGGTCGATATCGAGCATCACCACCGCGAGGCGTTCCGCGTCCTTGGCGGCCTCTGGCAGCTGCTGAAAAGCCACATGCGCCCGGTCGAAAAAGGCGCGGCGGTTGAACAGGCCTGTCAACGGGTCGTGGTTGGCCTCCATGCGCAGCACGCGCTCCAGTCGAATCTGTGCTGTGATGTCTTGAAACAACCACACACGCCCCTTGTGACCGCTGTGGAGTATGGGATGGGTATCTACCCGCCACACGCGATCGTCCAGGCACCAGTTCACAACAAGGCCGATGTCCAGATCACGTTGCAAAGGGGCGTAAGCCTGCTCCAGCTCAGCCGCGTTCTCGCACCTCGAACGGGTATCGCGCAGGGCTTGCGCCACGAGGTCGGCTGGGACCCACCCGGCAGTCAACTGAAACAGGGTCGCCGCAGCTTCGTTGATCTGGGCCTTCGCGTGTCGGGCAGACGACACGATGATGCCCTGCGGCACACTGTCGAATACGTGATGAAATTGCGCCGCCGAGTCCTCGTTTTGCGCCTCCCATTGCCGCGCGTCGAGCAACTGCGCGTACACGGGCCGCAACCACTGCAATGTGGCATCGCCTTCGTCGCCGTCAACATCGGCAAGGTCCTGCCGTGAGGCAGAGACATCGTCCCAGAGCAGCATGAAGCCGCCCCCAGCCACACGGCCGAAGGCGCTGCAATCCACATAAGCGACAGAAACAGGGTTGAACGACAGGCCAGCGGTCACCAGGCTGGGCAGTTCCTTGCGGGACAGATGCCGAACAGTCTGCGCGCCCGTCTTCGGGGATACCGGCAGCTGCCACTGCCAGACAGGTGTATGGGCAAGCCCAATGGAGGGGACGCTACACAGCGGAGCAACCTCACCGGGCGCACGCTGCCACAAGGCGACAGCCAGGCGGCACTGCGCAAGCTGACACACACCATGCAAAAAAGACACCAAAGCATCATCTTGCGTGGCTTGGGCGGTCATGTTGCCACGCCCATCAGGGGGAGAAGGCGACGCATCAAGGCTTCCCGCACGACATCGGGCTGCGTCAGGTGTGGCATGTGGCCCTCCAACTCCAGAATCTCCGACGTGCTCCCAGGGACATGCGCATGCAACCACTGCGCCACATCGACGGGCACAGCCACATCCTTGCGGCTGTGGATGAAATGCGTGGGAACAGCCACCCGCGACAGGGTGGCGCGGTGGTCCGCCTGGAAAATCATCTTGAGGATGTGGCGGGCAATGTCGGGTCGGATCTTGAAGAGCGTCTCACTGAAGCGAGACAACGCATGCTGGGGCCCCACCCCCATCACCATGGGAACGAAGCCAGCGGCCCAGGTCTGGTAATTCGTGGCCATCGCTTCATACAGGGCGTCAAGATCACCCTGCTCGAACCCGCCCACATAACCGTTCTCCGGGTCGTTGAGGTAGCGCGGCGAAGCCTGCAACAGGATCAGCTGTTCAAAACATTCGGGGCGTGCCACAGCAGCAATCATGCCGATCATTCCGCTCACGGAATGTCCCACGTAGCTGACCGATTGCGCATGCACCTCGTCCAACAGCGACAACAAATCGTCCGCGTAACCGAACAGTGAGCTGTGCACGTCGCGGTGGTAGCTGCTGGCCCCGTCGTCTCCACACCCCGCAAGGTTGTAGGACAACACCCGAAAATGCGTATCCAGTGCGGGCCGCAAATCGTCCCATGAGGATTGATCCAGACCGAATCCGTGGCTGAGCACGACCACATGGCTGCCGACCCCGCTCCAGGTGGTTTTAAGGCGCTTAGCAACACTCATGTGTGACCTGATTTTGGCAACAAAATGCCTCGATTATCGCGACAACATCAGGTGGTTGGCTTGCCTCAGCTTGCGTTCGATTCGATGCCCTCAACTTCAGGCTCTGGCCGTTCACTTTCAGCCCCCCACTACACTCACGCCATCCAAAACTGGTATTTCTGATGGCTGACAAGACGAGCACCGCCGCTTTCATCACCCGTTGGCAAGGCGTTTCTGCCAGCGAACTCGCCACCGCCCAGTCCTTCGTCATTGAACTGTGTGAGCTGCTGGGCGTTGAAAAGCCCCACCCCACCGACGACCAGGCCTACATGTTCGAGCGCCCGGTCACCTTCAGCCATGGCGACGGCAGCACCAGCGCCGGCCGCATCGACTGCTACAAACGCGGCCACTTTGTGCTGGAGGCCAAAAAGGTCAAGGCCGGCGCCCACACCAAGGGGTTTGACGACGCCCTCTTGCGCGCCCGCGCACAAGGTGAAGGCTACGCCCGCGCCCTGCCCGCCGCCGAGGGCCGCCCGCCCTTTGTGCTGGTGGTGGATGTGGGCCACGTCATCGAGGTGTACGCCGAATTCAGCCGCTCCGGCGGCACCTACACCCCCTACCCCGACCCGCGCAGCCACCGCATTCGGCTGCAGCAACTGGCCGAGCCCGGCATCTTGGAGCGCCTGCGCGCCATCTGGGCCGACCCGCTTTCGCTCGACCCCTCGCGCATCAGCGCCAAAGTCACCCGCCGCGTGGCCGCCGAACTGGCCGACCTCGCCAAATCGCTGGAGGCCGCAGGCCACCCGCCCGAACAGGTGGCCGGCTTCCTCACGCGGGCGCTGTTCTCCATGTTTGCCGAAGACGTGGGCCTGCTGCCCGCCGCGCCCGACGGCACCGGCAGCTTTGTGCAACTGCTGCGCCAGTACCGCGAACAACCCGCCACCCTGGCGCAAATGCTGCGCGTGTTCTGGGCCGGCATGGACGTGGGCGGCTTCAACGCCGCCATCGCCCGCGACGTGCTGCGCTTCAACGGCAAACTGTTCAAAGGCGCCAACGCCGACGGCTACGTGCTGCCCCTCAACACCAGCCAGATCGACGGCCTGCTGCGCGCCGCCCAGGCCAACTGGCAAGAGGTGGAGCCCGCCATCTTTGGCACCCTGCTGGAGCGCGCCCTCGACCCCACCGAACGCCACGCCCTCGGCGCCCACTACACCCCGCGCGCCTACGTGGAACGCCTGGTGCTGCCCACCGTGGTGGAGCCCCTGCGCGCCGACTGGGCCAACGCCCAGGCCGCCGCCCTGGTGCTGGCCCACGAAGCCGCCGAGCTGGAAGGCAAAAAACGCGAAGCCAAGCTGGAAGAAGCCCGCGCCGAAGTGCGCCGTTTTCACCACCAGTTGTGCACCACCCGCGTGCTCGACCCAGCCTGTGGCAGTGCCAATTTCTTGTACGTCACGCTCGAACACCTCAAGCGCCTGGAGGGCGAGGTCATCAACCAACTGGAGGCGCTGGGCGAAACCCAGGGCAAGCTCGGCCTCGAAGGCGAAACCGTCACGCTGCAACAACTGCGCGGCATCGAGTTGAACGAACGCGCCGCCGCCCTGGCCGAGCTGGTGCTGTGGATCGGCTGGCTGCAATGGCATGTGCGCACACGCGGCCTGGCCAGCGTGGCCGAACCCGTGGTGCACGACTACGGCAACATCGAACACCGCGACGCCGTGCTGGCTTACGACCGTGCCGAAATTGCCACCGACGACACCGGCCGCCCCATCACCCGCTGGGACGGCGTGACGTTCAAGAAGCACCCCGTCACCGGCGAAGACGTGCCCGACGAAGCCGCCCAGGTGCCGCAGTGGCGCTACATCAACCCGCGCCCGGCCGCGTGGCCGCAGGCGGATTTCATTGTGGGGAATCCGCCGTTTATTGGCGCTGGCGCCATGCGCTCCGCCTTGGGCGACGGCTACACCGAAACCCTGCGCGCCACCTGGCCCGAGGTGCCCGAAAGCGCCGACTTTGTGATGTATTGGTGGCACAAAGCCGCCAACGCCGTGCGCGCGGGCGAAGCCAAACGTTTTGGCTTCATCACCACCAACAGCCTGCGCCAGACCTTCAACCGCCGCGTGATCGAACAGCACCTGGACGCGCCCAAACAGCCACTGACCCTGGCCTTTGCCGTGCCCGACCACCCGTGGGTGGACAGCGCGCAGGGCGCTGCTGTGCGCATTGCCATGAGCGTGGGCACCGCTGCTGCTGAAGAAGGCAGGTTGCTGACTGTGACCCACGAACGCACCGCTGACAACGATGAGGTCAACGTCGAACTTGAGGAACAGCGCGGCCAACTCCACGCCGACCTGCGTTTGGGCGCAAATGTTTCAGGTACAAAACCGCAGCTTGCCAATCTGAACCTCAGCAATCGAGGTGTTCAACTGTTTGGAGCAGGCTTCATCGTCACCCGCGCGGAAGCTGCTGCCTTGCTCCCTCTCCCTATGGGAGAGGGCGGGGGTGAGGGCACGCCCGCCAACAATGCCCCCATCCGCGAATACCGCAACGGCCGCGACCTTATGGCCACCTCGCGAGATGTGTTGGTGATTGACACTTTCGGCATGGGTGCTGACGAATTGCGTGAGTGCTTTCCTGCGATCTACCAGTGGCTGGTTGAACGTGTAAAACCAGAGCGGGATAACAACAATCGGGAATCAAGAAAACGCAATTGGTGGTTGTTTGGCGAGACCAATCCGAAACTCCGCAAGCAATTGGCTGGACTCGGGCGTTACATCGCAACCGTCGAGACATCAAAACACCGCGTTTTTCAGTTTCTCGATGTCAGCATCTTGCCGGACAACATGCTGGTAGCTATTGCGACTGACGACGCGACCTGGCTCGGCATCCTCTCCAGCCAAATCCATGTCGAATGGGCGCTGGCAGCGGGTGGCCGGCTGGGCGTGGGGAACGACCCACGCTACAACAAATCGCGCTGCTTCGAGCCCTTCCCATTCCCCTCCGACGACACCGGCCTCACCCCCGCCCTGACTGAGCGCATCCGCCAACTGGCCGAACAACTCGACGCCCACCGCAAAGCCCGCCAGGCCGCACACGCGGGCGTCACGCTGACCGGCATGTACAACGTGCTGGACAAACTGCGCCGGGGCGAAGCGCTGACCGCCAAAGACAAGCTGGTGCACGAACAAGCCCTGGTGAGCGTGCTGCAAAGCCAACACGACGAACTGGACGCCGCCGTGTTGGCCGCCTACGGCTGGAGCGACCTCGGCCCCGTGCCCTGGGCCGATGAAGCCGCCCGCACCACGTGGACCGAAACCCTGCTGGAGCGCCTGGTGGCGCTGAACGCCAAACGCGCCGCCGAAGAAGCCGCCGGCACCGTGCGCTGGCTGCGCCCCGAGTTTCAAGACCCGGCACGGCGCGCGGCCATCGCCACCGCCGCCCCCGCGCCACAACAAGCCGGCATTGAGGGCGTGGAAACACAAGCCGAGGCCCAGGCCAACGCCGAGCTCGACACGCCAGAGGACACCGCCGCCACCGCCGCCGTGGCGCCCACCTTGACCGCACAACCCTGGCCCCCCGCCCTGCCCGACCAGGTGCGCGCCGTGGCGCAGGTGCTGGCCGGCAGCCCCAGCCCGCTGGCCGTACCCGCCATCGAAAGCCACTTCAAAGGCAAGGGGCCGTGGAGAAAAGGCTTGCCACGCATCCTCGAAACGCTGGAAGCGCTGGGGCGGGCGCGGCGCGCAGATGGCGAGCGCTGGGCGGCGTGAGCGCGCCGCAAACAAGATGAAAAGAACAACCGCAGCCCGCTCATCACTGGCCCTTGCCGCGCTGCTCTGCCTGAGCCCACACGCAGTGGCACAACAGCCGGTGTACCGCTGCAACGGCAGCGAAGCCTGTCTGTGGGGTCAAACGGCTTGAAACGCCACGGTGTCGGGCACCCCCGGTGCCACCCACATCTGGCGCGCGGTGGCGTCGATCATCACGCCCGCCACACTTTCCACACACGCCTCGGGCGGCAAGGCCGGATCGGGGTGGCGGCACACCGCAAGGTAGCCGCCGCTGGTGTCGCGCAGAAAGGCCTCCAGTCCGGCCCGGTCCACTTGGGCGGCCTCGCCATGTCGGCAGGACGTCTCCAGCCGCGACTGGGTGGACAGCGCCACCGCCATAGGCGCCTGCACCGCTTGCAAAGCCGGGCTCAGGTAGTGGTTGCTGTGGCTCACGCGGCCACGCACGGCGGGCCATTCGGCCCAGCCCGCCGGGGCCAGTTCAAAACAGGCAATGTCGCCGCGGGCATCCACACAGGCGATGTTGGAGCCGGCGCCAAAACCCAAGCGCGCCGCGCGGTCCAGCTCGCTTCTGGCCTGGGCCAGGCTGTTGCAGTCCAGCAAGTGCCGCAACAACACATGCACCGGCACACCGGGCCGCGCGCCATCGTCCACCGAACGCAGGATGTTCAAGCCCAGCCCGAACCCGGCTTCGTGCAAGCCTATCTTGGCCAACATGCCGGCCTCGGTGAGGGTGGTGATGGTGTGGCCCTCGGGACCGGGTGTTTTGAGCAGCACCAGCGCGGCGCGCTGGCGGCCCAGCCAGTCCCAGTTCTGCGCCAGCCAGGTGTGGCCATCGGCGGTGGCTGGCGGCGCCACACACAGGGTGGTGCATTCGCCTTCTTCGTGGGCTCGGGTGGCCGCCGCCGACAAGGCCTCGGCTTGTGCATCGGAACCCCAATCGGACAGGCCCAGGGCGGTGTTGGCGGTCAACGCCGCATGCACCAAGGCCGGGTCGGGCGCCTCGGCATACAAGCCGGGCGGCAAGATTTCGGTGCGGCAGTTCAGCGCCAGAATGGCCGCCAGCGGCTGTCCACTGCCTTCGGCAATGCCTTGAATTTCAGCAAGCCAACGCGGGCTCAACGCCGCGATCACCTCTGCATAGGCCTGCGCCCGTTCGCACGCCTGGGTCCACGAGATGCCACAGCCCGCGAACATGCGGGCGTAGGTGGACACGCTGTGCGCCACCTGGGCACGCGCGCCCTGGCCATGGATGAGGCCACGCGCGTGGTCGGTGGCAGCGGCTCTCAAATCCAGCGTGGGAAACATGGTCGCTCCTTCATCGTGAAGCGGCCAGGCCCTGCGCCACCGTGGGGTAGCGCAGCACCAGCCGCAGTTCGCGCTTCATGCGCTGGTTGCTCAAGCGGCGCGACTCGCCCATGAAGCTCAGCAGGCTCAGGGGCAACTGCTGCTGGGCGCTCTCGCGCGACACACGGGGCGGACGCGGCAGGCCATACAGGTCGGCGGCCAGGTCGAAGTAGTCGCCCATCTTCAGCTCGGTGTCGTCGCTCACGTTGACCACACGCTGGGCCTTGGGCGCCATGAGGGCACGCACACAGGCGCGGGCGAGGTCGTCGGCATGGATGTGGTTGGTGAACACGTCGTCCTCGGGGCGCAGCACCGGCGTGCCGCGTTGCAGGCGCGCCTGGGGCGTGCCACCGTCGCGGTCGGGCGCGTAGATGCCGGGGATGCGCAACACGTTCACCGGCACACCCAAGGCGCGGCCCCACGCACGCACCGAGGCTTCGGCGTCCACGCGGCGCATGGCCCGGGGTGTTTGGGGTGTGGGTGCACGCGTTTCTGCGACCCAGGCGCCGCCACAGTCGCCGTACACCCCGCTGGTGGAGCCATACACCAGCGCCCAGGGCGGCGCGCGGCGCGCCAACACCTGCAGCAAACCACGGGTGCGGGGGTCTTGACGCCAGTCGGCCAGGTCTTGTGAGGGCGGCGGCGCCAGGTGCAGCACACGCTGGCCCAGGCCGGCCAGGCGGCGCAGGCTGTCGGGTTGGTCGAGGTTGCCCAGCAGTGGCGTGATGCCTTGGCCACGCAAGGCGGCCACACGTTCCGGCGAGGAGGTCAGGGCCAACACCCGCACCCGGCCTTGGGCAGCGCCCAATTCGCGCGCGGCACGCTGGCCCACGTCACCACAGCCCACCACCAACACGCGCAGGCGCCGAAAACGCGCCGGGCGGGCGCCGATCAAATTCATTCGAAACCGTCCATTCGGTCAAATTTGAGACAATCGCACGCATCGTGGCGGCGCCTGTCGGCGCCGCTTTCCATTGCGATTCATTGATTCCGAGTATGACATTCACCATCACCGTTCAGCCCAGCGGCCGCGCCTTCACCGCCGACGCTGGCGAGTCCATGCTGGCCGCCGGCATCCGCCAGGGCATTGGCCTGCCCTATGGCTGCAAGGACGGCGCCTGTGGTTCGTGCAAGTGCAAGAAGCTCGAAGGTGTCGTTGTCCACGGCCCGCACCAGGCCAAGGCTTTGAGCGCCGACGAAGAAGCCGCCGGTTATGTGCTGACCTGCTGCGGCGTGCCCCAGACCGACGTGGTGCTCGAATCCCGCCAGGTGACCGAAGCCGGGGCCTTCCCCATCAAAAAAATGCCGGTGCGTGTGAGTGCACTCGAACGCGTGTCCAGCGACGTGGTGGTGTTGCGCCTGCAGCTGCCCGCCACCGACCAGTTCCAGTACCACGCCGGCCAGTACGTGGAGTTTTTGTTGCGCGACGGCGACCGCCGCAGCTACTCCATGGCCAACGCACCCCACACCCAGGCCGACAAACCCGGACTGGAGCTGCACCTGCGCCACATGCCCGGCGGCAAGTTCACTGACCACGTGTTCGGCGCGATGAAGGAAAAAGACATCCTGCGCATCGAAGGGCCTTACGGCAGCTTCTTCCTGCGCGAGGACAGCACCAAGCCCATCGTCATGCTGGCCTCGGGCACCGGTTTTGCGCCCATCAAGGCGCTGATCGAGCACATGGTCGCCAAGGGCATCACCCGCCCCACCACGGTGTACTGGGGCGGCCGCCGCCCGGCCGACCTGTACCAGCACGACTGGTTGGCCGCACAGGCCGCCGCCCTGCCCTGGCTGAGCTATGTGCCCGTGATTTCGGACGCGTTGCCTGAGGATGGCTGGACCGGTCGCACAGGCTTTGTGCACCGCGCGGTGCTGCAGGACTTTGCCGACCTCTCCGGCCACCAGGTGTACGCTTGTGGCGCGCCCATCGTGGTGGACTCGGCACGCGCCGACTACACCACCCAAGCCGGCCTACCTGAAGACGAATTTTTTGCCGATTCATTCACCAGCGCGGCCGACAAAGCTGCTGCCTAAGCCCCCACATAAGGAGACACCATGCAACGCCGCACGATCATCACTGCCGCTACCCTCGCCGCTTTGGCGCCCCTGGCCGCACACGCCCAAGCACGCACCACACGCGTCATCGTGCCCTTCGCGGCCGGTGGCCCCATCGACGTGACGGCGCGCATCCTGGCCGAACGGGTGAAGGACTCGCTGGGCACGGTGATCATCGAGAACCGCCCCGGTGGCGGCGGCAACATCGGCGTGGACGCGGTGGCCAAGGCCGCGCCCGACGGGCTGACGCTGGGCATTGCCACCACCGCCTCACACGGCATCAACCCCTGGCTGTTCAGCAAACTGCCGTTTGACCCAGCCAAGGACTTTGCGCCGGTCACGCAGATGCTGCGTGTGCCCAACGTGCTGGTCATCAACGCCGAGACCGCACAGCGCCTGAACATCCACAGCTTGGCCGACCTGGTGAAGTACGCCAAGGCCAACCCCGCCAAGCTCAACTACGGCTCGGGTGGCAACGGCAGCGCCGGCCACCTGGCGGGCGAAATGTTCAAGAACCAGGCCGGCATCTTCGCACTGCACATCCCCTACAACGGTGGCAACCCGGCACAACTCGCCCTGCTGTCGGGCCAGGTGGATTTCAACTTCGACAACCTGGCCACGGCCGCGCCCAACATCCGCTCGGGCAAGCTCAAGGCCCTGGCCGTGACCACACTGGAGCGCTCGGCCGTGATGCCCGACGTGCCCACCGTGGCCGAGACCTACAAGGGTTTTGCCATCGACACCTGGTGGGGCCTGATCGCCCCCGCCGGCACGCCGCGCGACGTGGTGCAAAAGCTCAACACCGCGTTTGTGGACGCGCTCAAATCGCCCGAGGTGAAAACCCGGTTTGGCAACCTGATGGCCGAGCCCGCGCCCAGCACGCCGGAGCAGTTCGACGAGTTCATGAAACGCGAGCGTGCCAAGTACGAGCGGGTGGTGAAGATCAGCGGCGCCAAGGTGGATTGATACAGCCCACCCCCGCCGCTTGCCCGCTGCGCGTGGCCGCATCCCCCCTCAAGGGGGCGGCACCAGCCGTCCAGCAGAGCCGGCCCGGCGGTGCCTCCCGGCTTGCCTTCTCCCGCGCGCCCAGTCCCGACAGGGCTCAGACGCCGAAGTAGCGGTCGGTGCGGTGGTTGACGGCAATCACAAAGTTGAGCGCCACCGCACCGAGCACCGAGAGCAGCAATTGCAGCGGCGGCAGCACCGCCAAGCCCAACGCCAAAATCAGCACGTCGGCCCCCATCTGGATGGCGCCTGCGCGCCAGCCGCGCGTTTTTTGCAGGTAGATGGCCAACACGCCGATGCCGCCCAGGCTGGCGCCGTGCCGGATGAGGATGAGGATGCCGGTGCCGGCCAGCAGTCCGCCCATGACGGCCGCAAACGCCGGGTCCAGGTGCGCAAACCCCACAAGGTGTGGCAACACCTCCACATACAACGACATGAGGCCCACGGCAGCAAACGACTTGAGCGTGAACACCGGTCCCAGCGCCAGCCAGGCGAACACGTAGAACGGCAAATTGACCACAAACAGCCAGGCACCCAGCGGCCACTGGCTGACGTAGTGCAGCACGAAGGCCAGGCCGGTGGTGCCACCGGTGAGCAGTTGCCCCTGCCGGAACATCAGCACCGCCAGCGCCACAAACAGGCAGCCGGTCAGCAGGCCTTGCAGGTCTTCGAGTGTGCTGTGGGGGGCGGCTGCAGGGACAGGCGTGCGCTGGGTATCCATTCGGGGGATTGTGTCCCCCGCCCGCCAGCGGGCCTTTGACCTGGGTCAGTAGGTTTCCAGATGCAGGCGCCCGTCGCGTTTGAGCGCGGTGCCCACGGTGTCCCAATCGAGGCCGGCCTGGGTGGCGATGTCTTTGAGCGCGAGCACCACGCCCTCTTCCATGGCCTTGAGGCCACAGACGTAGAAGCAGGCGTTCGGGTCGGTCAGCAAAGCGGCGAGGTCGGGCGCACGTTCACGCATCGCGTCTTGCACGTAGCGTTTGGGTTTGCCGGCCTCGCGCGAAAAGGCGAACTCGATGTCGATGAAATCCTTGGGCAGGTTGTTCAACGGACCAAAGTAAGGCAGTTCCTCAGGTGTGCGGGCACCAAAGAACAACATCAGCTTGCCGCCCTCGAACTTGCCGCTCGCCCGCAAACGGCGCCGCCACTCGGTCATGGCACGCATGGGCGCCGAGCCGGTGCCGGTGCAGATCATGACGATGCTGGAGCGCGGGTGGTTGGGCATCAGGAAGCTGCTGCCAAACGGGCCGATGACCTGCACCTTGTCGCCCACCTTGAGGTCGCACATATAGTTGCTGGCCACACCACGCACGGGCTGGCCCTGGTGGTCTTCGAGCACACGTTTGATGGTCAGCGACAGGTTGTTGTAGCCGGGGCGTTCGCCGTTGCGCGGGCTGGCGATGCTGTACTGGCGCGCGTGGTGGGGGCGGCCCTTGTCGTCGGTTCCGGGCGGGACGATGCCAATGCTCTGGCCTTCGAGCACCGGGAAGGGCATGGTGCCGAAGTCCAGCACGATGTGGTGGGTGTCGTAGTCGCCACCGGCGGTTTTTCCCACTTCGGTGACACGCACGTTGCCACTGACGGTGGCTTCGATGGTTTTCTGTGCGGCTTTGGGGCCGTAGAGGTTGGTGTAGGCGTGGGCGGCCGACCATGGGGGCAATGTGGCGCCGTACTGGGCGCTGTTGAAGACGGGTGCGCCGGCTTCGGCCAGGGCACTCGGAACGGGTTCGGGCGCCACGACCGGTTCGGCTTCCGCAACCGCGCCATCGGCCACCAGCTCGGCAGCGCTCAGCTCGGCGGGCAACACGTCCCAGCTCAGCTGCTCGGCCAGGCTGTAGGCCTTGACCTTGAGCACCTTGCGGTAGTTGTCGATGCTGCCGGTGGGGCATGGCGAGATGCAGTCGTTGCACCAGTTGCAGATGTCGATGTCCACCACGTAGTTGCGCGAGTCGTGGCTGATGGCGCCCACCGGGCAGATGGATTCGCAGGTGTTGCAGCGGATGCAAATCTCGGGGTCGATCAGATGCTGCTTGACGATGGCGGCTTCAGCGGGCGCGTTCATGGGAATCTCCGTGTGTTTTTTGGGCAGTGTATGGCTGGATTCTGGGGGACGCACTGCATTGGTGTGGCGCCGCATGGGCTGGGGTGACTGGCTTCGTTCGTGTCCCCCGCCGGCCTGCGGCCGGCTCCTCCTTTACCTCACTGCGCCAGTCACCCCAACCCATGCTCGGTGCGACGAGGAAAGACGCCTCCAACGCAGCGACCTCTCCGGAGCATGTGACTTAACCAAGGATGCCGCGGGTCCGGGTTTCCCGGCCCGCAGGCATCGCCCCCTGGGGGGTGACGCGCCCTTAGGCGCGGCGCGGGGGGTCAATTAAACCTGACGTACTCGAAATCGACCGGCTGGCGGTTGATGCCCATGACCGGAGGCGCGATCCAGTTGGCGAACTTGCCGGGCTCGACCACACGGCCCATCAGGCTGGCCACAAAGGCGCGGTCGGCTTCGCTGGGCAACCAGTTGTCGCGGTTGGCGTTCCATTCGGATTCGGAAATTACGCGGCCATCCGGGGCCACCTTCACGCCCTTGAGCAGGCCGATGTTGCGGTGGAAGGCCTTGTGCGGCACCGACAGGCGCACGGGGATGCCGGCCTTCTCAATCACCTTGTTCCAGCGCTCCACGCCACCCACGCTGTCCTTGATGTAGTCGTCGCGCAGCACTTCGTTCAGCGCGTTGAGCATGGGCACTTCTTTTTCCACCAGCTGGCCGTTCTGCACGTTCAGCACTTTGTAGAACTGGCCACGCAGTTGGTGATCGTCGGTGCGCTTGCCTTCTTCGTAACGGCCTTTCAAGCCGGTGCTGTAGAAGGTGGCGGCGTTGCTGGACTCGTCGGCACCGAAGAGGTCGATGGTCACCGAGAAGTGGAAGTTCAGGTAGCGCTGGATGGTGGGCAGGTCGATCACGCCAGCGGCACGCAGCTTGGCTGGGTCGTCGGTCTTGAGCTCGTTCATCACCTGGCAGGTGCGGTTGATGACGCGGCTCACACCCGATTCGCCCACGAACATGTGGTGGGCCTCTTCGGTCAGCATGAACTTGGTGGTGCGGGCCAGCGGGTCGAAGCTGCTTTCTGCCAAGGCGCAGAGCTGGAACTTGCCGTCACGGTCGGTGAAGTAGGTGAACATGAAGAAGGACAGCCAGTCGGGCGTTTCTTCGTTGAAGGCTTCCAGGATGCGCGGGTTGTCTTTGTTGCCGCTGTTGCGCTCCAGCAGGGCCTCGCCTTCTTCGCGGCCGTCCTTGCCGAAGTACTTGTGCAGCAGGTAGACCATGGCCCACAGGTGGCGGCCCTCTTCCACGTTCACTTGAAAGAGGTTGCGCAGGTCGTACTGGCTGGGGCAGGTCAGGCCCAGGTGGCGTTGCTGCTCGACCGATGCCGGCTCGGTGTCGCCCTGCGTGACGATGATGCGGCGCAGGTTGGCGCGGTATTCGCCAGGCACGTCTTGCCAGGCGGCTTCGCCCTTGTGGTCACCGAAGTGGATCTTGCGGTCTTGTTCGGCCGGGTTCAGGAAGATGCCCCAGCGGTAGTCGGGCATCTTGACGTGGCCGAATTGCGCCCAGCCCTGCGGGTCCACGCTCACGGCGGTGCGCAGGTAGACATCGAAGTTCTGCGAGCCATCCGGGCCCATGTCGTTCCACCAGTTCAGGTAGTTGGGCTGCCACTGTTCGAGCGCGCGCTTGAGCGTGCGGTCTTCGGCCAGGTTCACGTTGTTGGGAATCTTCTCGCTGTAGTCGATGTTGGACATGGAGGTCTCCTGGGATTTCAACGGTGGAATGGGTTCGGTTGCGGCGCGCCACCCGGACCCGCGCCGCACAACGAAAACGAGAGGCTTAGACGCGGTTCCAGTCGAAGACGGCCTTGTCGCCTTTGCCATAAACCTTCAAAGCGCCCTTTTCACCTACGGCGTTGGGGCGCTGGAAAATCCAGTTCTGCCAGGCGGTGAGGCGACCGAACACGCGGGTGAACATGTTCTCGGGACCGTTGAAACGCAGGTTGGCTTCCATGCCCGTCAGCGCGTCGGGTGACATGGCCACACGCTCTTCGATGGCGATGCGAATTTCGTCGGCCCAGTCGATGTCGTCGGGGTTGCTGGTGACCAGGCCCACGGCGAAGGCGGCATCTGCGTCCAGCGATTTGCCCAAGGTGGCGCGCACAGCCTCCAGGGCGGGGGCTTCGTCGTAGAAGCGGCGGCCCAGGCGGGTCTGCCCCGTCACCATGGGGTAGAGGCTGAAGTTGGCTTCGCTCACAGCAATCTTGGGCGCGGCAGCTTCGTCGTCGGGCAGGGCCAGCATGTAGCTGCGGTCGCACGCCAGGGCCAGCTCCAGCAGGGTGCCGGCGAAGCAGGTGCCGCTGTCGACGAGGGCAAACAGGCTGCGCGAGGACACATCCAGGCGGCTGAAGGTGCGGCGCAGCAGGCCGATGGTCTCGCGCACCAACCAGTGGTTCTTGTTCGCCAGCAGCACGGCGTCCATGGCCAACACGGCAGCGGCGTCACCCGAGGTCTTGATCAGCCAGGTGCCGATGTCCAGCTCGTTGGTGCGCATGTGCAGGATGGCGTCTTCCAGTTCGCGACCCATTTGCAGCGGGTACCAGGCGGCACCTGCGGCTTCGATGCCGGCCACGTCGCTCGGCTGCGCGCCGGTGGGGGCCTTGACCGTGAAGGTGGCGGTGCGCTTGGCGCGGTCGATCTCGACCGTGACGTTGGCGTAGCTCAGCGTGTCACCGGCGATGGTGCGCTGCACCAGCGGCAGCTCGACGCCCTTGGCGTCGGCAGGCCGGTCGCTCAGAGCAGCCAGCTCGAGGGCACGCTCTTGCACCTTGGCGGCAAACTGGGCCGGCTTGGCGATGTGGTCCACCAGGCGCCAGTCTTTGGCTTTCTGGCCACGAACACCTTCCACGCTGGTGCAGAAGATGTCGGCCAGGTCGTGACGGACTTTCTTCTTGTCGGTCACGCGGGTCAGGCCACCGGTGCCGGGCAACACGCCCAGCAGGGGCACCTCGGGCAAGCTGACGGCGCTGCTGCGGTCGTCCACCAGAAGGATTTCATCGCACGCCAAGGCCAGCTCGTAACCGCCACCGGCGCAAGCGCCGTTCACGGCGGCCAGGAATTTCAGACCACTGTGCTGCGACGAGTCTTCCAGGCCGTTGCGTGTCTCGTTGGTGAACTTGCAGAAGTTCACCTTCCAGGCGTGGCTGCTCACGCCCAGCATGAAGATGTTGGCGCCCGAGCAGAACACCTTCTCCTTGGCGCTGGTGACGACCACGGTGCGCACTTCGGGGTGCTCAAAGCGAATGCGGTTGATGGCATCGTTCAACTCAACGTCCACACCCAGGTCGTAACTGTTGAGTTTGAGCTTGTAGCCAGGGCGCAAGCCGGCGTTTTCGTCGAAATCGGCCGCCAGGGTGGCCACCGGGCCGTTGAAACTCAGCTTCCAGTGGCGGTACTGGCTGGGGTGGGTGCGGTAGTCCACGGGTTCGGCGAGCTGGACCTGGATGGGGGCGGGTGCGTTCATGGGCTGTCTCCTGGTGGTGAGATGCAGCATGTTGCATCTCGTTGATGTGCATCATAGTGCATGTTTGAAAACGACGTCAAGCAATTTTCTGCATGTTTTTTCAAAACATCAGCACCGCATCGCGGCACTCACACCGGCAGACCCAAAGCCTCCCGCACGGTGGCGCGCAGCACCACAAAGGTTTCGTCCAACGGCTGTTCGCTGGTGTTCACGCGGTATTGCGCCTTGGCGTAAAACGCCGAACGCCCTTTGAGGATGTTCTTCAGGTCGTCCATGGCCTCGGCGCTGGCGGCCATGGGCCGCAAATCGCCCTGCGCGCGCACACGGCCCATGTGGTCCTCGGGATCGGCCTGCAGCCACACTGTGGTGCAGTGACCCAGAAGGAGGTTGAAGGTGGCCGCATCGGACACCAGCCCGCCCGGCGTGGCGAGCACCGCCTCGGGGTAGATCTGAATCGCCTCTTCCACCGCCCTTCTCTCGTAGCGGCGGTAAGCGTTTTGCCCGTACAGGGCCTGAATTTCCGACACGCTGCAACCGGCAAACTTCTCGATTTCGCGGCTCAGTTCCACAAAGGGGTAGCCCAGGTCATCGGCCAGCATCTGCCCCAGCGTGGACTTGCCCGCACCGCGCAAACCGATCAAGGCCACACAACAGCTTTGCCCTCGCTGTTTGGACGCCGTGCCCAGCATTTCAGCCAAGGCAATACGGGCACGGCGCAGCGTGGCCTCGTCCTGGTTGGTCAACAACTCGCGGATCAGCAGCCACTCCGATGATTGGGTGGTGACGTCGCCCAACAGCTCGGCCGCCGACGCCTGCAAGGCACTCGCCACCTGCATCAGGAGCAGGATGGACACATTGCCCTCGCCGTACTCCAGGTTGGCCAAGTGGCGCTCGGACACGTCCGCCGCCAACGCCAAGGCCTTGCGCGTCATGCCCCGGCGCGCACGTGTAGAACGCACCCGCTCCCCCAGTTGGACCAGGAAAGGATGGCGCTGGTCGGCGGCGGCCCCGCCCGAAACATGCAATATATTGCTTGACATTCAATCGTTTTTGGATAACCTTCGCTACCTGCACGATATTTCATATTGCCGCGCGACGCAAGCGGAAGAATGAGGAGATGAACATGAACCCAGATGCATTCAAGGCGCTGTTGCAGCAGATCACACGCGCCATCGGCAACCGCCCGCTGGACCAGGAGCTGCACACCTGGCTCAACACCGAACACGGTGCCACCTCCCCCCTGTACCAGCAGCTCAAGTCCGCCTGCGAAGTGGGCGTGGCCGCCGGCTGGTTGTGCCAGCGCGAGGGCGGCGGCATCAAGTACGGCCGCATCTTCAAGCCCAGCGATGAACTGCACGGCTTTTCGGTGGACGTGGTGGACATGGACACGGTTGCCGG
Source organism: Hydrogenophaga atypica (assembly GCF_042665215.1). NCBI lineage: Bacteria > Pseudomonadati > Pseudomonadota > Betaproteobacteria > Burkholderiales > Comamonadaceae > Hydrogenophaga > Hydrogenophaga atypica. The sequence goes on from NZ_JBHTCA010000004.1 coordinate 42,294, forward strand.
CCCCCACCACACCCACCCGCTGGGCGAGATCGACCTCATCATGCCCCAGGACAACACGGCCACGTTTGACGGCCACGGTGCCGGCTGGCTGGTGTACGGCCCCGGCAGCGCCCACCCACCCACCGTGGCCAACGGACGTGCGTTGGTGCTCTATTTGTTGCCCGAAGGCCGCATCGAATTCACGCGCTGAGATGGGGCTCCCCCCGCGCCGCCTTCGGCGTCCCACCCCAGGGGGCGATGCCAGCCGTCCGGCGAAGCCGGCCCGGCGGCATCCCCGGCTGGGTTGCCTCATACGCTGTGGCGCTATCGAATACTGAAGTTCATCTCTCTCAAAGGATCTCACCTTGACCACCTCATCCCCCCTGCTGCCCAACTTCGTGGGCGGCCAATGGATCCACGGCACCGGCGCCGGCACCCCCTTGTTTGATCCCATCCTCGGCACCGAACTGGCCCGCGTAGATGCCACCGGTCTGGACCTGCCCGAAGCCTTCCGCTTTGCCCGCGAAGTGGGTGGCCAGGCGCTGCGCGCGCTCACCTACCGCCAGCGCGCCGCCTTGCTGGCCCAGGTGGCCCAGGTGCTGCAGGCCAACCGCGCCGACTACGAAGCGATCTCAGTGGCCAACAGCGGCACCGTCAAGGCCGACACGGCGGTGGATGTGGACGGTGGCATCTACACCGTGGGCGTCTACGCCAAGTTGGGCGATGGCCTGGGCGACGTGTTCCACCTCACCGAAGGCGATGCGGCACGGCTGGGCAAAGACCCCCTGTTCCAGTCGCAACACGTGGCGGTGCCCACGCGCGGCGTGGCCCTGTTCATCAACGCCTTCAACTTCCCCAGCTGGGGTCTGTGGGAAAAGGCAGCGCCCGCCCTGCTCTCGGGTGCGCCTGTCATCGTCAAACCTGCTACCGCCACCGCCTGGCTCACCCAACGCATGGTGCAGGACGTGGTCAATGCCGGCATCCTGCCCGCCGGTGCGTTGTCCGTCATTTGTGGCAGCGCCAGCGGGCTCATGGACCAATTGCAGGCCTTTGACGTGGTGTCTTTCACCGGCTCGGCCGACACCGCCGCCGTCATCCGCTCGCACCCGGCGGTGGTGCAACGTTCGGTGCGCGTCAACATCGAGGCGGACAGCGTGAACTCGGCCCTGCTCGCGCCCGGCGAAGCCAATGCCGAAGCGCTGGACCTGCTGGTGAAAGAGGTGGTGCGCGAGATGACGGTCAAGTCGGGCCAGAAGTGCACCGCCATCCGCCGCATCTTTGTGCCAGAAGCCTTGTTCGACAGCGCCGCCAGCGCCATCGCGGCGCGGCTGGCCAGCACCACCGTGGGCAACCCGCGCAATGAAGCCGTGCGCATGGGCGCGGTGGTGAGCCGGGCCCAGTTCAATGCCGTGCAAGAAGGCCTGCAAGCGCTCAAAGCCCACACCGAGGTCTTGTTTGACGGCAATACCCTGCCACTGGTGGACGCCGACCCGGCGCAGGCCTGCTGCGTGGGCCCCACCTTGTTGGGCGCGCGCAACCCCGACAACCACCCCGTGGTGCACGACGTGGAGGTGTTTGGCCCGGTGGCCACCCTCATGCCCTACCGCGACGAAGCCCATGCGCTGGCGCTGGTGCGCCGAGGGCAGGGTTCGCTGGTGGCGTCGGTGTACGGCACACAAGCCGACGACCTGGCCCGCATCGCACTGGCCCTGGCAGACAGCCATGGCCGTGTGCATGTGATCAGCCCCGACGTGAAGGCGGCACACACCGGCCACGGCAATGTGATGCCACAGTCGCAACACGGCGGCCCCGGCCGGGCCGGTGGGGGCGAGGAGCTGGGTGGCCTGCGCGCGCTGCGCTTCTACCACCAGCGCAGCGCCATCCAGGCCAGCACGGCGGTGCTGGGGGCGGGCGTGGCCCCGGCAACCGCCAAAGCCTGAAGCACCAAAAAAAGAGGAGACAACCATGGACAACACAACGCTTGACGTGCCCGCACCCGGCAGCAGCTTCAACTTTGCACAACACCTCATCGAGTGCAACGCAGCGCGCCTGGACAAGACCGCGTTCATCGACGACCAAGGCGGCCTGACCTACGGCGCGCTGTTCGAGCGCGTGCGCCGCGTGGCCAACGGCCTGCTGGCCCTGGGCCTGCGCCGCGAAGAGCGCGTGCTGCTGCTCATGCACGACAACAACGATTGGCCCGTGGCCTTTTTGGGCGCGCTGTACGCGGGTGTGGTGCCGGTGGCCGTCAACACCCTGCTCACCGCCGACGACTACGCGTACATGCTGGAGCATTCGCGCGCGCAGGCGGCCCTGGTGTCGGGCGCGCTGCTGCCCGTGTTGACCTCAGCCATGGTCAAAAGCGACCACGAGGTGAAAAAGGTCATCGTCTCGCGGCCAGCCGCGCCGCTGCACCCGGCCGAGGTGGACATGGCGGCCTTCGTCGCCGCCCACACACCCGCCGCCAAGCCTGCCCCCACCTCGCCCGACGACCCCGGCTTCTGGCTCTACTCGTCCGGCTCCACCGGCCGGCCCAAGGGCACGGTGCACTCGCACGGCAACCCCTACTGGACCGGCGAGCTGTACGGCAAACGCGTGCTTCAGCTCACCGAAAACGACGTCTGTTTTTCAGCCGCCAAGCTGTTTTTTGCCTACGGCCTGGGCAATGCGCTGACCTTCCCCATGGCGGTGGGCGCCACCACCTTGCTGATGGCCGAGCGCCCCACACCCGAGGCCACCTTCAAGCGTTGGACCGGTGGTGTGGGCGGGGTCAAGCCCACGGTGTTTTACGGCGCCCCCACCGGCTTTGCCGGCATGCTGGCGAACGCACAGCTGCCGGCCGCCAGCGAGGTGGCGTTGCGCCTGGTGTCCTCCGCCGGTGAGGCCTTGCCGGCCGAACTGGGGGAACGCTTCAAGCGCCACTTTGGCATCGACATCGTGGACGGCATCGGCTCCACGGAAATGCTGCACATCTTCCTGTCCAACCGCCCCGACCGCGTGCGCTACGGCACCACCGGCTGGCCGGTGCCGGGTTACGAGATCGAGCTGCGTGGCGATGACGGTGGCCCGGTGCCCGACGGCGAGCCGGGCGACCTCTACATCCACGGCCCGTCGGCGGCCATGATGTACTGGGGCAACCGTGAAAAAACCCGCGAAACCTTCCAGGGCGGCTGGACCAAAAGTGGCGACAAATACGTGCGCAACAGCGACGGCAGCTACACCTACGGCGGGCGCAGCGACGACATGCTCAAGGTCAGTGGCATCTACGTCTCGCCCTTCGAGGTGGAGGCCACGCTGGTGCAGCACCCCGCTGTGCTGGAGGCCGCCGTCATCGGCGTGAACGATGCCGACGGCCTGGTCAAGACCAAGGCCTTTGTGGTGCTCACCGGCAAACAGCCCGTGACGGAAGACGAACTCAAGGCCTTCGTCAAAGACAAGCTCGCGCCCTACAAGTACCCGCGCCAGATCGAGTTCGTGAGCGACTTGCCCAAGACCGCCACCGGCAAAATCCAGCGCTTCCGGTTGCGCGAGCGCGAAAAACAGGCATGACCGCACGCGCCCCCCAGTTCTGTTCGATGGCCTGGGCGGGCCGCCCGGTGGCCATCGAACACCAGTGGATAGAAGCAGGACCGAGCAACGGCCCGTTGCTGGTGTTTCTGCACGAAGGCCTGGGCTCGGTGTCGATGTGGCGCGACTTCCCCTCCCGGTTGTGCGAGCGCCTGGGCTGGCAAGGGCTGGTGTACTCGCGGCCGGGTTACGGCCAGTCCACACCCCGCCCGCTGGATGAGCCGCTGCCGCCGGACTTTCTGGAGCGCCAGGCGCTGGAGGTCTTGCCCGCGCTCTTGCAGGCGCTGGGCGTGGACGGCACACGCCGCCCGCTCTGGCTGCTCGGCCACAGCGACGGCGGCTCCATCGCCCTGATCCACGCGGCACATCACACGGACAGCGTGGCGGGGCTGGTGGTGCTGGCCCCGCACATCATGGTGGAAGACGTCTCGGTGGCCAGCATCGCGCAGGCGCGCGAGGCCTACCAGACCACCGACCTGCGCGAGCGCCTGGCCCGCCACCACCGCGACCCGGATTCCGCCTTCTGGGGCTGGAACGACGTGTGGCTGTCGCCCGCGTTTCGCGACTGGTCCATCGAGGCGATGCTGCCCGCCCTCACCTGCCCGGTGCTGGCGGTGCAGGGCCAAGACGACGAATACGGCACGCTGCAGCAGGTGTTCGGCATCGCGGCAGCCGCACCACACACCACCGTGGAAGTGTTTGCAAGCTGCGGCCATTCGCCCCACAAGGACCAAACCGAGCGCTTGCTGGACCTGGTGACCACATTCACAGGCGCAAGCTCACCAAACCATGCGAACATTTGACAGTGTTCAAGGGTTATCCCTGCTGACCCTTGGCGCAAGCTGCACTATATTGCACAACGCGAGATGAATTAAACCGCATGTTTTTGCCACCCGGCACCACAACAGGAGACAACCATGGCCAACCGCCGACTCGTTTTGACCCGCAGCGCCGCCATCATCGGCGCCGCCTCCTCCGGCCTGCTGCTGCCCGAAATCGTCCGCGCCCAGTCGGGCAAGGTGCGCGTGGGTTTCATGCTGCCCTACACCGGCACCTTTGCGCAGCTGGGTGTGGCCATCGAAAACGGCTTCCGCATGGCGCTCAACGAACAAGGGGGCAAGCTGGGCGGCCGCGAGGTGGAGTTCTTCAAGGTGGACGACGAGTCCAACCCCGCCAAGGGCATTGAAAACGCCAGCCGCCTGGTGGAGCGCGACAAGGTGGATGTGCTGGTGGGCACGGTGCACTCGGGCGTGCAAATGGGCATCCACAAGGTGGCGCGCGACACCGGTGTGCTCAACCTCATCCCCAACGCCGGCGTGCACATCGCCACCCGCGCACAATGTGCGCCCAACGTGTTCCGCACGTCGTTCAGCAACTCGCAGCCCACGCTGGCGCTGGGCAAGGCCATGGTTGAACGTGGCCACAAAAAGGCGGTCTGGATCACCTGGAACTACGCGGCCGGCGACGAGGCCTTTGAAGGCTTCGAGAAGAGTTACACCGAGGCCGGTGGCACCATCATCAAGAAGCTGGGCCTGCCCTTCCCCAACGTGGAGTTCCAGGCGCTGCTGACCGAAATCGCCTCGCTCAAGCCCGACGCTGTGGCCTGCTTCTTTGCGGGCGGCGGTGCGGCCAAGTTCCTGCGCGACTTTGCCGCCGCCGGCCTGAACAAGAACATCCAGCTCTACGGCTCGGGTTTCCTCACCGAAGGTGTGCTGGAGGCCGCCGGTGACGCTGCCAACGGCGTGTTGACCACCATGCACTACAGCGATGCGCTGGACACACCGGCCAACAAGAAATTCCGCCTGGACTACGCCAAAACCTTCAAGCTGCAGCCCGATGTGTACGCGGTGCAGGGCTACGACACCGGCTTGCTGCTCATCAAGGGCGCCAACGCGGTCAAGGGCGACCTGGCCAACAAGAAAGCGTTGTACGCCGCCATGGAAGGCGCCACCATCGACAGCCCGCGCGGCAAGTGGACCATGAGCAAGGCGCACAACCCGGTGCAGGACATGTACCTGCGCAAGGTCGAGAACAAGGAAAACAAGGTCATTGGCATCGCACAAAAAGCCGTGGCCGACCCCGCCACCGGCTGCAGAATGGGTTAACCCCCGCGCCGCCTGCGGCGTCACCCCCAAAGGGGGCGATGCCTGCGGGCCGGGAAACCCGGACCCGCGGCATCCTGGGTTGCACACACTGCGCCACCGCCCCACCCCGTGCCCACCAACGGCGGTTGACCCCGCCGTTTTTTTTGAGCGCCATGGACCTCGCCAACTTCCTCATCCAACTGCTCAACGGCCTGCAATACGGCCTGTTGCTCTTCATGCTGGCCGCTGGCCTGACGCTGATCTTCGGCATCATGGGCGTGGTCAACCTGGCCCATGGCAGCTTCTACATGATCGGCGCCTACATGGCCTGGTCCATGTCAGCGCTGTTCGGCAACCTGTTCGTGGCCATCGTGGTCGGCGCGGTGTTGTCGGTGGCGCTGGGCTGGGCGCTGGAGTGGGTGCTGTTCCGGCACTTCTACCACCGCGACCACCTTGACCAGGTGCTGCTGACCTTTGGCCTGATCTACATCTTTGAAGAACTGCGCTCGCTCTTGTGGGGCGACGACGTGCACGCCGTGCAAATGCCGGCCTCGCTCGACTGGGCCATCCCGCTGACCGACAACCTGTCCTACCCGGTCTACCGGCTGGTGATGTCGGGCATTTGTGTGCTGCTGGCCCTGGCCCTGTACCTGCTGATCTCCAAAACCCGCCTGGGCATGAAGATCCGCGCCGGCGCCTTCAACCACGATATGACCGAAGCCCTGGGCATCAACATCCGCCTGATCCACGGCATCGTGTTCGCCATCGGCGTGGGCCTGGCCTCGGTGGCCGGCATGATCGCCGCGCCCATCTCCAGCGTCTACCCCAACATGGGCAGCACCGTGCTCATCATGTGTTTTGTGGTGGTGGTGATTGGTGGCATCGGCTCGGTGCGCGGGGCGCTGGTGGCCTCGCTGCTGGTGGGGCTGGTGGACACGTTCGGCAAGGTGCTGCTGCCGCAGGTGGCCGGCATGCTGGTCTACATGGTGATGGCCGCAGTGCTGCTCTACAAGCCCGAAGGCTTGTTCAAACATTGAGCTCGGGGACAACATGAGTGCATCTTCCAAAGCCCCGCTGGAGCGCCTGCCGCGCGCCCTCCACATCGCCCTGATGCTGGGTGGTCTGGCCCTGGCCGCCGTCCCACTCGTGCCCATGGAAGGGCGCGATTTCTACCTGCAAATGCTCACGCAGATGATGATCCTGGCCATCTTCGCGATGAGCCTGGACCTGCTCCAAGGCGTCACCGGTCTGGTGTCGCTGGGCCATGCGGCCTACTTTGGTCTGGCGGGTTACGCGCTGGCCTTCATCACACCGGCGGACACGCCCATCGCCCTGTGGTGGTCGCTGCCACTCGCCGCACTGGGCGCTGCGCTGGCCGCGCTGGTGATCGGCTTCTTCGTGGTGCGCACCCACGGCATTTACTTCATCATGGTGACGATGGCCTTCGCCCAGATGGTGTTTTTCTTGTTCTTCGACAACAAGGCACTGGGCGGCTCCGACGGCATCTACGTCAACTTCAAACCGCACGCGTCCATCGCGGGCTGGGACGGCATCGACCTGGAGAACAAGGCCACCTTCTTCTACCTGACGTTGCTGGTGCTGGTGGGCGTCTACCTGTTCCTGCGCCGGCTGCTGTTTTCGCCCTTTGGCCGTGCGCTGGCCGGCATACGCGCCAACGAACACCGCATGCGCGCCGTGGGCTATGGCACGTATGGCTACAAGCTCACCGCCTTCACTCTGGCCGGTGGCCTGGCGGGCATTGCGGGCTATTTGTGGGCCGCACAAACCGGCTACGTCAACCCCGAGCTGATGGGTTTCCACATGAGCGCACACGCCATCATGATGGTCATCCTGGGCGGCATGGGCAACTTTGCCGGCGCCATCGTGGGCGCCTTTGCCTTCGAATACACCCTGCACCTGTTCAAGGACATCACCAAACATTGGCAGCTGCTGATGGGCAGCTTCATCGTGCTGGTGGTGGTGTTTGCGCCGCGTGGCCTGCTGGGCCTGCTGGTGCGCCAGAAGGAGGACGCGAAATGAGCGCCACCCCGACCACACCATCTGGCACGCCCGAAGTGCTGCTGAGCGCGCGCGAGCTGACCAAACGTTTTGGCGGGCTGGCCGCCGTCAACGGTGTCAACCTCGACCTCTGGCGCGATCGCATCCACGCCGTCATCGGTCCCAACGGCGCGGGCAAATCCACACTGACCAACCTGCTCTCGGGCGACATCCTGCCCACCGCCGGCACCGTCACGCTGGGCGGCATCGACACCACCCGACACAGCCCCGAAGCCAAGTCGCAGCGTGGTCTGGGCCGCAGCTACCAGAAGACCAACATCTTCAGCAGCTTCACGGTGTGGGACAACGTGCGCCTGGCCGCGCAGTCGCGCCGCCGGTACGCGCCGTGGAACCCGGCGCAGTGGTTCACCCGCGCCGATGCGCAAGCCACCACCAACGCGAGTTGCGAGCGCGCCATCGAACTCGCTGGCCTGACATCGCGCACGAACACCATCGCGGCCACCATCAGCCACGGTGAACAACGCCAGCTTGAAATCGCCATGACGTTGGCGACCGAGCCCCAGGTGCTGCTGCTGGACGAGCCCCTGGCCGGCATGGGCCAGGCCGAGGCCGAGCGCATGGTGGAGCTGCTGCTCAAGCTCAAGAAGGGCCACGCCATGTGCCTGGTCGAACACGACATGGACGCGGTGTTTGCGTTGGCCGACCGTTTGACGGTGATGGTCAACGGCCAGGTGATCGCCAGCGGCACGCCGTCCGAAGTACGCGCCGACACCGCCGTGCAAGCCGCCTATCTCGGGGAAGAACACTGATGAGCCGCGTTACCACCACCCTCGTGCATGCGACGGGTCTGAACACCCACTACGGCCAGAGCCACATCCTGCGTGGTATCGATTTTGAGGTCTTGCCCGGCCAGACCATTGGCCTGATGGGGCGCAACGGCATGGGCAAAAGCACGCTGCTCAAAAGCCTCATGGGCCTGGTCAAACCCAGCAGCGGTCAGGTCCACATCAAAGGGCAGGACATGACCGGTGCGGCGCCGTTTGAGGTGGCCCGCTTGGGGCTTGCCTACGTGCCCGAAGGCCGCGGCATCTTCGGCAACCTGAGCGTGAAAGAAAACCTGCAGATGGCAGCGCGTGCTGGCACGCAGGGACAGCGCGAATGGACCTACGAACGTGTGCTGGAGACGTTTCCTCGCCTCAAAGAGAGGCTGGGCCACGGCGGACAACAACTCTCCGGCGGCGAGCAGCAGATGCTGACCATCGGCCGCGCGCTGATGACCAACCCCGACCTGCTCATCCTCGATGAGGCCACCGAGGGCCTGGCGCCACTTATTGCGCGCGAGATCTGGCGCATCTGCGCGCTGATCCGCGAGAGCGGCATCAGCAGCATCATCGTGGACAAGAACTGGAAACACGTGACCCAGATCACCGACAAGAACGTGATCCTGGTCAAGGGCGAGGTGGTGTACGAGGGCGACTCGCCCACCCTCGTGTCGCAACCCCAGTTGCTGGAGCAGTACCTGGGGGTTTAACCCTTCAGCAGAGCGCGCACATCGCTCACCAACCCCTCGGTGGGGCTGCCGTAGCGGTGGTACAGCCGCACACGGCCGCTGCCGTCGTACACGTAGCTGCCGGCCGAATGGTCCATGGTGTAGCTGGTAGGCGTCTTGCCCTCCACCTTTTTGTAGTAAATCTTGTAGGCCTTGGCCAGGTCGGGCAACTGCGCCAGCGTGGGCACCAAGGCCAGGAAGCTGGGATCGAAGTTGGTCATGTAGGCCTTGAGCAACTCGCCCGTGTCGCGCTCCGGGTCCACCGTGATGAAGATGCCCTGCAGCTTGTCGCCATCGGCGCCCAGCTGCTGCTTCACCTGCGCCAGCTCTGCCATCGAGGTCGGGCACACATCCGGGCACTGGGTGAAGCCAAAAAACACCACCACCACCTTGCCCTTGAAGTCGGCCAGGGTACGGCGTTGGCCGTTGTGGTCGGGCAGGTCAAAACCTTGCGCGTAGTCGGCACCGGTGATGTCGATGCCAGAGAACGAAGGCTGGTCGGGCGAACAGGCGGCCAGCGCGGCGGCGCTCAGCAACAGGCCACGGCGGGTGAGCATCATGGGGTTCATACGAGGTAGTGATCGACCAGCAGTGCCGCAAACAACAGCGACAGGTGGATGAGCGAAAAACGGAAGGTCTTGCGCGCCAGGGCGTCGGAATAGTTGCGCCACAGCGCCCAGGCGTAGGCGCAGAAGCCGATGCTCAGCGCGATGGCCACCACCAGGTACAGCCAGCCGCTCATGCGCAGCACAAACGGCAACAGGCAGGCGGCGAACAGGATGAAGGTGTAGAGCAGGATGTTCAGGCGCGTGAACTCGGACCCATGCGTGACGGGCAACATGGGCAGGCCGGACTTGCGGTAGTCCTCCACCCGGTACAAGGCCAGCGCCCAGAAGTGCGGCGGCGTCCAGAGGAAGATGATGAGGAACAGGATCAGTGCCTCGGGCGCCACCATGTTGGTCATGGCGGTCCAACCCAACACGGGCGGCATGGCACCCGATGCACCACCGATGACGATGTTTTGTGGCGTCAGCGGCTTGAGAATGACGGTGTAGATGACCGCGTAACCCACAAAGGTGGCGAAAGTCAGCCACATGGTCAGCGGGTTGACCCACACGTACAAAATGGCGGAGCCGATGGCGCACAACACCGCCGAGAACGTGAGCGTCTGTGTGTTGCTGAGCTGCCCTTTGGCCGTGGGGCGCCAGGCCGTGCGCTTCATCTTGGCGTCGATGTGCTGTTCGACCACGCAGTTGAAGGCCGCCGCCGCACCGGCCACCAGCCAGATACCGAAACAGGCCACAGCCATCAGCCCGAGCTGGCCCAGGTTGGGCAAGCCGGGCACGGCCAACACCATGCCGATGAGCGCACAAAAAACAATGAGCTGGATGACGCGTGGCTTGGTCAACGCGTTGAACTGGCGCCAGGTGGACGGCAGGGGCATCACCGGCGCGGCAGAGGTGTCGGGCGTGGTCATGCAGGCCGTCCTGTCGTTGAAGAAATGGAAGGGTGGTGTTGAACCTGTGTCTGGCCACGCACCGAGAGCAAGGCACCGGTGAACACCACCACCAGCGCAGCAGCGCCACCGGTGTGGGCCACGGCAGCCAGCAAGGGCCAATCCAACACCACGTTGCTCAGGCCGGAGCCCAGCTGCCAGGCTGCACCCAAAGCCAGCCAGCGGGCCTGGGGGCGAAGGGTGGCATCGGCACGCCACAGCTGCCAGGCGGCCCAGCACAGGGCCACGATCACCAACACCGCGAAGGCACGGTGTGCCATGTGGATGGCGGTGAGGGCGGCAAAGGGAATGGCCGCACCGCTGCGGTCCATGCCCAGCTCACGCCACCACTGGAAGCCGGTGGCGAAGTCCATGGGTGGCCACCAGCTGCCTTGGCACATGGGGAATTCGGTGCAGGCCAACACGGCGTAGTTGGTGCTGACCCAGCCGCCCAGGGCGATCTGCAGCCACAACAACACGAACACCAGCCACAACATCCACACGCTGTTGCGCTGCATGGGCACCACCGGCCAGGCCTGATCGGCACGCGCGTACTGCACGGCCTGGGCACGCAACAAGGCCAGCAGGCCCAGGCCAAACAGCAGGTGCAGCGTGACGATGGCCGGAAACAGTTTCATGGTGACGGTGAGCGCGCCGAACGCGCCCTGCACACACACCCACACCAGCGTCAACAGTGGCCACAGCGGCGAGACCGGCACCTGGCGGCGTTGGCGCCAAGTCTGCACCGCCAGCACGATGATCAGCACGCCCACACCGGTGGCCAGGTAGCGGTGGATCATTTCGATCCAGGCTTTGGGGAACGTGACCGGTCCGCTGGGCATGGCCGCTTGCGCAGCGCTGATGTCGGCGTGGGCGCCGATGGGGCTGGCGGCGCCGTAACAACCGGGCCAATCCGGGCAACCCAGGCCAGAGTCGGTGAGGCGGGTGAAGGCGCCGAACAACACCAGATCGAAGGTGAGGAACAGCGTGACCACTGTCAGCAAACGCAGGCGCTGCGCCGGTGTGGCGTGGGGCTGGCGCCGCCACACCCACCACAGCGGCAACACCGCCACCAGCACGCCCATGAGCATCAGGCGCGCGGCGGGCGACAGATCCACGAGGGCTTGTGTGTCCATCAGGGCCGGCCCTCTTTGTCCCAGAACGCCGAGGCACGCAGCAGACGCTCGAGGTCGCGGCGCACTTGGGCCGGGTCGGCCTGGGCCGGGAAACGCATCATCCAGTTGCCCAGGGGATCGACCACATAGAGGTGGTCGGAGAGCCGCTGACCCGGGGCGGGCTGCAGCCAGGCGCCCAGGGCGGCCTCGTCCACCTGCAGCACCGTGGCCTGCTCGGTGGCCGCCATCAGCGCAGGCGTCAGAGCGGTGTTCCCGGTGCGCAACCAAACCCAGTCGAGCCGGCCTTTTTCCTTGCCCAGCCCTTCACGCAGCTGGCGCTGCAGGTAGAGATGTCGTTCGCAGTCGGCGTCACACGCGCTGTCGGCCACGCTGATGAGCAGCCACTGGTCCTTCAGCGTGGGCAAAGCCACTGCGGCGCCATCACGCCCCAACGCTTGAACGGCGGGCAAAGGGCGTTGCGGGTCGATCAGTTCGCCGTAGTTCCGCCGGCCCTCCGGGCGCACGACGTAGTACATGAAGTAGGAGGCGATGACCGGCGCGGCACACACCAGCAGCACACCCAGCATCTTGAGGCGGCCGCGACGCGAAGCGGCGGCCGACACGGCGCTGGCCGGGTCGAGCTGGGGCATGGAATGGACGGTCAAGCCCAAGGGCTCATCCGGCTGACTGGACACGTGCTCGGCGGCGGGGGGCGATGATTTGGAACCAGACATACAAAAGGGCAAACAAGGCGCTGAGGCCAAACCACTGGAAGGCGTAACCGTAGTGTTTGTGGACGTCGGTGGCCGGTTGTGGCCAGTCTCTCAACAGCCCATCGTCGGCAGCACTGATCTGCAGGGCCGACAGGGGCAGCAAAGGCGTCTTCAACTCCGCCCCAAGGGCGGCAAGGTCGACATTTTGCCGGATCGCCCCGCCCTCCCCCGAACCCAGCTCGTAAAGCTTGGGCGGCGGCGGGGCCAATCGCAGCCGCAAAGACACCGTGCCGGCCGGTGTTGGCACGGCGGGCACCCGGGTGCGGTCCTCGAAATGGCGGGGGGTCCAGCCGCGCTGCACAAGCAAGGTGCCATGGCCGTCGGCGAGACGCAGTGGTGTAAGCACAAAGAAACCCACGCGGCCCTTCATTTGGCGGTTGTCGAGGAACACCGTGGCTTCAGACAGCCACTCACCCTCGACCTGGGCGGTTCGGTGCCAAAGTGCCTCGGGTGGCGCCGTGCGCAGTTCGGCAGCCGTCAGCGGCGCCAAAGCGCCCTGGCGCGCTATGCCATCGGCCAGGCGCAGCTTCTGATCGGCGCGACCGAGTTGCCACAAACCCAGTGCAATGCCAACCGCGACCACCAGCACAGTGGCCACGCTGATCAGCAGGAGTCGGGTTCGACCTGAGGCCATGGGCTTCATTGGATAATCGGGCACATGAAATGGATCGCTATTGTCGGCTTCGTGGCCATCATCGGCAGCCTCGCGGCCGCCCTCTTCTTCATGATGCGCCGCCCCAGCGAAGGCGACCACCAGGCGCGCTCGCGCCACATGGCACGTGCCCTGACCTTTCGCATCGGCTTCTCGGTGCTCCTGTTTGTGCTGGTGCTGGTGGCCTATCTGATGGGCTGGGTACAACCCACCGGCTTGCCCGTCAGCCGCTGACAAACATTCGACAAACGCGGCTGGTTCGGTGGCCGCAAAAAAAGCGCCCGAAGGCGCTTTTTTTGCGGCCAAGCCAGGCAAATCACATCCAGTAGACGAGGATGTAGAGGCCCAGCCACACGACGTCCACAAAGTGCCAGTACCAAGCCGCGCCTTCGAAGCCGAAGTGGCGGTCTTTGGTGAAGTGGCCCTTCTGCAAACGCAGGGTGATGAACAGCAGCATCAACATGCCCACGAACACGTGGAAGCCGTGGAAGCCGGTGAGCATGAAGAAGGTCGAACCGAAGATGCCGGAGGACAACTTGAGGTTGAGGTCGGCGTAGGCGTGTGCGTATTCGTAGCCCTGAACGAACAGGAAGACGATGCCCAGGACCACGGTCATCCACATGAAGGCAATGGTTTTGCCCCGGTTGCCCGCTTGCAGCGCGTGGTGGGCGATGGTCAGCGTCACACCCGAGGTCAGCAGCAGCGCGGTGTTGATGGTGGGCAGCCAGAACGGGCCCATGGTCTGGAAGGGCTCGACGATGCCGGCAGGCGATGCGGTGGCACCGGCTTGGACACTGGGCCAGACGGCTTTGAAGTCGGGCCACAAGAGCGCGTTTTCAATGCCACCCAACGCTGGCACCGAGTGCACACGTGCCCACCACAGGGCGGTGAAAAAGGCACCGAAGAACATGACCTCGGAGAAGATGAACCAGCTCATGCTCCAGCGGAACGAGAGGTCGATCTTGTGGCCATACAGGCCGCCTTCGCTTTCGGACACGGCGTCACGGAACCACTGGTACAGCACGATGCCCCACCAGGCCAAACCGAAGGCCACCGAGTAGGCGCCCCACTGCGCGCCGTTGATCCACTGGCCGGCGCCCAGGATGACAAAAAACAAGCCGATGGAGGCCATCACCGGGTGGCGCGACGGCCCCGGGACAAAGTAGTAAGGCGTTGCGCCGTGTGCGTTTGCTGACATGCTCACTCCTAAGACTTTCGCTTGTTTTGAATAAGTGGAAACGTTGAAATTCGTGTGATCGGGCCGATGGGCAGTGTTCAGGCCACCACCCAGCGCACCAGCAACATCAAGCCGGCCACAAAGGCAAACGCCACCAGCACACCCACCAGCACGAGGTGCAGCGGGTTGAGCTTCACCAAGTCTTGCTGGTAGTCACTTTTGCGGCGCACACCCAGAAAACCCCACAGCACCGCACGAAGCGTGTACAGCAGGCCAGGCTGGCGGGACGTTGGCGACTCGGGCCCGCTCATGACCGCCCTTCAGGCAGGGCAGGCTGCGTGGGTGTGGCTGCCACGGGCGCCGCCGGCACTTTGCCGCCCACCTCAAAGAAGGTGTACGACAGCGTGATGGTGGTCACGTCCTTGGGCAGACGCGGGTCGATGACAAAGGCCACCGGCCAGGCTTTTTTCTCGCCCGGCGCGAGGGTGTACTGCGTGAAGCAGAAGCACTCCAACTTGTTGAAATGCTGCGCGGCCTGACGCGGTGCGTAGCTGGGAATGGCCTGTGCCGCCATGGTGCGGTTCTGGATGTTCTGGAACTCGTACATCACGGTCGAAAGTTGACCAGGGTGCACTTCCATCGAACGTCGCTCAGGCTTGAAATCCCACGGGCCACGGGTGTTGACGTCGAACTCCACCGTGATGAGGCGCGAGGTATCCACCTGTGTGTTGGCAGGCAGCTTGAGCTTCGCACCGGGCACCTCGCGCTCGGACAGCGCCAGGATGTTGATGCCCGTGACTTCGCAAATGGCTTTGTACAAAGGCACCAGTGCATAGCCAAAAGCAAACATGCCCAGGGCAATGACCCCGAGCTTGCCCACCATGCGGAGGTTTTCGCGTTGGAGTCGCATCTTCAGCCGCCCAACAGCACGCGCTTGCCCACAAACCCCACAAAAAACACCACCGCCACCGAGGCCAGGATCAGGCCCAGACGGAGGTTGCTCTTTTTCTGTTCAGGTGTGGACATGGCGCAGGCGTGTGTTCAGGACAAAGGGAGGAAATCAGCCGATCACCTTGGTGGCGGTCGCGTCCAGCTTCGGCGGGTTTTCAAAGGTGTGGAAGGGGGCCGGCGAGGGCACTTCCCACTCCAGACCTTCTGCGGCTTCCCAGGGTTTCTGCGAAGCTTTTTCGCCTTGGCCGCGCATCATGGGCACGACCACGAACAGGAAGAAGTAGACCTGCATCAGACCGAAGCCGAAGGCACCGACGGAGGCAATGGCGTTGAAGTCGGCAAACTGCATGGGGTAGTCGGCGTAGCGACGCGGCATGCCAGCCAGACCCAGGAAGTGCATGGGGAAGAAGGTGATGTTGAAGGTGATCAGCGAGCCCCAGAAGTGGAACTTGCCACGGAACTCCGAATACATCACGCCCGTCCACTTGGGGCCCCAGTAGTACACGCCGGCAAACAACGCGAACAGCGAGCCTGCCACCAGCACGTAGTGGAAGTGGGCCACCACGTAGTAGGTGTCCTGCATCTGAATGTCGATGGGCGCCATCGACAGGATCAGGCCGGTGAAGCCACCCACGGTGAACACGAAGATGAAACCCACGGCCCACAGCATGGGGGTCTCAAAGGTCATCGAACCCTTCCACATGGTGGCGATCCAGTTGAAGATCTTCACGCCCGTGGGCACCGCAATCAGCATGGTGCTGTACATGAAGAACAGCTGGCCGGTGACGGGCATGCCGGTGGTGAACATGTGGTGTGCCCACACGACAAACGACAGGATGGCGATGGAGCCGGTGGCGTACACCATGGAGGCGTAACCGAACAGCTTCTTGCGGCTGAAGGCCGGCACGATCTGGCTGATGATGCCGAAGGCCGGCAAGATCATGATGTACACCTCGGGGTGGCCGAAAAACCAGAAGATGTGCTGGTACATCACCGGGTCGCCGCCGCCGGCGGGGTTGAAGAAGCTGGTGCCGAAGTGGCGATCGGTCAGCGTCATGGTGATGGCGCCGGCCAGCACGGGCATCACAGCGATCAGCAGGTAGGCGGTGATCAGCCAGGTCCAGCAGAACATCGGCATCTTCATCAGCGTCATGCCCGGGGCGCGCATGTTGAGGATGGTGACGATGATGTTGATCGAGCCCATGATGGAGGAAGCGCCCAGGATGTGCATCGCGAAGATGCCCGCGTCCATGGACGGGCCCATCTGCAGGGTCAGCGGCGCGTACAGCGTCCAGCCGGCGGCGGGTGCGCCGCCAGGCATGAAGAACGAGGCCACCAGCATCAGACCCGCAGGAATCATCAGCCAGAAGCTGAAGTTGTTCATGCGGGCAAAGGCCATGTCGGAGGCGCCGATCTGCAGCGGGATCATCCAGTTCGCGAAGCCCACGAAGGCCGGCATGATGGCGCCGAACACCATGATCAGGCCGTGCATGGTGGTGAGCTGGTTGAACAGCTGCGGGTTCACCAGTTGCAGGCCGGGCTGGAACAGCTCGGCACGGATCAGCAGCGCGAGCACGCCGCCGATCATCAGCATCGCAAAGGCGAACAGCAGGTAGAGCGTGCCGATGTCTTTGTGGTTGGTGGCGAACACCCAGCGACGCCAGCCCTTGGGGGCATGGTGGTCATCGTGGTGGTCGTGACCGTGCGCGTCGTGGTGGTCAAGTACTGCACTCATTGTGGTTTCCTTCCGATCTCAGATTCTTGGCGCCGGCTCACTTGCGAGCAGCTTGCACTTCAGCAGGCTGGATCAGCTGCTCGGTCTTGTTGGACCAGTTGTTCTTGGCAAACGTCATCACGGCCGCCAGCTCGGTGTCGTTGAGCTGCTTCCAGGCCGGCATGGCGCCGTTGTTCTGACCGTTGAGCAACACCGAGATCAGCTTGCTCTTGTCGGCATCCAACACAACGGCCGCGCCGTCGATGGGCTTGATGGAGCCGGCACCCTTGCCATTCGCTTGGTGGCAAGCAACGCAGTTGGCGGCGTAGACGGACTCGCCACGCTTGACCAGATCGGCCAAGGTCCAGACCTTGCTCGGATCGTCAACCGCAGCGGCCATTTCCTTCTTTTTGCCTTCCACCCAGGCGGTGTACTCTTCAGCCGTCACCACCTTCACGTGGATGGGCATGTAGGCATGCTCCTTGCCGCAGAGTTCGGCGCACTGACCATAAAAATCGCCGGTCTTTTCGGCGCGGAACCAGGTGTCGCGCACGAAGCCGGGGATGGCATCTTGTTTCACGCCGAAGGCCGGCACCATCCAGGCGTGGATCACGTCGTTGGCGGTGGTGATGATGCGGATTTTTTTGCCCACAGGCACCACCATGGGGTGATCGACCTTGAGCAGGTAGTCGTCGGGCTTCGCGCCGGTCGGGTTGTTCGACAGCTCGCGGTGTGTGGCGTCCAAGGTCGACACGAGAGCGATGCCTTCGCCCTCGCCCTTGATGTAGTCGTAGCCCCACTTCCACTGCATGCCCGTGGCCTTGATGGTCACGTCGCTGTTGGTGGTGTCTTTCTGGGCGACCAGCACCTTGGTGGCGGGCAGTGCCATGCCGATCACGATCAGCAGCGGCACGATGGTCCAGCCGAGTTCGACCCAGATCGGCTCGGGCAACTCCTGCGCCTTGTGGCCCACCGATTTGCGGTGCTTGACGATGGAATAGAACATCACACCAAACACGATCACGAAGATGACCGCGCAGATGATCATCATGAACCAGTGCAGCCAGTGCTGTTCTTCGGCGATCTTGGTGACCGGCGGATGAAAGTTGAGCTGGTTGACGGCCGGGCCGCCAGGCAGGTCGTTCACCGCATAGGCGGCGGTACTGACCCAGGCGCCGGCACTGGCCACCAGGGAGCCGGCGGCGGCTTTCAGGGCAAGCGCGCCCTGGCGCACCGGTTCTGCTGCTTGTTTCATCGTGCTCACTTTCGATCTCGCCTCAAATATAACCATTGATTTATATCAACGTCGATTACACCAAATTTTTGCTACCCTGCCCACCGCATTGCACAGCAAGCAAGGCATGCCTGATCTCTTTTGCAAGCGCCGACCTGAGGTCGGCCCTGAGAAATCGCCCCACCGTCACACAGCGATCTCCGGCACACACCTCAATCAACGAACCCTGCCCCGCCTGCGATGACACACGCACCCGGTCGCGGGCAAACTCGGTGCGCTCCAGGCGGCCAGCCATTTCCCGCTCCACCACCATGCAATCACGCCCCAGCCGAATGCACTCACCATCGAGGGCGTGCCGCGCATAGAGCAGAAAAGCAAACGCCACCGCCACCAGTTCCAACGCAGCGAAAGGCAACACCAGCGTGGCGCCCATCAGCCAGAAGAACAGCCCCACCGCCAGCGACAACACACACAGCAGCAGGAAAAACCAGCCCACCTGCCGTGGCGTCAACGCACAGTTGCGCTTGAGTCGCCACTGCATTTCTCCGTCGCACACAGCAGCCAAGCGAAACGGCTCGTGAAGGTCGGCCACGTCTTGCACACCAAAAAGGCTGCGGGCGCCGAGTTGAACCACCGCCACAAGCAGCCAGCCGGGGAAAATGCCCCAACGATTCTTGATTTACGTCAATTGTAGCGGCGCCAGAGACTGGTTTTCCCTGGCAGCGCCCTCAAATGACGGCACGCTGACGGCACTGGACGGGCCAGGTTCACCCGCCAGCGCGCGGCGCACGCAACATCGCCCGCATGTCGTCGAGCGAAATGGCGCTCGCCTCCCCCGGTTTGACCCGTGGGCGGGGCTTGAAGGCATGTCCATAGACCACCTCAAAGGTGAGTTGCAAACGACCGTCTTCGCTGCGCGGCAGCTCCTGGGCCAAGGCCTCGCGGTAACGCTGTCCCCAGGCCCGCGAACGCAGCGACCCAAAGCGCTGCGGGTGCTGGTTGCGCCCCAGTCCGCGCAGCTCGTCAATCAAGGCGGCGCCATCGCTGTAGGTCAGCACGATGCGCTCCATGTCCATCACCGGCTCGGCAAAACCGGCCCCCACCAGGCGATCGCCCCAGTCGTGCATGTCCACAAAAGGCAGCGATGGTTCGGGCCAGCCCCTGCGCTGGTGCACGGCGCGCAGCTCACGCAGGCTGTCCGGGCCCAGGCAGGTAAACATCAGAAAGCCATCGATGTTGAGGCGGGCAAACCAGTCGGCCAGGCGCGCGGCCGGCTCGGACTCGGCGTGCAGGCTCATGTTGGCCCAGACCATGTCCACCGTGTCCCCTGGTTGCGCCTGTTGCAGTTTGGGGCCACGCCGGAATGGGTTCCAGCCCCTGGCCGGCGCCCAGCGGGCCAGGGCCTCGGCGGCGCCCGGGCCATCGAGGCAGGCGCGGGCTTCGGGGTAGGTTTTGAGCAGTGCCGCATGGCTTTGTTCGCCCCCCACCAACGGCGCCCAATTGAGCCAACTGTGGGGCTGCAGTTTGATCCATGGCAGGCGTTCGGCCATGCGGCGCCCCACCTCCTCGTGCAGCCAGGGGCTGTCGGGCAGGCGGGAACGGGGGGGAGCAGACGTCATGGACAAGCGACCAACAAGCAGTGGGTAGACAAAGCGCCGGGCAGTATAGTCATCCGAAGCGCCCGCCCAGCGGCGCAGGGAGACACCACGGTGTGGACGGGTTTGCCATCACGTTGCCAAGTGTGTGGCCGCTGGCCGGCACGACCTGTGTGCGCTGCCTGCGCGGCACGCTTTGCCGGCGCAGTGGCCCGCTGCCCCACCTGCGCCCTGCGCACGCCGGCAGGCGCGTCGGCTTGTGCCCGCTGCCTGCGTCATCCGTTGCCACTGCGGCACTGTTGGGCCGTGGTGGACTACGCCTACCCTTGGCACACGGTGGTGACGCGCTTCAAGTTCCAGCAACAGCCCGCGTGGGCGCGCGCCATGGCTGCGCTGGCCTTGCAGCACACCGCCATTGCACAGGCCTTGTTGGCCGCCGACCACGTGCTGCCAGTGCCCCTGCACCCCGCCCGGCTGGCCGAACGGGGCTACAACCAGGCCTGGGAACTGGTCAAGGCCTTGCGGCCAACCCGTCCGCTGCCCGACAGTCTGCTGCGGCTGGGCAACACCTCAGACCAGATTGGCCAAGACCGGGCCTCACGCCAGCGGCAGATGCGCAACGCGTTTGCCGTCACCCCCGCCCACCTGCCCCTGCTGGCCGGCCGGCACCTGCTGGTGGTGGACGACGTGATGACCACCGGCGCCACGCTGGCCGCCGCAGCCGACGCCTTGCTGCGCGCGGGCGCCGCCAGCGTGAGTGGCCTGTGTTTTGCGCGCACGCCGGCCGACGGCTGACAACGCACACAAGGCGCTGGGTATGATGCGCGCGCCATGTTCCACATCGTCCTCGTGCACCCGGAAATCCCGCCCAACACCGGCAACGTCATCCGCCTGTGCGCCAACACCGGCAACACGTTGCACCTGGTGGAGCCACTGGGTTTTTCCATGGACGACAAGTTGCTCAAGCGCGCCGGGCTGGACTACCACGAGTACGCCGAACTGCGCCGCCACGCCAGTTGGCAGGCACTGTTGGCCTCCGAGCGGCCGCCGCTGGATCGCATGTTCGCCTTCACCACGCGGGGTTCACACAACGCGTTTGATGCGCGTTTTTTGCCCGGCGACTGGCTGGTGTTCGGTGCCGAAACACAAGGCCTGCCCGAAGCGGTGCGCGAGATGTTCCCGCCCGCCCAGCGCCTGCGTTTGCCCATGCGGGCCGGTCAGCGCAGCCTCAACCTTTCCAACGCGGTGGCTGTGGCAGCGTTCGAGGCCTGGCGCCAGAACGGGTTCAGCCACAGCGTCACCGCCGGCATCAGCGGTAGTACCTGACCAACATCTCGGCCACACAGGCCGGCTTGTCGGCGCCTTCGCGTTCCACCGTCACAGCCCACGTTGCCTGGAAACCGTTGTCTGCAATGGCTTCCACCTTATGCAACGTCAAGCGCCCACGCACCCGGCTGCCCGCCGGCACGGGCGCGGTGAAGCGCACCTTGTTGAGTCCGTAGTTCACCCCCATGCGCAGGTCTCCGATGGCCATGCTGCTGTCGAAGAACTGCGGCACCAGCGACAGCGTGAGGAAACCGTGGGCAATGGTGCCGCCAAACGGGCCACTGCGGGCACGTTCCTCATCGAGGTGAATCCACTGGTGGTCGCCGGTGGCATCGGCAAACTGCTGGATGCGGGCCTGCGACACCTGCACCCAATCGCTGACAGCCACCTCGCTGCCCACCAGGGCCAGCAAATGTTCCAACCGCTCGAACGACCTCATTGGTCCAGCCATTGGCAAATCCCTTCCCACTGCGCCAGGTCTTTTTCCACCCGGCCAGGCGCCACGTCAAACACGGTCAGGCCACGCGCGGCCAGGTGCACGTAGTTTTGCGTGTCGCGCAGGTGGCCCAACACCGGCAGCCCCAGGCTCTCTACAAACTCTGTCAATTTGTCGAAGGCGATCGTGCGCCCATCCACACGCATGCCCACCACCCCGATGTCCGGCTTGCCGTGTTTGCGCTGCTCCAGCAGTTCGTCCACGAAGGCGCGGGTGGCGTACATGTCGAAGATGCTGGCCTGCAGCGGCACGATCAGCTTGTCGGCCAGTTTCACCACATCCTTGAAACGCCAACCGTGCAGGCCACCGGGCGTGTCCAGCACCACATGGGTGGTGCCCTTGGGCGGTTTGACGATCAGGTCTGGGCCCGCTTCCCAGGTGCTGATGGGCCGCGCCGCCTCGGGCCGCAAGCCCAACCACAGGCGGGACGATTGCTGGCGGTCCACGTCACCCAGCATCACCGCATGGCCCTGGCGGGCCCAGTACCCCGCGATGTGGGTGGACAAAGTGGATTTGCCCACGCCCCCTTTGGGATTGGCGACAACAACAACTGGCATGCACACCTCCTGGGTTCGGCAACAGCCAGGAATCTTATCCGCCCAGACCAGGCGCGGTCAGCCTGCGTGGGCCACAGCGTCCCACACCAGTTTGACGCCCGTCAAAAACATGCCCGCGTACACCAGCCGGTAAAACAAACCCGGTTGAATGCGCCGCGCGACTTTCACGCCCGCCCACACACCCAAGGGCGCAAACGGCAGGAGTGCCAGTGAAGTGGCCATGTTGCGCATGTCCAGCAAGCCCAACATGCCATACGGCACCCACTTGCTGAGGTTGATGACGAAGAAGAACACCGCCATCGTGGCGGTGAACTTCACCGGCGAGAACCTCATCGGAATCATGTAGGCGTTGATGGGTGGCCCGCCCGCATGTGCGATGAAACTGGTGAACCCCGACGTGGCGGTGAGGATGGCGCCCACCCAGCGCGGTGGCGGCGCGCTGCCGGGCTTGGGTGGAAACAGCAGGCGCTGCGCCAGAAACAGCAGGGTGAACACGCCCACCAGACCGGCCACCACGTGGGCGGGCAAGGCCCGGAACAACAATGCCCCAATGACGATGCCCACCAACCCACACGGGATCAGGAACTTCAGCATCGGGACGTCGAAGTCCTTTCTGAACGCGGCCAGGCCCAGCAGGTCCATCACCAGCAACACGGGCATGAGGATGGCGGCGGCCTGAGGCACCGTCACGGCCAGGGCCATCATGGGCACAGCCAGCGAGCCGAAGCCGGCGCCGAAGCCGCTTTTGCTCAGCCCCAGCAGCAGCACCGCCGGGATGGACACCGCGTAAAACCAGGGGTCGGTGATCAGCGGCAGGTCAAGCAACAGGCTCAAACCTTCTCCACGATCAGGGCAATGCCCTGCCCCACGCCGATGCACATGGTGCACAGCGCGTAGCGCCCGCCCAGGCGGTGCAACTGGCTGACCGCCGTGGTCACCAAGCGCGCACCACTGGCGCCCAGCGGGTGGCCCAGCGCAATCGCCCCGCCCCACTGGTTCACACGCGGGTCATCGTCTTGCAAGCCGAGCTGGCGCAGCACGGCCAGCCCTTGCGCTGCAAAGGCCTCGTTCAGTTCGATCACGTCCATCTGCGCCAAAGTCAGCCCGGTTTGTGCCAGCAGCTTCTGCGTGGCCGGCGCCGGGCCGATGCCCATCACACGCGGCGGCACACCGGCCGTGGCCATGCCCACCACGCGAGCGCGCGGCGTCAGGCCGTTCTTGGCGGCGATGTGTTCGTTGGCCAGGATCAGTGCACACGCGCCGTCGTTCACGCCGCTGGCGTTGCCGGCGGTCACCGTGCCATCGGGCCGGACCACACCTTTGAGCTTGGCCAGCGTCTCCAGGCTGGTGGCACGCGGGTGCTCGTCGGTGTCCACCACGATGGGGTCGCCCTTCTTCTGCGCGATGCTCACCGGGGTGATTTCCGCGGCCAGGTGGCCGGCCTGTTGGGCGGCCACGGCCTTGAGCTGGCTGGCCAGGGCCATGCGGTCTTGTGCTTCGCGCTCGATCTTGTAATCGGTGGCCACGTTCTCTGCCGTCTCGGGCATGGAATCGACACCGTACTTTTCTTTCATCAGCTTGTTGACGAAGCGCCAGCCGATAGTGGTGTCGTATACCGCGTTGTTGCGGCTGAAGGCGCTCTCGGCCTTGGGCATCACGAAGGGGGCGCGGCTCATGCTTTCCACGCCACCGGCGATCATCAGTCCGGCTTCACCCGACTTGATGGCGCGCGCAGCCGTGCCCACGGCGTCCATGCCAGAGCCACAGAGGCGGTTGAGGGTGGCGCCGGGCACGTCCAGCGGCAGGCCCGCCAGCAGCGAGGCCATGTGGGCCACGTTGCGGTTGTCTTCGCCGGCCTGGTTGGCGCAGCCCAAGATCACATCGACCACGCTGGCCCAATCGACGTTGGGGTTGCGCGCCATCAGCGCCTTGAGCGGGATGGCGGCCAGGTCGTCGGTGCGCACGCTGCAGAGGGCACCGCCGTAGCGGCCGATGGGGGTGCGGATGGCGTCGCAGATGAAAGCTTGGGTCACGGGGTCTCCTCCAGAGGGTAAATAAGGGGTCAACGGGGGGTGCACCGATTCTCGCTTATGCTCCGCAGCCTCTGCGCCAGCCCGCGCGCGCCACACCCAGCCGCCATGTTTTCCCCGTCCCAAGCCGATGTCCGCCGTTTTTTTTGCTCGGTCTACAGCAAATGGCACCAAGCTGAACCGATGGAGGCGATCGAGTCGCTGGCACAACTGTGGATGGCCGAGCATCCGGAGTTCCACCCCGCGCTGTCCGATGTGGATGCGGCCCTGCGTGACATGGAGCAGCCAGACCCTGCCGGCAGCAACCCCTTCCTGCACCTGTCCATGCACCTGACGATCAGCGAGCAGTGCAGCATCGACCAGCCCGCCGGCATACGGCAAGCGGTGGAGCTGCTGGTGGCACGCCGCGACTCCTTGCACGACGCGCACCACGAAGTGATGGAATGCCTGGGCGAGATGTTGTGGGAAAGCCAGCGCAGCGGCCGCCCACCCGATGGGCACGCCTACCTGGAACGCGTGCGGGCGCGCGCCACGCGGGACTGAAAAAACAAAGGCCGCTCAAGGAGCGGCCTTTGAGGACATCCCGCTGCGGAATCAGCGGAACCGCGATTCGGGTTGGGTCTGCATCTCGCCCTGCAGGCTGCCCAGGTAGTTGGCAATCTGCTTGAGTTCAGACGGCTTGAACTGCTTGGAAATGCCGGCCATCACGCCGTTGGAGCGGCCCACCACGTTGTTGCCCTCCACGGTGTACGACTTGAGCGCGACATACAAGTAGTCCGAGTGCTGACCCGCCAGTTTGGGGTAGCTCGGGTCGATGGGCTTGCTGAAGTTGGCGCCGTGGCAAGACACACAAGCACCTTTGGTGAGCAACTCGGCCACGGCCGTGCTGGCGGCACGCGAAGGCGTTTCGCCGATGGGCGCCTTGCCCTGGCTGGCGTAGAAAGCGCCCAGATCGGCCATGTCCTGCTCGCTCAGCGAGGCGGCAATGCCGCGCATGGTGGGGTGCTTGCGGTCGCCCTTCTTGTAGGCGGTCAGCGCGCTGACGATGTACTTGTCCGACTGGCCCTGGATCATGGGCACCTTGTGGATTTCGGGGAAGCTGTTCTGGTAGCCCGGAATACCGTGGCAACCAATGCACATGGCGGCCTTGGACTCACCCGCCTTGACATCCCCCGCGGGCGCCTGGGCTTGCGCCGCAAACGTCGCCAGGGTCATGGTCACCATAGCGACAACCGGCTTCAGCAGAGAGGACATCTGTTTGTTCATTTTGCAAGCACAATGGGTGGGTCGTTTGACGAAAATCAACGGCGGATTATATAGACTCGGTTACAGCTCATTTTCATGACCTGTCCGCGATTTGCCGGCCCATGCACGGATTCCCAGCCCCACAGTCCACCATGAAATTCAAAGGTTCCGACAACTACGTCGCCACACAAGACCTGATGTTGGCCGTCAACGCCGCCATCACCCTCAAACGCCCGCTGCTGGTCAAGGGCGAACCCGGCACCGGCAAAACCATGCTGGCCGAAGAGGTGGCGCAGGCGCTGGGCATGCCCTTGCTGCAGTGGCACATCAAGAGCACCACCAAAGCCCAGCAAGGCCTGTACGAGTACGACGCGGTGAGCCGCCTGCGCGACAGCCAGCTGGGTGACGAGCGCGTCAAAGACATCCACAACTACATCGTCAAGGGCGTGTTGTGGCAGGCCTTCACAGCCGAAGAGCCGGTGGCGCTGCTGATCGACGAAATCGACAAGGCCGACATCGAGTTCCCCAACGACCTGCTGCGCGAACTCGACCGCATGGAGTTTTACTGCTACGAGACGCGTGAGCTGGTGAAAGCCAAAAACCGCCCGCTGGTGTTCATCACGTCGAACAACGAGAAGGAGCTGCCTGACGCCTTCCTGCGCCGCTGCTTCTTCCACTACATCAAGTTCCCCGACGCCACCACGATGAAACAAATCGTGGACGTGCACTACCCCAACTTGAAAAACGAGCTGCTGACCGCAGCCATGAAAACCTTTTTCGACATCCGCAACCTGCCGGGCCTGAAGAAAAAGCCCAGCACCTCCGAGCTGCTGGACTGGCTCAAGCTGCTGATGGCCGAGGACATCCCGCTGGAAGCGCTGCAAAGCCAAGACGACAAGGTCAGCGTGCCGCCCCTGGTGGGCGCGCTGCTCAAGAACGAGCAGGACGTCACCCTGTTCGAGAAGCTGGTGTTCATGAACCAAAGGAACCGGTAAAACCATGTGGCCCTCACCCATCACCTTCGTCGGCCTCAACGCCAAACTCGAACCGCTCGGCCAACATCACCACGACGACCTCGTGGAAGCCGTGTGCGATGGGGATTTGTGGGACCACTGGTACACCGCCATTCCCACGCCCGAGGGCATGGCCACCGAGATTGACCGCCGCCTGGGCCTGCAGGCCAAGGGCAGCATGCTGCCGTTTGCGGTCATCGCGCTCGAAGGTGATCTGGCAGGCAAGGCCGTGGGCATGACCACCTACATGAACATCGACGCGGCCAACCGGCGGGTGGAAATCGGCTCCACCTGGTACCGCCGTGCGGTGCAGCGCAGCGCCGTCAACACCGAATGCAAACGCCTGTTGCTCACCCATGCGTTCGAGCAGCTCGATTGCATCGCCGTCGAGTTCCGCACCCACTTCTTCAACCACCAGAGCCGCCGTGGCATCGAACGCCTGGGCGCCAAGCTCGACGGTGTGCTGCGCAACCACCAGATCAACCCGCACCCGGCGGCCGGTGGCAGCCTGCGCGACACCTGCGTCTACAGCATCATCGCCAGCGAGTGGCCGACGGTGAAGGCGCACCTGAACCACCAGATGATCAAGCCCAGGGGCTGAACCCCAGGAGGCGCCATGCTGATCGACTTCTTCTACACCCTGCGCGCGGCCAAGCTGCCCGTGTCGGTCAAGGAATACCTCACGCTGCTGGAAGCGCTGCAGGCCGATGTGGTCGGGCCCACCAACCCCGACGCCTGCACGATGGACGACTTCTACTACCTGAGCCGCACCGCGCTGGTGAAGGACGAGAAGCACTTCGACAAGTTCGACCGTGCCTTTGCCGCCTACTTCAAAGGCGTGGAGATGCTGGCCGACTTCACCAAGCCCGTGCCCGCCGACTGGTTGCGCAAGGAGATGGAGCGCCTGCTCAGCGACGAACAAAAGGCCAACGCGCCCAAGATGGACTGGGACGAGCTCATGGAGACGCTCAAGAAGCGGCTTGAAGAGCAGAAAGAACGCCACGAAGGCGGCAGCAAGTGGATAGGCACGGGCGGCACCAGCCCCTTCGGCAACGGCGGCCACAACCCACAGGGCATACGCATTGGCGGCAAAGGCGGCGGCAAAAGCGCTGTCAAGGTGTGGGACCAGCGCGCCTACAGAGACTACGACGACAGCCAGGAGCTGGGCACGCGCAACATCAAGATGGCGCTGCGCCGCCTGCGCAAGTTCGCCCGCGAGGGCCATGAGGACGAGCTGGACCTGGACGCCACCATCGAGCGCACCGCCGCCAACGCCGGCTACCTCGACATCAAGATGCGGCCCGAGCGGCACAACAACGTCAAGGTGCTGCTGCTGATGGACGTGGGTGGCACCATGGACGAACACATCGCCCGCGTCGAGGAACTCTTTTCGGCCACCAAGAACGAATTCAAGCACCTCGAGTACTACTACTTCCACAACTGTGTCTACGACTTCATGTGGAAGAACAACCGCAGGCGCTACGCCGAAAAATTTCCCACCTGGGACATCATTCGCAAGTACAACAAGGACTACAAACTGATCTTCGTCGGCGATGCGACGATGAGCCCCTATGAAATCCTGCAGCCTGGTGGCAGTGTCGAATACAACAACGAAGAGGCGGGCGCCGAATGGCTGCAACGCCTGACCCACACCTTCCCCAAGTTCGCCTGGATCAACCCGGAGCCCCAGGGCGTGTGGCAGTACCGGCAGAGCATCTCCATCGTGCAGCAACTGATGGGACAGCGCATGTACCCACTCACGCTCAAAGGCCTGGAAGACGCCATGCGCCAGCTCTCCAAGTAGCGCTCCAGCGCACGGCAGCCAGCGCCCTGCTCGCGCTGGCGCTGCTCGGCGCTCCGCCCGCGCGCGCCCAAGCCCAAGCCCCCGACAGCGGGCCGCGCTTCGACATCGAACTCCAGGCCCCCGAACCGCTGCGCGCCTTCCTGCTGCGCCACGCCGAGCTGCAGCGCTTTCGCGACCTGCCCGACCTCGACGCCTCCGAACTCGACCGCCTGGTCGCCCAGACCCCGGCCGACCTGCGCAACCTGCTGGGCACACAGGGCCACTTTTCGCCGGTGATCCGTGTGCGCGTGGCGCGCGAGGGCGCGCGCCCCCAGGTGCAGATCGACGTCGAACCCGGCCCGCCCACCCAAGTGGCCTCGGTGGACATCCGCTTTGCCTCCACCACCCCGGGCGACACACAGGCCGAAACGCGCCAAGCAGCCACACGCGACCAGTGGTCGCTCACACCCGGCCAGCCCTTCACCCAGGCCGCGTGGGACAACGCCAAGACCGGTCTGCTGCGTGGCCTCACCGCCCAACGCTACCCCCTGGCCCGGCTGCTCGACAGCCGTGCCGACATCGACGCCACCCAACAACAGGCCCACCTCACCCTGCAGGTGGACACCGGCACGCCCGTGCGCCTGGGCGAGCTGCGGGTAGAAGGTGCCGAACGCTACCCGCCAGCGCAGGCCGCCGACCTGGCACGTCTGGCCGGCCTGGTGCCCGGCGCCGACTACAACCTGGCCACCCTGCAGGCCGCACAACAGCGCCTGGCCGAAAGCGGCTACTACAGCGCGGCCTTCGTGTTTGTGGACACCGCCGGTGACCCCGACGCCGCCCCGGTGGTGCTGCAACTGCGCGAGGCGCAGTTGCAAAAGCTGGTGCTGGGCGTGGGCGCCAGCACCAACAGCGGCCCACGCCTGAGCCTGGAGCACACCCACCACCGCGTGCCCGGCCTGCGCTGGCGCTCCACCGTCAAGCTGCGCGCCGAACGCGATACCCCGCTGGCCGAAGGCGAACTGCGCTCGCCCCGCGACGCCAGCGGCTGGTACTGGAACGTGGGCGCGCTAGCCCAACGCGAACGCGACGCAGACCTCAGCATCACCAGCCAGCGCCTGCGCGCCGGCCGCACGACCGACACCGCCACCCGCGACCGCAGCTTCTACCTGCAGTACGACCGTGCACGCAGCGACAGCGAGGCCCTGCGCGCCGCCGGTCCGCTGGTGGCCGAATCGTCCGTCAGCGCCAACTTTGCCTTCGCCCGCCGCCAGTACGACGCCCTGCCCGTGGCGCGCCAAGGCCAGGGCTACAGCGCCGAACTGGGCGTGGGCATGACGCTGGGCGACAGCCGCCGCCCCTATCTGCGCACGCGCGCCCGCTGGCACGGCCTGTTCCCGCTCACCGAACGGGCCTCGGGCCAGCGTCTGGCGGTGCGGCTTGAAGGAGGCGCGGTGCTGGCTGCCGACGACGCGCGCATTCCCGCCACCCAGCGTTTTCTGGCCGGTGGTGATGTGAGCGTTCGCGGCTACGACGTGCGGGGCATCGGTGTGCCACAAGCGGACGGCAGCGTGCTGCCTGGGCGTTACCTGGGCGTGGCCAGCCTCGAATGGCAGCGTCCCCTGGGCAGCCCGGGCCAACCGAGCGACTGGGAACACACCGTGTTCATCGACGCCGGTGCCGTGGCCAACCGCCCGGCCGACCTCAAACCCCGCTACGGCGTGGGCACCGGCGTGCGCTACAACAGCCCGGTCGGCCCCCTGCAACTGGACCTGGCCTACGGCCTGGACACCCAACGCTGGCGCATCCACCTGAGTGTGGGGGCCACGTTTTGAGCCGCCTGCGCACCACCTGGCGCATGCTGCTCAGCGGCACCGGCTGGCTGCTGCACTGGTGGCCCGGTGCCCTGCTGGCCCTGTTGCTCGCGCTGCTCGGCGTGCTGGTCGCCTGGGGGCACAGCGCAGGCTCTTTCCAGCAAGCGTTGCGCTGGACCCAGGCCTGGGCCGCGCAACACCCCGAGCACGTGGGCTCGCTGCAGATGCGCCTGGACCCGGCCGCCCCGCCCACGGCACTGATCGAAGGGGGGCGCATCGCCCACCTGGCCTGGTCGCAAGGCGGGCTCAATGTAGAGATCGACGACTTCACGCTGACCTGGGCGCCGCGCTGGTGGCTGGCGCTGGTGCACGGCGATGGCATCCACGTGCACACCTTGCGCGCCGCCCGGGTGTCCGTGCGCGACCAGCGCCCCGCCACCCCCACCGAGCCGCTGCAGGCACTCACGCTGCCGGTGCCCGTTTCGCTGCCCTTCGAGGTGGGCCAGTTGACTTACCACGGTGCTTCACCCGTCACCCTGGGCCCGCTGCGAGGCCATTACCGCTACGACAACGCCCAGCGCCATCACCTGCGGCTCGATGAACTGACGTTGGCCCAAGGCCGCTACCAAGGCGAGCTGACGCTGGACGGCACCGCCCCCATGGCCTTGCAGGCCGCGCTGCAGGGCGAAGTGACGGTGCCCGAATGGCGTGGCCCGGCGATGCAAGCCAGCGCCACGGTGCGAGGCAGCCTGGCCGGTGCAAACGCACAACTGCAATTGAGCGCCGAACTCCGCCCCACGCAAGCGCTGTCGGCAGGTGCACGCACGCCACAGGCCACGGTGGCGGCCGAGTTGCGCCCCTGGGCATCCCAGCCCCTGCACCGCGCCGACGTGCAGCTGGCCCACATCGACCTCGCTGCCGTGTGGCCCGCTGCACCTCGCACCGGGCTGTCGGGCAGCATACGCGCCGAGCCCAAGGGTGCACAGTGGCAGGCCGACATCGAACTGACCAACAGCCAGGCCGGGCCTTGGGACCGGCAGCGCCTACCGGTGGAGCGCTTGCGCGCCCGTGTGCAACAAAGCGGCGAGCGGCAATGGGCGATTGAGCAACTGACGGCCACGGCGGCTCGGGGCCAACTTTCCGGCCAGGCGGCATTGTCCTGGGGGGATCGGCCGGGCAGCTTCAACGCCACTGGCCGGTTGGACTGGGCCGGGCTGCAACCCGCAGCCTTGTGGAGCACGCTGCCCGACGCAACCCTCCATGTTGAGGCCGAAGCCAGCGGCACCCCCCGCGAAGGCCATCGGCTCTCGCTCCGCGCCCGCCCGGCCAACAAGCAGGCCCCCAACCACCCACTGACCCTGCGCCTGGCCGAACTGCAAGGCCAGTGGCATGGCGATGTGTGGACGCTGGAACGCCTGCACCTTGAGTTGCCGCAAGCGCAACTGTCGGCCGAAGCCCGCTGGGACAACCGCAGCCAAACCTTTCAAGGTGACGGCCGCCTGAACGCGCCGGGCGCCAGCGCCTCTTGGCAGGCCAACCTGGCCCCCGAGACCGGCGACGCCCACGTCAACCTGCAGGTGCCGCAGGCCGAGCGGCTGTTCCCTTGGATACAGCGTGTGGCAGCCGCCGTGCGCCCGGCCGACACCATGCCCAGCGGCTGGTCTGCGCGCGATGCCGGCGGTCTTGAACTCAGCTGGCAGGGTGGCTGGCAGCGAGCGCAGAGCTGGTGGGCGGCCCTGTCCCACAGCGCCGACACACGCACCCTGCTCAACCAGCCCGCCCAGCCCCTGACGGTGCGACTGCAACTGCCCACTTTGGCGTTCGCGCAGGCCACCGGCCCGCGCAGCGCGCTCAGCGGCTGGCAGATGGACCTGTCGGGCCGCAGCGGGCGCTGGCAGCTCCAGCACAGCGGGGCGCTGAGCCACCAAGGCCATGAGCTGCGTCTGAACCAGGCCTGGACGGTGTGGCCGCAGGCCGATGGCCCGAGGCTGGTGGCCGACCCATGGCGCGCCGACGCCCGCGTGGCGCGGGTGCCCGCCGCGCTGGCCCGCTGGCAACTCACGGCCAACACCCCGCTGGTGCTGCGCTGGCTGCGCGACGGTGTTGCACTGGATGCGGGTGGGCTGAACATCACGGCACCCGACCTCGACCCCACACCACGGCCCTTGCGCTGGGACACCAGCCAGTGGCTCGCCACCGGCGCCAACGCGGGCCTGAGCACCAGCGGCAGCCTGCGCGGCCTGCCCCTGAGCTGGCTGGACCACCTGGCCCGCAGCGACGAACGCCCCGAGGGCCTGCTGGCCCAGGCCAACCTGCAAGGCGACATGCTGTTCGACGCGCGCTGGCAACTGCGCCTGCCTGCCCACGGCACCGATGGCGCACAAGGCGAGCTGGCCCTTGAACGCCGCAGTGGCGACCTGGCGCTCAAGGCCGATCCCAACACCCCTGGCAACAGCCCGCTGACCGCAGGTGTGGCCCAGGCCCTGCTCGGCCTGCAGCTCAACGGCGCCGAACTCAGCGCCCGCCTCGTTTGGGACAGCCAGCGCGCAGGCCAGGTGAACACACAGGTTCGTACCCGCTGGAACGGTGGCCTGACCCAGCCCCACTGGCCGGCCGTTGCGCCGCTGGCAGGGCACGTGAAAGCCAGCCTGCCCCAGGTGGGTCTGTGGTCGGTGCTGGCACCCCCTGGCTGGCGCTTGAGTGGCAGCCTGCAGGCCAACGCTGAACTCGCCGGCACGCGCGCCACGCCGCAATGGAGCGGCCAACTGCGCGGCGACGGCCTGGCCCTGCGCTCGCTGGTGGACGGCATCGCGTTCGCGAACGGCGAACTGCGCGCCAGCCTGCGCGGCGAAGAACTGTTGATCGACAGCCTCACGCTCGAAGGCCCAAGCGGCGCGGCCACCGGCGGGCAACTGCGTGCCAGTGGCAGCGCCAGCTGGGCGGCCACCGTCCCACCCAACGGCCAACGCCAACCCGTGTTGCAACTGCAGGCCCAGGCCGAGCGGCTGCGCGTGTCGGTGCGCGCCGACCGACGCCTTACCGTGAGCGGCCAGGTACAAGCCCGCCTGCAAGGCAAACACCTGCAACTGCGCGGCAACCTGGGCGTGGACCAGGCCGCCTTTGTGCTGCCCGACGAACAGACGCCTCGACTGGGGGACGACGTGGTGGTGCGTGGCCGCAGCACCCCCAACGGCCAGGCCAGCAGCGGCGAACGTGTGCTGCCCGATGTGCTGCTCACACTGCAACTGGGCGACAACTTCCAGGTGCGCGGCCACGGCCTGGACACCCGGCTCGCCGGCGATCTGGAACTGCGCAGCACGGCGGCCCAACCCACGCCGCGCCTGCTGGGCGAGGTGCGCGCCGTGCGCGGCACCTACCGCGCCTACGGCCAGCGGCTGGACATCGAACAAGGCGTGGTGCGTTTTGCCGGCCCGTACGACAACCCCGCACTGGACGTGTTGGCCATACGCCCCTTCACCAGCCAACGCGTGGGCGTACAAATCCGAGGCACCGCACAAGCGCCGCAGGTGCGCCTGTACTCAGACCCCGACCTGCCCGACAGCGAAAAGCTGGCCTGGCTGGTGCTGGGCCGCAGCGCCAGCGGCGGTGGCGCCGAAGCCGCGGTACTGCAACAGGCCGCCATCGCCCTGCTCAGCGGCGGCAGCGGTGCCAGCCCCCTGGACGGTCTGTTTGGCCTGGACGAGATTTCCGTGCGCGGCGCCGGTGAAACCACCACCAACGCCAGCGGTGAAACCGTCAGCGGCGCCACCATCACCCTGGGCAAACGCCTGTCCAACCGGCTCTACGTGGCCTACGAACGCAGCCTGGCCGGCACGCTGGGCACGCTCTCGCTGTTCTACGACGTGTCAAGGCGCCTCACCCTGCGCGCGCGCACCGGCGAAGACAACGCCGTGGACCTGATTTTCACGCTGCCTTACGACTGACCACCTCAGGCGCTGACGTTCAACGTCGGGCTGGGCGTGGCCGCACCACTCACTTGCAGGTAGCGGTTGATGGAGGACAGGCTGTCAGCCACCGTTGACGGCCCGAGCACACCGGTGCGCACTGGCGCTGGGGCGGGCGCACTCAACCCGCTGGGCACGGCCGCAGCCACCGGTTGCCCCACCTGCGAGATCGCAGGCGCCGCGTCACCCGAACGACGCGCGCTGGCGGCCTCGTTCTGCGCCTGCCCTGAGGCTTCCCGCAAGCGATCGGCCCGCTGGTTCAGCCGATCGGCCTGGCCGCGTGCCTGCTGGCTCTCGGCCGCCAAACGCTGCGCGCGCCCCTCGGCCTGCGCTGCGGCGCGTTCCGCCTGCACCCGCTGCACCGGCACATAGGCGCCCACGCTGGAGATGGCGGCCAAGGCGCGCTCCTCAGCTGGACGGCCCTTGGGGACCGCTGGCGTTTTGAGCGGCAGCGGCCTGGGCGTATTGGTTTTGGGCCGCCCGCGTGTCGGACTGAGCACGCGACGACGCGTCATTGGCCTGCGGGGTGGGCGGCGTTTGCGCCGCACGTTCGGCCGTTTCAGCGCGCTCACGCGCTTCGGGGCTGATGTTGACCACGGTCGAGGGCCGCTGCGTGGGCGCCGGCGCAGCCTGCGCCGTCTGGGCGGCAGGCGGCCGCTCCTGAGGCGTCGCCGTGCTCGACGCCACCCGACCGTAACTGCCGGCCACTGTGTTGATGGGGGTCATGTGTGCTCCCACGACACGCCGGAACAGCCGGCGCACTGAAGATAATTGACAATTTTAGGCCGCCCTCTGCCCAGGGACAAGGCCTGCGGCCAGGGCCGTTAGAATCCACGCGCCCCGCCGCCATAGTTCAATGGATAGAACGAGCGCCTCCTAAGCGCTAGATGCAGGTTCGATTCCTGCTGGGGGCGCCACATTCTCCCCAACCCGCGCCCACCGATGTCCGAGGACAGCCAACTCCTGATCCCGCCGTCCTTCATTGCGCTGTACGTGCCACCGGGCCGCATCAAGCCGACGCTGGCGCGCGACGAGATCGCGCAGCGCTACGAGCTGTGCGAGGACATGGCGCAGATGTTGACCGAAACGGCGTCCACCATGCTGGTGACGCTGGGCATCACCGAACAGGATGTGCTGGCGCGCTGCCGCCTGGGGCTGCGGGCCGAGCCGGCGGTGGTGTCGGCCGACGAGGCGGGCTGGGTGGTCTCACGGTTGGCCGAGCTGATGAACTGGCCTGCCCCACTGAGGTGATTCAACGCGAGCGCAGGGTGCGGCTGAGCAGGATGACCGGCAACAGGCCCACCAACACCAGGGTGAGTGCGGGCAGCGAGGCCTCGCCGAGACGCTCGTCGCGCGCCAGCTGATAAGCCACCACGGCGAGGGTGTCGCTGTTGAAGGGGCGCAACACCAGGGTGGCGGGCAGTTCTTTCATCACGTCCACAAACACCAACAAGGCGGCGGCCGCCACCGAACGGCGCAGCAACGGCCAGTGCACGCGCAACATCAGCGCCAGGCCGGTGGTGCCGAGCATGCGGGCAGAATCGTCCAGGCTGGCGGGAATGCGGGCGTAGCCGCTTTGTACCGATTGAAGGGCCACCGCACAAAACCGCACCAGGTAGGCCCAGACGATGCCCAAGGCGGTGGCCGTGACCCAGGCGCCCACGCCGCTGTGGGGCGCCACCTGCTGCAGCCAACCCACGGGCAACAGCAGCCCCACCACCACCACGGCCCCGGGCACGGCGTAGCCCAGGCTGGTGAGTTGCACCACACCACGGGTAAAGGTGTCGGGCCACACGCGCACGGCAAAAGCGAGCACCAGCGCCAGGCCCACCGCCAACGTGGCACTGAGGCCAGCGAGGCGCACGCTGTTGAAAGCCCAACCCACAAAGGCGGCCCAGGGCAGCTCGTCCCAGCCGCCCAGCAGCGGGCGCAGCATGAACAGCACTGGCAGCACAAAACCGGCCAGCACCGGCAGGCCACACACCGCCCAAGCCAAGGCCACGCGCGCGCCACGCAGTTGCACAGGTTGCGCTTCGTCGCCGCCAGCACGGCCGCCGCGTTGCACCGCAAACCGCAAGCGCCGCTGGGCGCGGTGCTCCAGCCACATCAGCAAGGCCACGAGCAGCAACAGCAGTGTGGCCAGCTGGGCAGCGGCCAAGGGCATGTCCATGGACAACCAGGCCTTGTAGATACCAGCGGTGAAGGTCTGGATGCCGAAGTAGCTAACCACGCCGTAGTCGGCCAGGGTTTCCATGAGCGCCAGCGCCACACCGGCTGCCACCGCCGGACGGGCCAGGGGCAGCGCCACCTCGCGCACCCGGCGCGACAACGGCGCACCGAGCAAACGCGCGGCCTCCATCAGCTGCGCTGCGCGCTCCGACAAAGCCGTGCGCGCCAGCAGGTACACGTACGGATAGAGCGCGAAGGTGAACACCCAAACCGCCCCGCCCAGGCTGCGCACCTCGGGGAACACACGCCCGTGCAAGCCGAAGCTCTCGCGCAGCGCGGTTTGCAGTGGACCTGAGAATTGCAGATAGTCGGTGTAGGCGTATGCCACCACATAGGCCGGCATGGCCAGGGGCAGCAGCAGCGCCCATTCCACGACGCGCCGGCCCGGAAAGTCGAACAGCGTCACCGCGCTGGCGGTGGCCATGCCCACCACCGCCACCCCCACGGCCACGGCCACGCACAGGCCAATGGTGGTGGCGGTGTAGCCCGGCAACACGGTTTGCGCCATTTGCAGCAGCACATCCTGCGCGGCGGCATCAAAGCGCATCCATGAAGCCACCAGCGCCAGCACCGGCAAGGTCAGGAACAGGGTGAGCAGCAACAGCAATGCCGAGGTGAGCCAGCGGGTCATATGGGGTGTGCAAGGTGCGGGCGTGGCTCCCCAGGACAGGATGATCCACATCAACGCAAATGAGAATTGTAGTTATCTACAATGCGCCTATGTTTCTATCGGTGTCCCAACTGCAGATTCGTTACCCCGGCGCTGCCCAGGCGGCGGTGGACGGCGTGACCCTGGGCCTGAGTGCCGGTGACATTGGGGTGCTGATTGGGCCCTCGGGCTGTGGCAAGACCACCTTGCTGCGTGCGGTGGCCGGGCTGGAGCGTGCCACCAGTGGACACATCCGACTGGGTGGCGAGGTGGTTAGTGCAGCGGGTGAACATGTGCCTGCTGAAAAGCGCCGCATTGGCATGGTGTTCCAGGACTACGCCCTGTTCCCGCACCTCAATGTGGGCCGCAACGTGGCCTTTGGCCTGCAACACCTGAATCCGGCAGAACGCCGCGGCCGCGTCGCCGAGGTGCTGACGCTGGTGGGCTTGGACGGCCTGCAGGAACGTTATCCACACGAACTGTCGGGCGGCCAGCAGCAGCGTGTGGCGCTGGCACGCGCGCTGGCCCCGCAGCCGCGCCTGCTGTTGCTGGACGAGCCTTTTTCCAACCTCGACGTCGACCTGCGCGAGCGCCTGGCCCACGAAGTGCGTGGCATCCTCAAGGCGGCCGGCGCCACGGCCTTGTTCGTCACCCACGACCAGCTGGAGGCCTTTGCCATTGGCGACGTGATCGGTGTCATGCACCAGGGCCACCTGCACCAGTGGGACGACGCCTACGCGCTGTACCACCGCCCCGCCACGCGTTTTGTGGCCGAGTTCATCGGCCACGGCGTGTTTGCACCGGCCCGCATCAGCCAGCTGGGCGACGACGTGGTGGTGGACACACCCATGGGCCCGCTGCTGGATGTGGACGAATGCCCGCTGCCCAGCGCCTACGAAGCCGGGCTGTGTGATGTGCTGCTGCGCGCCGACGACATCGTGCACGACGACGACGCGCCGGTGAAGGCGCAAATCGTGCGCAAGGCCTTTCGCGGCTCGGAGTTTTTGTACACCCTGCGCCTGTCCAGCGGCGAGACGGTGATGACCCACGTGCCCTCGCACCACAACCACGCGGTGGGCGAATGGATTGGCATACGCGCCGAGGTGGACCATGTGGTGACCTTTGCGCGTGGCGCGGGGCCCAGCTCGCCGCCCGCGCCTGCGGCCACGGTGGCCGCCGAGTCTGCCTGAACCGCTTTTCCGTCAGTGCAGCTGTTCGCCGTGGTGGTGGTCCGGCCCGCAGAACGCGTGCGAGCGCACCACGTGCCAGCCTTTGTTGCTGTCCTTGCCCCCGTTGCCTGGCTGTGACATGCGGTTGCGCAGGCTGGCACCGGTCGCTGCGGTGCTGCGCTGGTAGACGTACTCACCCCCCAACACCGTGGCCGCCACCTCGACATCGAACATCAGCCGGTGGATGTCCACCTGCGTGACGTCCTCGTCGAAGATCACGAAGTCAGCGTATTTGCCCACCTCGATGGAGCCGACCTCTTTGTCCATTCCAAGGGCCTTGGCGCCATGGATGGTGTAGGCGGCGATCATGGTGTCGCGGTCCACGCGTTCTTCGGCATACAACACCTCGCCGAAGTGTTCGTCGGGGATGGGGTTGGTGCGGGTGACACCCATGTAGATGGCGCGCAGCGGCGTGTTGAGCATGGGCTCACCAGGCATCGAGTCCACCGGCCAGTCGCTGCCGCCCACGATGGTGGCACCGGCCGCTTTCAGGCTCCCTGCAGGGTAGATGTAGCGGTGCGCCTGCGGGTCGATGAAGGGCTTGAGCGCATCCAGCGTGTAAACGTCGGGCAAGGCCCAGAACATCTGCAGGTTGGCCAGCACGTTGGCCGGCGCAAAACGCGGGATGTCGTCGGGGTGGATGATCTCCAGATGCGAGATCTGGTGGGCAATCGCCTGGTTGCCATTGGCCACGCGCACTTTCTCGAAGGCATCCAGGATGGTGCGGGTGGTGAAGTTGCCGATGGAATGCACGTTCACGCGGAAGCCCTCCTTGTCCAGGCGGGTCAGATAACGCTCCATCACGTCCTGCTCGAAATAGCGACCACCGTAATTGTTTGTGGGCTGGCCGTTGGTGTCGAGATATGGCGTGAGCATGGCGGCAGTCTGGGTCGGGTACTCGATCACACCGTCCGAAAACACCTTCACGCCATCGGCCTTGACCAGCTTGTGCTGCGCAAACCGTGCGCGCTGCTCCTTCAAGCGGGCGTACTGGGCTTCGTCGTCGGCGACATCGGCCATGAGGTTGGCGCGCACCCGCATCTTGAGCGTGCCGTCCTTCTCCAGCGCGTCGTACACATCCATGGCACGCTCCGACGCCCAAGCGTCCTGCACCGACGTCAGGCCTTTGGAGCGCGCCAAATCCAGCGCCTGCCGGCTTTTCACCACATGCTGCGCCAGCGGTATTTCAGGGATGGCGCTGCTGACCAAGCCCTGAGCTGCATCCACCAGCGCGCCGGTGGGCTGGCCTTGGGCGTCGCGCACGATCACGCCGCCCGCCGGGTCGGGCGTGGCCGCCATCACCCCAACCATTTGCAAGGCCAACGAATTGGCCCAGGCGGTGTGGCCGTCTATGCCCGCCACAAACATCGGCCGCGTGGTGCTGACCTGATCGAGGTCGGCACTTGTCATCACCAGACCCGCCGGGTTGACGTTGACGGCCTCGAACCATTCGCCGGCAGCGCCAGGATCGGCCGCCAGGCAGGCTTGCAGGCGGGTCACGATCTCGGCTGCCGCCAGCGTTTCGCCGTCCATGCTGCACTGGCCCAGACGGGTGGCACCCAGCACCGGGTGGATGTGGGCGTCGATGAAGCCCGGCAGCAAGGTCTTGCCCTGCAGGTCGATCACCTCGGTCTGGCTGTCGATGTAACGCGCCATGTCGGCGTCCGAACCCACCGCAATGATTTTGCCGCCGCGCACCGCCACCGCCTGCGCCACCGTGCGTTGCGCGTCCATGGTGACCACGTGGCCGCCCTTGAAAACCTGGGTGGCAGGGGTTTCGCCCCCACCACCGAGGCAAGCGGCCAGAATAGCCACCGAAGCGGCGCCGGCCAGCCAGGCGCGCCCCACCCGATATCGTTTCAGCATGTTGACTCCGTAGGTTGTTTTGGCAGCTTGACGGTCAATATCACCAGTTAATATCGCCAGTAAATACTGCTGTTTTATTGTGACCCAACCCCAACGTGGCCCCACAGCCACTTCTCCTGCCAACAAAGGTGCCAGTTCGACCGCAGACACCGGGGTCAACCTCTACCGCCGCGAGCCACGGCAGGCCCGGTCACGCGAAATGACCGAGCGCATCCTTCGAGCGACCATCGAACATTTGGAGGAAGAAGGTGGCCGCACCCTGACCACCAACCACATTGCCCGGCGGGCCGGGGTGGACATCGCCTCGCTGTACCGCTACTACGGCAGCAAGGAAGCCATCCTGGTGGAATTGACGGAACGCTGGATCGCGGGCATCCAGGCCATCCACGACCGCCACCTTGAGCGCATGCTCAACGGCATGCCGTTG
Source organism: Hydrogenophaga atypica (assembly GCF_042665215.1). Lineage (NCBI taxonomy): Bacteria > Pseudomonadati > Pseudomonadota > Betaproteobacteria > Burkholderiales > Comamonadaceae > Hydrogenophaga > Hydrogenophaga atypica. The sequence continues at coordinate 82,824 of NZ_JBHTCA010000004.1, forward strand.
CTGGCCATGCTGCGATCGGTCACCCACGACATCGAGCACATGCCAGAAGGCCGCTGGGCCTACCAGGAGTTGGCCCACCTCATGGAAACCCTGCCGCCACTGCGTGCCCTGGAGGACGCGCATTCGGCCCGCATCGTCGATTTCTGGGCGAAGGCCTTGCAGCACCATGGGTCGGACTGGCCATTGCAACGCCTGCGCGTGCTGTCACGCCTCTTCTACGTGCAGATCGACGCTGCACTGATGTTGGCCGCGCAACTGCCCGCCGCCGAGGCCGCCGATGTGCGGCGCTGGCACGGGCGCGCGGTCGTGCGTCTGCTGCGGCAGGCCCTGCCGCGCAGACACCTCAAGCCTGGGTCACCGCCCCGTCAAGGTTTGTGCTGACCGTGGCCGCCATGGTGGCCGTGGTCCATGGGCTTGGCAGGCATGGCAGCCGCGCCCAGGGCACGCACCGGCGCCTGCAGGGTCTGGCTGCTGCGCACCTTGGCGGCGTCTTCAAACACCAGCGTCAGCGGAATCGACTCGCCCGCCTTGAGCGGCTGCTTCAAGTCCATCAGCATCACGTGGTAGCCACCCGGCTTGAGTTCGGTGGTCTTGCCTGCGGCCAGATCCAATGACGGCACAGCCCGCATGCGCATGACGTCTTTCTCCATCGCCATCTCGTGGACTTCAACCACACCCGCCACAGGCGAGCTGGCCGACACCAGTCGCATGTCCTGCGGGGCAGTCAACCGCATGAACGCACCCGACGCCTTTTGTTGGGCCACGGTCCCGCGCACCCAGGGATCCTCAATCTTGACCTGCGCCTGGGCCCAGACGCTGCCCACCACACCCACGTTCAAGGCGACCAAGCCCGCCACCAGCCACTGCTTCTTGTGCATACAAAACTCCGGAAAAAATCAAACATCGGCGGCCCGGCAGGCACACCGTAAAAAAACAAGGAAGAGCGTCACAAGAAGGCGGGCGGGGCACGGCTTTGCAAGGGCGTCCAGGCGCGCTGCAAAGGCGCCGACGTGGCCACCGCTGAGGGGCCATGGGCCGTGGGCAAGGGATGCGCCCACCACCGCGAAGTGGTTGGCACACCACCTGCCACATGGGTGCTGCACCAGGCGCAGCCGCCCGACGCACCGCTGCTGGGCGGTGTGCCGTCTGAGCGGTCATCAAGTTGCACCCAGGCCATGCCGCTGGCCGAGCAGATTTGCACCCAGTTGGCGCGTTCGCTGCCCGCCACCACCGCCTGTGTCACGGCAGGCGTGAAAACGCCCACCACCATGGCCAGCAAAGCCAGCCAGGCACTGAAACGGCGGTAAAACAACGGCAAACCCATGTGAGAAGTTTAACGATCCCGCCCGAGCCCGCAGGCCTGTGACCAGAAGTGAAAACTGAATTGACCACTGGCTCATCCATGAACCGCTGTCTGCGGGTTTCCAGAGAGGCCCAGACCGTGCTGGCTTGGATACACTGAAACCGCCTGCCTCACCCCATTGCCCTCGGCGGCCCTCGGCGGTCCTTGGGAGCCTGTGAGCACAAGCACCTTGCCACAACTGACAGATCGAAACGACATGACACCCGCCGAACAAGCCCTGCGCGACGCCGCACTCGAATACCACCGCAGCCCGTCCAAGGGCAAGATCGCGGTCACCCCGACCAAACCCCTGTCCAACCAGCGCGACCTGTCGCTGGCCTACTCGCCCGGCGTGGCCTACCCGTGCCTGGCCATCGAGGCCGACCCGACACTGGCCTCCGAATACACCTCGCGCGGCAACCTGGTGGGTGTGATCACCAACGGCACCGCCGTGCTGGGCCTGGGCGACATCGGCCCGCTGGCTTCCAAACCGGTGATGGAAGGCAAGGGCTGCCTGTTCAAGAAGTTCGCCGGCATCGATGTGTTCGACATCGAACTGGCCGAGCGCGACCCCGACAAGTTGGTCGAGATCATTGCCTCGCTGGAGCCCACGCTGGGCGGCATCAACCTCGAAGACATCAAGGCGCCCGAGTGCTTCTACATCGAGAAGAAGCTGCGCGAACGCATGAACATCCCGGTCTTCCACGATGACCAGCACGGCACGGCCATCATCTCCAGCGCCGCCCTGCTCAACGGCCTGGAACTGGTGCAGAAGGACATTGGCGCGGTCAAGGTCGCGGTGTCGGGCGCGGGCGCGGCAGCCATCGCCTGCCTAGACGTGATGGTGGGCCTAGGCGTCAAGGTCGAGAACATCCTGGTCTGCGACTCCAAGGGCGTGATCCACACCGAACGCGACGACACCAAAGCCGGCAAGCTCGATGCCTCCAAGCAACGCTATTGCCAAGTCACCAGCGCGCGCACCCTGGCCGACGCGGTCAAAGGCGCCGACGTGTTTCTGGGCTGCTCGGCCCCCGGCGTGATGACGGTGGAGATGGTCAAGACCATGGGCACCCAGCCCATCATCCTGGCCCTGGCCAACCCCGAGCCTGAAATTCGCCCCGAGCTGGCCAAGGCCGCGCGGCCCGATTGCATCATCGCCACCGGCCGCAGCGACTACCCCAACCAGGTCAACAACGTCCTGTGTTTCCCCTACATCTTCCGTGGCGCACTCGACTGCGGCGCCACCAAGATCACCGAAGAAATGAAGCTGGCCTGCGTGCGCCAGATCGCCGACCTGGCCAAGAGCGAGATCAGCGACGAGGTGGCCGCCGCCTACGTGGGCCAGGAGCTGGCCTTTGGCCCCGACTACCTGATTCCCAAGCCTTTCGACTCGCGCCTCATTCTCAAGATCGCGCCGGCCGTGGCGCAGGCTGCCGCCGATTCGGGCGTGGCCACCCGCCCCATCACCGACATGGAGGCCTACAAGGAGACCCTGTCGCGTTTTGTGTACCAGACCGGCATCCTGATGCGGCCCATCTTCAACGCCGCCAAGGCCGTGGCCGACAACGCCAAGCGGGTGGCCTACGCCGACGGTGAAGACGAACGCGCGCTGCGTGCCGCCCAAATGGCCATCGACGAACACCTGGCCCGCCCCATCCTGATCGGCCGCCCGGCGGTGATTGCCGCCCGCATTGAAAAGGCCGGCCTGCGCATGCGCCTGGGGGTGGACGTGGAGAACGTCAACCCCGAGGACGACCCGCGTTTCCGCCAGTACTGGGAGCACTACCACAAGCTCATGGGCCGCAATGGCGCCACGCCCGAGGTGTCCAAGGCCGCCGTGCGCCGCTCCAACACCATCATCGGCTCGCTGATGGTGTCGCTGGGCGATGCGGATGCGCTGATCTGTGGCCTGGTGGGCAGCTACATGACGCACCTGGAACGCATCGACAGCATCATTGGCAAACAACAAGGTGTGGGCAACTACGCTGCGGTGAATGCGCTGATGACCGACCGGGGTCCCATCTTCATTGCCGACACCTACGTCAACGAAGACCCCAGCGCCGAACAACTGGCCGAGATCGCCTGGATGTCGGCACAGCAGGTGATGCGTTTTGGCATCCCACCCAAGGTGGCCTTCCTGTCGCACTCCAGCTACGGCTCGTCCAAGCGCGCATCGGCCAAAAAAATGCGCCTGGCGCGCGACCTGTTCGTGGCCCAACACCCCGACATCGAATGCGATGGCGAACTGCACGGCGATGCCGCGCTGCAGCCCGAAATCCGCAGCGCTTACCTGGGTGAGGACAACACGCTCAGCGGTTCGGCCAACCTGTTGATCTGCCCCAACCTGGACGCAGCCAACATCCTCTACAACGTGATGAAAACCACGACCAGCGGTGGCGTGACGGTGGGCCCTGTGCTCATGGGCGCCGCAGCCACGGCCTACATCCTCACGCCAGCGGCCACCGTGCGCCGCGTGCTCAACATGACGGCGCTGGCCGTGGCCGCCAAAGCCGGCACCCGCTGAAGCCGTCACCCGGCCAGAGGGCACCAAAACAGGGCAAACCCTGTGCGGCGTGCTTCACATTGATGCAACAATCCCGCCAGCTCACGCTGGCGGCTGGGTGATGCACACGTTTGTATACACGTTTTGTGTCCACAAACGGGCGATCCCCGCAGCGTGGCACCGTTATTGCTTAGTCCCAGGCACAACAAGCCTGGCGCCCAGTGCGTCGCCCCTTCGGAGAAACCATGAACAAGCGCCTCTTCATCCAGACCGCCACGGCCCTGGGCCTGGCTTCCGCCTTCGGCCTGGCCCACGCCCAGAGCACCGCCATCAAATTCCAGCTTGACTGGCGCTTCGAGGGCCCGGCCGCGCTGTTCGTTCAACCGGCCGCCAAAGGCTACTTCAAGGCCGCCGGCCTGGATGTGACCATCGACTCCGGCAACGGCTCGGGCGGAACCGTCACCCGCGTGGCGTCCGGCACCTATGACATGGGTTTTGCCGACATGGCGGCCCTGATGGAATTCCACGCCAACAACCCGGACGCCCCCAACAAGCCGGTGGCCGTGATGATGGTCTACAACAACACGCCGGCGGCGGTGTTGGCGCTGAAAAAGTCGGGCATCAAAACCCCGGCCGACTTGAGCGGTAAAAAGCTGGGCGCGCCCGTGTTTGACGCCGGGCGCAAGGCCTTCCCCATCTTCCAGAAGGCCAACAACGTCACCAACGTGGCCTGGACCGCCATGGACCCGCCGCTGCGCGAAACCATGCTGGTGCGCGGTGACATCGACGCCATCACCGGCTTCTCGTTCACCTCGCTGCTCAACCTCGAAGCACGCGGCGCCAAGACCGACGACGTGGTCATCATGCCCTACGCCGATTTCGGCGTGAAGCTGTACGGCAACGTCATCATCGCCAGCCCCAAGCTGATCAAAGAGAACCCGGCGGCCATCAAGGCCTTCCTGAGCGCCTTCACCAAGGGCGCCAAAGAGGTCATGGCCAACCCGGCCGCCAGCATCGAGTTCGTCAAGCAGCGCGACGGCATCATCAACGTGCCGCTGGAAACGCGCCGCCTGCAGATGGCCATCGACGCGGTGGTGGCCAGCCCCGACGCGCGCAAGGAAGGTTTTGGCCAGATCAACCCGGCCCGCATGTCGCTGATGGCCTCGCAAGTGTCTGACGCCTTTGCCACCAAAACCCGCATCGACCCCGCTGCGGTGTGGAACGGCAGCATGCTGCCCAGCGCCGCCGAGCTCAACATCCTGCCGCCCGCCAAGAAATAAGCCCGATCCGACCCAAGGGCCAGCCGTCTGACGAAGGCTGGCCCTTTTTTTGCGAGCGACACGCATGAGCACCGATTCCCAAGCCCCCTTTGTGCACTTCGACGACGTCTGGCTGGCCTACAACGACGAGTTGCTGGCCCAAAACGTCTTCGCGGTGGAGAACATCAACCTGAAGGTGCAGCAGGGCGAGTTCATTGCCATCGTTGGCCCGTCGGGCTGTGGCAAGTCCACCTTCATGAAACTGACCACCGGCCTGAAAAAACCCAGCATGGGCCGCATCCATGTGGACGGACAGCCGGTCAATGGTCCGCTGAAAATTTCGGGCATGGCCTTCCAGGCGCCATCGCTGCTGCCCTGGCGCACCACGCTCGACAACGTGCTGCTGCCGCTGGAGATCGTGGAACCCTACCGCCAGCAGTTCAAGGACCGGCGCAAGGAATTTGAGGACCGCGCCAAGAAGCTGCTGACCACCGTGGGCCTGGGTGGCATGGAAAACAAGTTCCCCTGGGAACTGTCGGGCGGCATGCAGCAGCGCGCCAGCATCTGCCGCGCCCTCATCCACGAGCCCAAGATGCTGCTGCTCGACGAGCCCTTCGGTGCGCTCGATGCCTTCACCCGCGAGGAGCTTTGGTGCACCCTGCGCGACCTGTGGCAAGAGCAGCGTTTCAACGTCATCCTGGTCACGCACGACCTGCGCGAATCGGTGTTTCTGGCCGACACGGTGTACGTGATGAGCAAAAGCCCGGGCCGTTTTGTGGTGCGCCGCGAGATCGACCTGCCGCGCCCGCGCGACCTGGAAACCACCTACACCCCCGAGTTCACCAACATCGTCCACGAGCTGCGCGGCCACATCGGCGCCATGCGCAAGTCGGGCGCCGTGATCAACCAGTGAAGACCATCCCATGAAAAGAAAACAGATCGAACGCTGGTCCCCCCTGCTGCTGCTGCTCGCCATCGTGGTGGTGTGGGAGGTGATCTGCAGCGGCTTCGGCGTGTCCGAATTCATCTTTCCCAGCCCCAGCCGCATCTGGGAGCAGACGCTGGAACACAAGCTCACCATCGCCGGCCACGCCTGGCGCACCTTCTGGGTGACCATGGTGGGTTTTGGCATTGCCATCGTGGTGGGGGTGCTGCTGGGCTTCCTCATCGGCAGCTCACGCCTGGCGTACGCGGCGGTCTACCCGCTCATGACTGCCTTCAACGCGCTGCCCAAGGCCGCCTTCGTGCCCATCCTGGTGGTGTGGTTCGGCATCGGTGTGGGCCCGGCCATCCTCACGGCCTTCCTCATCAGCTTCTTCCCCATCATGGTCAACATCGCCACCGGTCTGGCCACGCTAGAGCCCGAGCTGGAGGACGTGCTGCGCGTGCTGGGCGCCAAGCGCTGGGACGTGCTGATCAAAGTGGGGCTTCCGCGCTCACTGCCCTACTTCTACGGCTCGCTCAAAGTCGCCATCACCCTGGCCTTTGTGGGCACCACCGTGTCGGAGATGACGGCCGCCAACGAAGGCATCGGCTACCTGCTGATCTCGGCCGGCAGCTCCATGCAAATGGGTCTGGCCTTCAGCGGTCTGCTGGTGGTCGGCGCCATGGCCATGGCCATGTACGAGCTGTTCAGCTTCGTCGAGAAGCACACCACGGCCTGGGCGCACCGGGGGAGCCAGAACGCATGACGCCCGAACAGGCTATCCGACACCTGCGCCGGGCCAACGAAGTGGCGCGCCGCGCCCGCGATGCCATGGGCAAACACCCCTTCGGCGCCATCCTGGTGGCGCCCGATGGCGAAACGGTGCTGGCCGAGCAAGGCAATGTGGACACCGTCAACCACGCCGAAGCGGTGCTGGCGCGCACCGCCGTGTTGAACCACCCTGCCGAGTACCTGTGGCGCTGTACCCTGGTGACCACCGTGGAACCCTGCGCCATGTGCGCCGGCACCCAGTACTGGGCGCACATCGGCCGCCTGGTGTATGGCATGACGGAGCGGCGTCTGCTGGAACTCACCGGCGGCCACGAAGAAAACCCCACCATGGATCTGCCCTGCCGCAGCGTGTTCGCGGCCGGGCAGAAGGCCATTGAAGTCATCGGCCCGGTGCCCGAGGTAGAAGAAGAAATCGCGGCGTTGCACCGCGATTTTTGGCAGGGCTGAGCACCCTGCCCTGTCGCCTCACTTGAGGATGCAGTGTTGGGCGAAGTCGGTGGCCTCGTTCATGCTCCAGTCGCCCTTGGGTTTGTCCTTGAGCTGTTGGCACCATTTGTCGCTGCCCACTTCGGGCGCGCAGCCCACGAGTCCGGCCAGCCAGACCATCAAGCACACGCTCACCAGCTTGCGTTTCATCGGCGTCATTTCATATCCTCCATGGGGTTGTTGTGACGCCGATGGTAGCGCCAGCGCGCTCAGCGGTGGACTTCGGCCTCGCCCGCCCCGCTCAGCAAGCTCATCAGTTGGCGGCGGATCAGCACCCCGGGCCGGTCGGAGTCCATCGAATACTCCACGCCCCGGCGGCGCAGGTCCACCACCGCGTCGGGGTCGGTCGATTCAAGGATGTCCTTGTCCTCACGCGTGATCTCCTCGTCAAAGTCGATCAGCATCTGCGCCGGGCAGTCGGCCTCGGTGTCGTTGCGGTACAGCCACTGGCAGAGCTGGATGTGGCCGTCATCGATGGGGGTGAAGCAGTTGATGATGATGTGGCGTATGCCGCTGGGGTATTCGATGTCGAGCCGACGCGAAAAGGGTTGGAAGTAAGCGTTGCGCATGTGGCGCGTCGTCACCGGCTCTTCGACACCGCTGATGCGCCGAAAGCGCTCGGGGTTGGCGGCAGCGATCACGGTCTCGGCGTAGAAGCCCTCTTCGTTTTCGACGATTTCGTACTTGCTCGGCTTGGGCGCGTCGGGCACACCAAAGGTGGCACGGTGCACGAAGCTGAAGTGCGAGTTGTCAAACGAGTTTTCGAGCGCGCGCAGCGGGCTGGTGGCCCACACCTCGTGGAACTGGAAGATGGTCCGAAAGGCCGGGTCGTCAAATTCGGGCACGGCCGGGATGTCGGCAATGGGGTCTTCCAGCGCCACCCACGCGTAGCCGTAGCGTGCGGTGCAGTGGTAGGCGGTGGTGCGGTAGTCGGGCGGGATGCGGCGTTCGGCGTCGAACTGCGGAATCACCACCACGCTGCCGCTGCGGTCGTAGGTCCACCCGTGGTAGCCACACTGGATGTGGCCCTGGCCACAGGCCTTGCCGGCGCCGTCCACACACCAGCCCTTGGAGAGCTTGGCGGTGCGGTGACAGCAGCGGTCACGCAGCGCGGCGGGCTGACCGGTGGCATCAAGAAACAGCACGATGTCCTCGCCCAGCAACTTGAAAGGCTTGGGGCCATCGGTCAGATGGGACAGCGGCATGACCGCGTGCCAGTACTTGCGAAAAACGGCTTGTTGGGTGACCAGCATGGAAACGCTCCTTGGATTTCAAACAGATGAACCAAGAGCAATTTCCGGCCGCAGCCCCTGTGGATGGGGGACGAGGGTGAACGCTTCTACTCTCAACAGAACTGTAGCAAACGGCGGGCCAACCGCCGCTCACGAAACCCACACAGCCTGGCACGGCTGTTGCATTGAACGTGGCAAGAGTAGAAGCGTTCAGCGTGGCGCACTGATGCAGTGCCTGTCGCCCGGAAATTGCTCTTGAGTTCCCGCGTTGCGTTGTGCGCGCGGGCCTTCAACAGCACCCACGGAGCCCACATGCACCGCCGTCATTTCATCGCATCTGCCGCCGCCCTCACCTCTTCCGTCGCTGCGCCCACCGTCTGGGCACAGTCCACGCCCAAACTCACGCCGCTCAAATTCACGCTGGATTTCCGCGTCACCGGCCAGACCGCGCCCTTCTTTCTGGCCCAGCAAAAAGGCTACTACCGAGAGGAAGGCCTGGAAGTCAGCATCGACGTGGGCGCGGGCTCGGTGGCCTCCATCACCCGCATCGCCAGCGGCGTGTACCACATGGGTCTGGGCGACATCAGCTCGCTGATCGAGTTCCATGCACAGAACACCGGCACACCTTTGGTGCAGGCGGTCTACCAGTACTACAACCGCGCACCGTTTGTGATCATCGGCCGCAAGGACCGGGGCATCACCAGCGATTTCGCCAGCCTCAAGGGCAAACGCGTGGCAGCCGCCGCCGTCGAAGCCACACGCCGCGCCTGGCCCATGGTGGCACGCAAGCTGCGCATGCCCGACGACCACTTCGCCTGGAGCACCACCGACTTCAGCGCCCGCGACAACGTGATGGTGCGCGGCGATGTGGACGCAGCCACCTACTTCCACGACTCGGCCGTGTCGCTGTTCGCGCGCATGAAAACCGAGGAGCTGTCCATCCTCAAATACACGGACGCCGGGGTGAACCTCTACGGCAACGCCATCCTGGCCAGCAACGCCATGGTCACGCAAAACCCGGGTTTGGTGGCCGCCTTCCTGCGCGCCACCAACCGCGCCCTGCAGGAAACGCTGGCCAACCCGCAGCCGGCGATGGCTGCCATCAAACAGCGCGAGCCCATCCTGGACGAAAAAATCGAACTGGAACGCTGGCGCCTGACGGCCCAGTACGTGGCCGCCGCCGACACCCGCAGCCACGGGCTGGGCGACGTGCGCAAGTACCTGCTGGAGCAACAGGTCGATCAGGTGAGCGAGGTATTTGGTCTCAAGAACCGCCCCAGCGCCGAAGGCGTTTTCAACCGCACCGTGTTGCCTTCGATAGCCGACCGCACACTGAAAGCCTGAGCCATGGTGCTGCCCACAGAACAAACGCTGAGCGAACGCGACGGCCGCTACCTGCGCCAGGCGATTGCCTGGTCGCGCACCGGCCGCGAGCGGGGCAATCGCCCCTTCGGTGCCGTGGTGGTAGCCGACACCGGTGAGGTGCTGGGCGAAGCCTGGTGCAACACGTCTGAGACGGGCGACTGCACCGGGCACGCCGAAACCAATGTGGTGCGCCAGCTCAGCCCGAAGGTGGATCGCGCCACGCTGGCGCGTGCCACACTGTATTCGTCGGCCGAGCCCTGCGTGATGTGTGCGGGGGCGATCTTCTGGTCCAACATTGGCCGGGTGGTCTATGGCATCGATGCCGTGCGGCTGCGCGTTTTCCGGGGTGAGCGCGCCGAGCAGCGTGACGCCGAACTGTCGTGCCGCGATGTGTTCGCGGCCTCACCGCACCCGATTGAATGTATTGGTCCGGCGTTGGTGGATGAGGCGAGCGAGGTGCATGTGGGGTTTTGGAAGCTGTGATCCGTCTGCTGAAGTGCGGGCTGTGAGCCCGGCCTGCGCCGCTCGTGTCCCCCGCCGGCTGCGCCGGCTCCTCCTTTACCTCGCTATGCAAGCCAGCCTCACAACCCGCACCGCCTCCCCCCGTGCATGCAACCATTGGCGCGCCACTGTGTTTGCAGGCGGCGGGCCTGGGTGACTGGCGCAGCGAGGTAAAGGAGGAAGCGGCGAAGCCGCTGGGGGACACGAGCGAAGCCAGTCACCCAGGCCCGCCGTCCCACCACAAACAGTCGAGCGAAACGCACCTAAACTCAAACCCATGCCCTGGCACGCCCGACTCGAACTCGACTACACACTCAAGCACGACACCACCGTGCTGCACCACCGCCACGAAGGCCCGTTGCGCGTCTTTCAAAGCCTCCACCCCGAAGGCAAAACCATCTGCCACAACGTGGTGGTGCACCCTCCCGGTGGCCTGGCCAACGGCGACGTGGTGGACATCGCCGTCAACGTCGGGCACGGGGCCCATGCGTGGATAGGCACGCCGGGCGCCACGCGTTTCTATCGCAGCGGTGGTGAAGCTGCCAAACAACAGATCACGCTGCGAGTACAAGACGGCGCCCGATTGGAATGGCTGCCGCTGGAAACCCTGGCCTACAGCGGCTGTTTGGCCCACAACACCCTGAGCCTGCAACTGGCCCCCACCGCCGAAGCCCTCTTGTGGGACGTGCTGGCCCTGGGCCAACCCACGGCGGGCAAACCGTTCGAGGCAGGTGCCTTCACGCAGCGACTCTCGGTGCCCGACCTCTGGCTGGAGCAGGCCCACATCCGCGCCGACGACACACGCTTGCTTGACGCCCCCCTGGGCTTGGACGGGCAACGTTGTATGGGCACGCTGGTGTTCGCCTCGGGCACGGCGCTCGGGCGTGACCGCACCGAGCTTGTGCTAGACACGGTGCGCAGCGTCTGTGCCCACCACCCGCTCAGCGCCCGTGCCGGCGCAACCAGCCCCAACCCCCAGATGGTGGTGCTGCGCGTGCTTGGGCCCGTGGTGGAGCCGGTCATGGACCTGCTGCAGCAGGTGTGGAGCGCACTGCGCCCCACCGTGTGGAGCATCGCCCCCCAACGCCCTCGCATCTGGGACGTGTGAGCCACAACGGCGGGGTGTAGTGGTTTTTTTCCGCCCTCAGAATGTGATGTTGTAACATCACATTTTTTGAACCGCAGGAAAACACGCATGCTCAAGCCATTCACCCGCCTCGCCGTTGTGGCCCTGGCGGTTCCCGCCGCACACGCCCAAACCGACCACTGGCAATGGGGCGCGGTGCTGGACGTCACCGCAAGCTCCCGCGCCTTGGGGCTGGCACAACGCAACCAAGGGCTCGCGCTGGGGCACAGCGACGTGTCGGCATCGGGCCCCGTTGGCAAGGCGCTGTCGGCCCAGCTCACCGCCGCCGTGCACACCCACGAGGGCAACACCGAGGCCGAGCTTGAAGAGGCCTGGTTGCAAACCCGCAGCCTGCCGTGGGGCCTGCAAGCACGCGCCGGTCGGTTTGCGTCGCAGCTGGGTTACCTCAACGAACAGCACCCACACGCCGACGACTTTGTGGAGCGGCCGCTGATGTACCGCGCGTTTTTGGGCGGGCACTGGAACGACGATGGCCTGCGCCTGAACTGGACCGCTCCCACACCCATGTACCTGCGCCTGGGGGCCGAGGTCTTCCGTGGCAAACGGCTCGTTGAACACGCAGAACCTGCGTCCAGCCCAGGGGTGTCGGTGCTGTCCGCGCGGCTGGGTGACGACATCGGTGCCTCACACAGTTGGCAGGCCGGCTTTGCGCTGGTTCAAAACCGCCGACAACAGGAAGCGGCCGAGCATGGGCACGAAGACGAGCACGGCGATGACCATGGTGACGAACACGATCACGGTCACGGTGCGCTCTACAGCGGCAAACGCATGCAGGTGTGGGAAGTCACCTGGAAGTGGGCACCCGACGGCAACAACAGCCAGCGCCAGTTGCGTGTGGGCTATGAACGTGCGGTGGTGCACAAACCCAACCACCTTGCGACCGCAGCCGATCGCCACGTGGCCGACCACCTCGCGGTGGTCTGGCGCTTCTCGCACACCTGGGAGGTCGGCACCCGGCTGGAACGTTTGCGCGTGGCCGAGCCCCACGGCGACCACTTTCACAGCGCGCGCCTGCGCCAGACCAGCCTGATGCTGGCCTACAAACCTGGGCACATGCAAACCGTGCGCCTGCAAGTGGCCAAACAAACCGGCAGCGACGGCCTTGCCACCAAGGGCCACTCGGTGCAGTTGCAGTACGTCCTGAACTGGGGTGCCCATGCCGCGCACAGTTTCTGAAGCACGGCACCTCACACGCTGGCTGATCACCTGCGCCTGGCTGGCCTGCGCCGGCTCGGCGCACGCCCTCAACGTGTTTGCCTGCGAGCCGGAGTGGGCCTCACTCGTCAAGGCACTGGCCCCACAGGCGCAGGTCGTCAGCGCCACCCACCAACGCCAGGACCCGCACCACATCGAAGCACGCCCCAGCCTGATCGCCGCTCTGCGCCGTGCCGACCTGGCGGTGTGCACAGGTGCCGAACTGGAAGCCGGCTGGTTGCCCGTGCTGCAACAACGCGCAGGCAACCCCATGGTGCTGGACCGCGCAGGGGGCATGTTCTTCGCATCCGACCACGTGGCCCTGATCGACGCACGCGCGCCGGGCGGCCCGTTCGACGGTGACGTGCATGCCGCTGGCAACCCACACTTCCAAGTGGACCCTGACCGGGTGCTGGAGGTCGCGCGCGGTTTGGCCGAAACACTTGCCCAAGTGGACCCCACAGGGGCCCGCGCCTACCACCAGCGTGCACAGGCGTTTGAGCGCGACTGGTTGGCCCATGTGCAACGTTGGCGGGCACAAACCAGCCCCTTGCGGGGCCAGCGCGTGATCGCACAACACAGCAGCTTTGCCTACCTCTGGCGCTGGCTGGGGATGGTCCAGAGCGCCGATCTGGAGCCCAAGCCCGGCCTGCCTCCCACGCCTGGCCACCTGAATGCGGTGCTCAAGCTGGCGCAGCGCGAACGGCCCATGGCGGTCGTCGCCACCCGCTACCAGGACGCCCGCAGCGCACGCTGGCTGGCCGCACAACTGGGCAACGAAACCATGGCCATCGCGCTGCCCACCACGGTGGACGACGCACAGGACCCCCAAGGCCTGGTGCGCCTGTTTGACGACCTGTTCAAACAGCTGTTGAACGCCAACGGTGGCACACGATGAGCGAGCTGGCTTGGTTGCTCGCGCCCGTGTGCGCGCTGGTGCTGGCCGCTGTCACGCTGGTGCCGCTGGGGCGCGAGGTGCTGCAACGGGGGGTGGTGTTTGTCGATCTCGCGCTGGCACAGGGCGCGGCCTGCGGCGCCCTGCTCAGCGCCCTGTGGTGGGACCACCCGGCCGTGTGGAAGGTGCAGGCCAGCGCTTCGCTGGCGGCACTGCTGCTGGCGGGTCTGGTGGCCTGGGTCGTCCAGCGCTGGCCCGCGCAGCGCGAAGCCCTCATTGGCCTGCTCTACGTGGCCGGTGCCAACCTGGCCTTGTGGGGCGCCTCCTGGGAGCCCCACGGGCGCGAGCGGCTGGACCAATTGTTGTCGGCCGACGTGTTGTGGGCGCCCTGGAGCACCATCGCCTGGTTCGGGGTCTGTGCGGCACCGGTGTGGCTGCTGTCACTGCGGTGGCCGAAGACGCTGGCCCGCAACGCCTTGTTCTACCCGCTGTTTGCGGTAGTGCTCAGCGCAGCGGTGCCCCTGTTGGGCCTTTACCTGGTGTTCGCACTGCTGATTGCCCCCGCACTCTTGACCTTCAAAGGCCACAGCCTGGTGGCAACCATCGCACTCGCGGTCGGTGCGTGTTTGCTGGGCCTGGCCGTGTCGTGGACGTGGGATGCCCCCAGCGGCGCTTGTGTGGCATTGGCCACCGCACTCATGGGCTTGGGCAGCCTTTGGAAACGAAGCTGAACGCAGGCAGACGGCCCCCTAAAATGGGCGCCATGCCCCGTGCCCCCTCCTCGCCCCGCGCTTCCCCCAAGGCACAAGCCACAGCCGCCCAAGCCAAAGACATCGACGCGCAGCTGGCCTCAGCAGATCGGCACTGCCTGGACCACGGTCTCAAGCTCACCAGCGGACGCAAGGCGGTGCTGCAAGCCCTGCTGCGCCGTGGGGGCACCGCCAAGGCCTACGAGCTGCTGGCCGACCTGCAAAGCGGCGGTGCCTCGGTCGCGCCCATGGCGGTCTACCGCTCGCTCGATTTTTTGGTGGCCCATGACATCGTGCACAAGGTGGCCAGCAACAGCAGCTTCGTCTACTGCCAGCACGACCACCACCGCCACCACGAACCCTCTTTTTTGATTTGTGAGCGCTGCGGCAGCGCCACCGAGTGGGACGCCGAGGGCTGCCACGCTGTGGTGGCCCAGGCCTTGAAGGCCACGGGTTTTGCGGTGCACGGCATCGAGATACAAGGTCTGTGCGCCGGCTGCGCACAGACCGACAAGCTCACAACACCAGCAACGCGCGGAAATCGTTGACGTTGGTGTTGGTCGGCCCCGTCACCACGAGGTCACCGATGGGGTCAAAGAAGCTGTACGCATCGTTGTGATCCAGGTGGGCTTGCAGCGACACGCCGGCGGCCTGCGCGCGCGCCAGGGTATCAGGTGCCACCAACGCGCCCGCGTTGTCTTCCACGCCATCAATGCCATCGGTGTCGGCGGCGATGCCCCACACACCCGGCTGCCCTTGCAGCGCCTGCGCCAGGCCCATGCAGAACTCGCCTGCACGCCCGCCGCGCCCGCGCGGTGTGCCTTCGGGTTGCGGGCGCACGGTGACGGTGGTTTCGCCACCCGACAGGATGACGCAGGGCTTTTGAAACGGTCCCTCGCCGCGCGCCGCCGCGCGCGCCAAGGCCGCATGTACCTTGCCCACTTCACGCGACTCACCCTCGATTTCGTCGCTCAGCACATAGGCGTTGAGGCCGAGGGCACGCGCTGCATCGGCCGCCGCCTGCAAGGACTGCGCAGGGGTGGCGATCATGGCAAATTGTTGCCCCGCCAAAGCCGGATGACCGGGCTTGACCGACTCCAACGCACCACTGGTCAAGCCCACGCGCACCACCGCAGGCACGTCGATCTGGTAGCGGCGCAGAATGTCGAGGGTCTGCTCGCAGGTGCTGGCATCGGGCACCGTGGGGCCGCTGGCGATGACGGCCGGATCGTCGCCGGGCACGTCGCTGATGGCCAGGGTGACGACACGCGCAGGCGCACAGGCCTGCGCCAGCCGGCCACCTTTGATGCGCGAGAGGTGTTTGCGCACGGTGTTCATCTCACCGATGTCGGCGCCGCTGCGCAGCAGTTCGCGGTTGATGCGTTGCTTGTCGGCAAGCGACAGGCCTTCGCAAGGCCAGGTGAGCAGCGATGAACCTCCGCCGGAGATGAGGCAGATGACGAGGTCGTTGGCGGTGCACCCGTGGGCCATTTCCAGCATGCGCTGGGCGGCTCGCAAGCCGGCCTCGTCGGGCACGGGGTGGGCGGCTTCCACCACCTCGATCTGCTGCGGCACGTCGGCCGGTCGGGGCGGCAGGTGGCCATAACGTGTGACCACCAGGCCGGTCAGGCGGGTGTCGGTGCCACCGTGGGCACGCACGTGCTCGGGCCACAGGGTCTCAAGGGCCAGCGCCATGGCGGCGCCGGCCTTGCCGGCCCCCAGCACCACGGTGCGGCCACCGGGTGGCGGCGGTGGTGGCAGGTGGGCGCCCAGGGTGTGCAGCGGCATGGCGCGCTGCACCGCCACTTGGAACAGATCGACGAGGGTTTGGCGGGGGTTTTCAATGGTCGGCATGGCGACATTGTGCCGCCTGCCCGCACCGCTCCGATGGCCGCTCAGATGGCCACCAGCTGCCGGATGTCCTTGGCCTGCATTTCGCTACCCGGCCCACTCGCAATCACCTCGCCGCGCTCCATCACCACGTACTGGTCGGCCAAGGCTTCGGCAAAGTCGTAGTACTGCTCCACCAGCACGATGGCCATGTCGCCCCGGTCGGCCAGCATGCGGATCACCTTGCCGATGTCTTTGATGATGTTGGGCTGTATGCCCTCGGTGGGTTCGTCCAGGATCAGCAACTTGGGGCCAGCGGCCAGCGCACGCGCGATGGCCAGCTGCTGTTGCTGGCCACCCGAGAGATCGCCGCCCCGGCGCCCCAGCATCTGCTTCAGCACCGGGAACAGCTCGAACAGCTCGGCCGGAATGGGCGTGCCCCCCGGTTTGTAAGCCAGGCCCATCTGCAGGTTTTCCAACACCGTCAGGCGGGCAAAAATCTCGCGCCCCTGCGGCACAAAACCCATGCCGGCGCGCGCCCGTTCGTAGGGCGTGGCCTTGTCGATGGGCTGGCCGTTGAAGGTGATGCCGCCGCTCTTGATGGGCACCAGGCCCATGAGGGATTTGAGCAAGGTGGTCTTGCCCACCCCATTGCGCCCCAGCACCACGGTGACCTGGCCGAGTTCGGCACGCAGGTTGACGTTGCGCAGGATGTGGCTGCCACCGTAATACTGGTTGACGTCTTTGACTTCGAGCAGGCTCATGTGTGTACTCCTCAGCGACCGAGGTAAACCTCGATCACGCGTTCATCGGCCTGCACTTCGTCCAGCGTGCCTTCGGCCAGCACCGAGCCGTCGCACAACACGGTGACCTTTTCAGAGATGGCGCGGATGAAGCTCATGTCGTGCTCCACCACCATCAGCGAATGTTTGCCCTTGAGGGTGAGAAACAGCTCGGCGGTGCGGGCGGTTTCTTCGTCGGTCATGCCGGCCACCGGTTCGTCGAGCAGCAAGAGCTTGGGGTCTTGCATGAGCAACATGCCAATCTCCAGCCACTCCTTCTGGCCGTGGCTCAACAGGCCGGCCTGGCGGCTGGCGCTGTCTGCCAAGTGGATGGTGGTCAACACCTCGGCCAGGCGGTCTTTCTCTTCGCCGGTCAGCGTGAACACCATGCTGTGGCGCACCCGTTTGTCGGTGGCCAGCGCCAACTCCAGGTTCTCGAACACGCTGAGCTGCTCGAACACCGTGGGCTTCTGGAACTTGCGGCCAATGCCCAGGGCGGCGATCTCGGCCTCGCGGTGGCGCAGCAAGTCAATGGTGCTGCCGAAAAACACCGAGCCTTGGTCGGGCCGGGTCTTGCCGGTGATGATGTCCATCATCGTCGTCTTGCCGGCGCCGTTGGGCCCGATGATGCAGCGCAACTCCCCAGGGGCAATGTCCAGGTTCAGCCCGTTGATGGCCTTGAAGCCGTCGAAGCTCACGTGCACATCTTCGAGGTAGAGGATGCGGCCATGGGTGGTGTCCACCTCGCCCGCCTTGGCGATGCGGCCATAACCCGCGCTGCGGCCACCGGATTCGGTTTGGCCCAGCACAGCGGCCTGCGCGGCCTTTTCAAAGCGCTGCGCGCCC
Organism: Hydrogenophaga atypica; assembly: GCF_042665215.1. NCBI lineage: Bacteria > Pseudomonadati > Pseudomonadota > Betaproteobacteria > Burkholderiales > Comamonadaceae > Hydrogenophaga > Hydrogenophaga atypica. The sequence continues at coordinate 100,672 of NZ_JBHTCA010000004.1, forward strand.
GCTTCCATCAGATCGGGCGTCATGCCTTGCCTCCACGCAGTTTCTTCACCAGCCCCACCACACCTTGTGGCATCCACAAGGTCACCGCAATGAACAGCGCGCCCAGGAAATAAAGCCAGAACTCAGGGAAAGCCACGGTGAGCCAGCTTTTGGCGCCGTTGACGATGAAGGCCCCGGCGATGGGCCCCACCAGCGTGGCGCGCCCGCCCACGGCGGCCCACACCGCCATCTCGATGCTGGCCGCTGTGCTCATTTCGCCCGGGTTGATGATGCCCACCTGCGGCACATACAGCGCACCGGCCACGCCACACATCACGGCCGAGATGGTCCAGATGGTGAGCTTGTAGGGCAGCGGGTTGTAGCCACAAAACATGACGCGGCTTTCCGCATCGCGCACGGCTTGCAGCACGCGGCCAAACTTGCTGCCCACCAGCCAGCGCGCGAACAGATAGAAGCCCAGCAGCGTGAGGCCGGTGACAACAAACAGCGTCATGCGCATACCCGGCGTGGCGATGGGCAGGCCCAGGATGCGCTTGAAATCGGTGAAGCCGTTGTTGCCGCCCATGCCGGTTTCGTTGCGGAAGAACAGCAGCAGCGCGGCAAAGGTCAGCGCCTGGGTGATGATCGAAAAGTACACGCCCTTGATGCGCGAGCGGAAGGCGAAGTAGCCGAACACAAAGGCCACCACACCCGGCACCAGCACGATGAACAGCAGCGTGGCGAAAAAGCTGTCGCTCAAGGCCCAATGCCAGGGCAGTTCCTTCCAGTCCAGAAAGACCATGAAGTCGGGCAGATCGCTTTTGTAGTTGCCGTCGCGGCCGATCTGGCGCATGAGGTACATGCCCATCACATAGCCACCCAGCGCAAAGAACAGGCCGTGGCCCAGGCTGAGGATGCCGGTGTAGCCCCAGATGAGGTCCATGGCCAGCGCGCAGATGGCGTAGCACATGATCTTGCCCAGCAGGCCCACCATGTAGCCCGAGAGGTGGAAGGCACTGTCTTCAGGCACCAGCAGGTTGAGCACAGGTGCCAGCGCGCACACCAGCAGCAAGGCCACGATGAAGGCGCTCCAGCCCGGACGGGTGAGCAGCGGGCCAGCCTGAGGCAGCGCCACGGAGGGAGAAATGGCTTGTGTCGTCATGGTCTGATCAGGCTTCGGCGTTGCGGCCCTTCATCGCGAAGATGCCTTGTGGCCGCTTCTGGATGAACACGATGATGAAAATCAGCACGGCGATCTTGGCCAGCACCGCACCGGTCCAGCCTTCCAGCAATTTGTTGAGCAGGCCCAGGCCCAGTGCGGCGTACACCGTGCCCGCCAGTTGGCCCACACCGCCGAGCACCACCACCATGAACGAATCCACGATGTAGTTCTGGCCCAGGTCGGGCCCCACGTTGCCGATCTGGCTCAGCGCACAACCGGCCAGGCCCGCGATGCCCGAACCCAGCGCGAAGGCGTAGGTGTCGATGCGGGCGGTGTTGACGCCCATACAAGAGGCAATCGGTCGGTTCTGCGTGACACCGCGCACGAACAGGCCCAGCCGGGTGCGCGCGATCAGCAGCGTCACGCCCAGCAACACGGCGGCGGCAAAGGCGATGATGATGAGGCGGTTCCAGGGCAGGGTGAGGTTGCCCAGCAGGGTGATGTTGCCGCTCATCCAGCTGGGGTTTTCCACGCCCACGTTCTGCGCGCCAAACAGGCTGCGCACCAGTTGCATCAGCACCAGGCTGATGCCCCAGGTGGCCAGCAGGGTTTCCAGCGGGCGGCCGTACAAGAAGCGGATCACGCTGCGCTCCATGGCCGCGCCGACCAGGGCCGAGGTCAGGAAAGCCACGGGCAGCGCGGCGAGCAAATACCAGTCGAACAGACCGGGCAGGCTGTTGCGGAAGAAGACCTGCACCGCCCAGGTGGCGTAGGCGCCGATCATGATCAGCTCGCCGTGGGCCATGTTGATCACGCCCATGAGGCCGTAGGTGATGGCCAGGCCCAGCGCGGCCAGCAGCAGGATGGAACCCAGGCTGATGCCGGTGAAGGCCTGCGACAGGGCGCTGCCCAGCGCCAGTTGGCGGTCGATGGCCGAGAGAGCGGCCGACAGCGCGGCCTTGACCGCCGGGTTGGCTTCCGCCTCCAGGCGCTGCAACAACAGCGGGCGCAGCGTGGGCCGGCTTTTTTCGCCCAGAGCCTTGGCGGCACTCAGGCGCTTGGCGTCGTCTTCGGCGGCCAGCTGCATGGCGGCCAGAGCCAAGTCCAGGCTGTCGCGCGCCTGGTCGTCCAGCGCGCCGGCCAGGGCCTTCTCGATCAGGGGAATCTGTGTGGCGTCGGGCTCTTCAAATGCCGCGCGCTGCAGCAGCTTGGCCGCGTCACGCTGCGCACCCACGTCGCTGCCAAACAGTTGACGCACCGCGAGGGCGGCTTCCAGCGCACCCCGCATGCGGTTGTTGACAATGACGTCTTGTGCCTCGTCGTTCTGTGCCACCGCCGCACCGGTGGTGGCGTCGGTGGTGCTGCCGTCGTCGGCCACGATCAGCACCTGCTGGCCCAGCACTTTGACCGCACCATCGGCCAGCGCTTTCATCAGCGCCTGGGCCTGGTCGTCGGGCTTGGCCGCCAGGCGGTTGAGTGTGGCGATGCGCGCATCACCATCGCCCTCGACCAACGCCAAGGCGTCGGCCGGGGTCAGGGCATGAACACTGGCTGCGCCCATCAGGCACAGCAGGGCACAACAGGAACGCAGCCAGCGCATCATGCTCCCTCGCTCACTTCGCCATGGCGACGTTTTTCTTGCCCTTGTTCTCGGCGATGTAGTCGCTCCACGGGTCGGCCACCACCGGGCCCGGGGTCTTCCACACCACGTTGAACTGACCGTCGGCCTTGATCTCACCGATGAACACCGGCTTGTGCAGGTGGTGGTTTTCCTTGTCCATGGTGGAGGTGAAGCCGCCCGGCGCCTTGAAGGTCTGGCCGGCCATGGCGGCAATCACCTTGTCGGTGTCGGTGCTCTTGGCCTTGGCCACGGCCTGCGCCCACATGTTGATGCCGATGTAAGTGGCTTCCATCGGGTCGTTGGTCAGCGGCTTGTCCTTGTGGCCAGCGATGTTCTTGGCCTTGGCGTATGCGGCCCACTTCTTGGTGAACTCGGCGTTGGCCGGGTTCTTGATACTCATGAAGTAGTTCCATGCGGCCAGGTGGCCCACCAGCGGCTTGGTGTCCACACCGCGCAGCTCTTCCTCACCCACCGAGAAGGCCACCACCGGCACGTCCTTGGCCGACAGACCAGCGTTGCCCAACTCCTTGTAGAAGGGCACATTGGAGTCGCCGTTGATGGTGGAGACCACCGCCGTCTTCTTGCCGGCAGACGCGAACTTCTTGATGTTGGCGATGATGGTCTGGTAGTCGGAGTGGCCGAAGGGGGTGTACTCCTCCATGATGTCCTCATCCTTCACGCCCTTGGCTTTGAGGAAGGCACGCAGGATCTTGTTGGTGGTGCGGGGGTAAACGTAGTCGGTGCCCAGCAGCACCCAGCGCTTGGCCGAGCCACCGTCCTTGCTCATCAGGTACTCCACGGCGGGAATGGCCTGCTGGTTGGGCGCGGCACCGGTGTAGAACACGTTCTTGCTCAGCTCTTCACCCTCGTACTGCACGGGGTAGAACAGCAGCGAGTTCTTTTCCTCAAACACCGGCAGCACCGACTTGCGCGACACCGAAGTCCAGCAGCCGAACACGGCGGCCACCTTGTCCTGGTCGATCAGTTGTTTGGCCTTTTCGGCAAACAGCGGCCAGTTGGAGGCCGGGTCCACCACCACGGGTTCGAGCTTCTTGCCCAACACACCGCCCTTGGCGTTGATCTCGTCGATGGCCATCAGGGCCACGTCCTTGAGCACGGTTTCCGAAATGGCCATGGTGCCCGACAGGCTGTGCAACACGCCGACCTTGATGGTCTCTTGCGCGTGGGCCGACAGGCCAAAGGCGCCCAGGGCGGTGGCCACCGTCAGGGCTTTGAGGGTGAATCGGCGGGTGTTCTGCGCTTGCGACATGGGGTTTCTCCAGGTTTCCAGACAACACAAAGGGGTGGCTTGTGTCCCCTTGCCCCGGCCCTCGCAGGCCGCTTCAGAGGGGATGACTGGATGCTAGGGAGAACCCTGGGTGGCGTATGTACGCCGGGTGGCGTATGCGGGCGGGTGTGCACACAAGGAGACAGACGGGCGTTCAAATTCGAACCTGGGTTGCGTCACAACCGGCAAACAACTCACATTCACTTCATAATTGATCGAACCAATGCGAATCAATATTGCACCGCCAGCAAAGTGAAGAGACAACGGAATAAATGTTAAATGTGACAAGCCCAGCCGTTACCTCCTGGTTGAGCGCCTGCCACCAGGTGTTGGATCGGTTGCTGTTCCGTTTGTCCACCTATTTGTTGCCGCTGCTGATGCTCGGGCTCTCGGCCCTTGCGCTGGTCGCCTGGCCCAGTCACTACCCCTCCCTGCAAGGCCAGGCTCTGAGCTTTCAGGTGGTGGAAGACCTTCGCGGCAACTGGACGCCACAAGACGCCTTGAAAACGCTGGCCGAGGTCAATCCGCCTGCTGTGGTGCACAGAGACACACAGTTGTCCACCCGGCCTTTTTGGCTGCGTCTTGACATAGCGGAACACGACAGCGCGATTCCCCAGTCGGTGGAGTTCAGCTCGCGGCACGCGACCGAAATCACTTGCTGGGATGCGCAGAACCTGACCGAATTGGGGCACGCCGACCGCGGCACCGACACAGGCCCCCTGTCGCTTCTCAAAGCGGGTTTCGCCCTCGCGCTGCCAGTGGACCGGGCCGTCGACTCGGCAATCTGCCGAGCCCTCTTTGTGGGGCCCGCGCGCATACGGGCCCAGCAGTGGGACTCACCTGTGCTGTTGCGCTCCACACAGCAGTTTCACAACTACGCTGGTCTGCTCGATGGCGGGGTGATGATCCTCGCGTTGTTTGTGTTCCTGACTGGGCTGATCAACCGAAACACCACCTATGTGTTGTTTTCGACATGGCTGGTCGTGAACTTGCGCATGGCTGCCCTCTCTGCGGGTTGGGACTATCAGTGGCTGGGTCACTTAGTACCGGTGAACTGGCTACAACCATCACGCCTGATCACTGTGGCGGTGTATTACGTGACCACCATCACCCTGTTCCGCACCTTCTTTGAAGACGAACTGAACAAAGTGGGCTACCAACAACTGATGCGACTGGCGCAGTGGACATGCCTGCCCCTGTTGATGCTGTCGGCGACGTTGTCTTACGCCAGCTTCCTGCCGCTGATCTGGGTGTCGACCGCGTTCAACATCATCGTGTTGGTGTTCTTTCTCGGTCGCATCCTGTGGCTTACCCGCTCGCGCGTGGCCATGTGGTACGCCGCATCCATCACCATTACCTTGTTCGCCAGCCTGTACGAGGTGATCTCTGCCGCCCTGGGCATCAAAGGTTTGATTGACAGCGTCAACAGCGTGACGGCGGCGCTCTCTTCCAGCCTGATGGCTGCGCTGGCCATTGCTGCGCAGATGAAACAGGAGCATGAACAACGGCTGGAAATCCAGGCTGAGCTGCAGCACACGTACGAGGCCATGCCCATCGGACTGTTCACGCTCGACATGCAGGGGCGCATCATGAGCGCCAACCCGGCCTTGCTGCAAATGCTGGGCGAACAGGTGCTGGAGCCTGGCCACAACGACTGGTACCGGCAGTTCAGGCAGGGCGCCTGGACCCACTTGCACCAGCAGTTGCACCAGCAGAAGACGGTAGAACTGGAAGTCGAGGGTTTGCGCCAGGACGACAACGCCCGTCCGCGGCGCTACATGGTGCGCGCAGCTCTGGCGCGCGACAAAATCGAAGGTTCGCTGCAGGATGTGACCGAAAAATCGCTTGCCATCGAAAACCTTCGCTTCTTGGCACACAACGACCCGCTCACGAAGGTCCTCAACCGCCGTGGCGTGGAAATGGCGTTGGATGCAGCTCTCAGCGGCGCGCGCGAAGGCAGACCGCTTGCGCTGGCCTACCTCGATCTGGACCGTTTCAAACTCATCAACGACCTGTTCGGCCACAACGCGGGAGACGAAGTGTTGCAACAGGTTTGCACCCGGGTCAACACGCTGCTGTCAGAACCCATGCGTCTGGGGCGCGTGGGTGGCGACGAATTTGTCATCGTGATGCCCGACACCCGCGTCAAACTGGCCCGACTGATTTGCCAGGGCGTGGTAGCCACCATCGGGGGCACCCCATACCGTGTGGGCGAACGGGCGTTTCATGTGCGTGGCTCGGTGGGCCTGATTGAAGTCGGCCCGGGCACCTCCATCAAGGACGCCGTGGCCACCGCCGACCGCGCCTGCCGCGAGGCGAAAGCCGGGCATTCCGACGGGCTGGTGGTGTTCGAGAAAAACGCCCGCGCCTTCCTGGACCACGAAGCCGAAATGCGCCTGGTCGAGCGCCTGTCCGCGCAGGCCGACCTCAGCGGCCTGTTCGTCGAGATGCAGCCCATCATGTCGCTGCGCAAACCGCGCGCCTCGCTCAACTTCGAGGTGTTGCTGCGCATGCAGGACGAAAACGGCAACCGCATCCCCACCGACCGTCTCATCGCCGCAGGCGAGAACAGCGGACGCATGGGCGTGATCGACCGCTGGGTGCTGGACCACACGCTGCAGTGGCTGCAAACCCACCAGGCATCACTGGGTGCGACCCAGTTCGTCTGCATGAACCTCAGCGGCGCGTCTTTGAACGACGAGCGCTTTGTGGACGACGTGTTCGAAGCACTGGAACAGAACATCGAGATCGCACGCCACATCTGCCTGGAAATCACCGAAAGCGTTGCGCTGCACGACCTACAGAACACCCGCCGCTTCATCGACCGGGTGCGCCAGTACGGGGCCAAGGTGGCGCTGGACGACTTCGGCGCCGGCTACACCTCGTTCTCGTACCTGAAAGACTTGCCAGGTGACCTGCTCAAGATCGATGGCAGCTTCATCGTCAACATGAACCAGCACCCGGCCAACATTGCCATCGTCGAGGCCATCGTCAACCTGGCGCAAAACCTGGGCATGAAAACCATTGCGGAATGGGCCGAGGACGCTGAAACGGTACAGACCTTGGCCGAGATCGGTGTGGACTACGTGCAGGGCTTCGTGGTGGCCAGGCCCCAAGCACCGGCCGCCATCCTCGGCGTTCGTTCGTCGGCAGACTTCATTCCGGCCGAAGGGGAGATGGCAACCGTGCTCGATGCGCTGGAAAAACTGGGCACCACGCCCGACCTGTTTTTGGGCACATCGGTCGATCAGGTGCACTGATCGGCTGCCCCCCGCCTTATTGGGTGGCGAAGCGGGTGGTCATGCCCATGGTGGGCCACTCGGCAGCATTCGCACTTGCCTCTGCGTTGCCATAGGGAGGCAACGCGATGTCTTGGTGAATCGTCTGAAACACGAACTGGTACAACGGATGGTGCGCCACGAACCAGCGCTGCTCGGCTGTCTCCACTTCGAACGACATGATGCGGTGCGGCAGATCGCCAGCGTGTTTGAGCGGCACGAATCCCTGCCCAGGAAACACGTCGCTGAACATCAGGCGTTGGTACTGTCGATCGATAGGCGCACGCCCTGCAATCACCATGTAGTCCACGCCCACCATGTGGCAGTAGAGGAAAAAGGACTTGAACAAGGCGGTCTTGACGAGGCGCCCTGCGGCTTCCTGTGTCACCCCCAGGCGCGTGGCTTCGGCCAGCGTGGCGTTACAAAACGGCGCTGGCAGCGTCACCGACTGCTCCAGCGTGAGCGGCCGAAAGCGGTTGGACTGGATGCGCATCGTGCCCAAAGGCGACCCGTCGAGCTTGGACTCTGCGAGCAAGACCACCACACCTGGTTCGTGGTCCGCGCCTTCGGCACGCAACAAAGTTTGCGCAAACTCCGGCAAGTGGCGCGCATAAGCCTCGTGGCGTATCTGCACCGCTTTGTCGAGATCTTCCTGGCTGTTCACCAACTTGATGGTGAAGGGCAGCCACTCTTCCTTGAGTGCGCCGCACTGCAGGGCAACGGGCGCACGGACCACCTCGCCCACGCGCGGAGACAGGTGAGAAGGGCTCGAAGGGACTGTCGAGAAAGCATTGAGGTTTTCCATGGCACGACCCGTTGATTTGCGAAGGAATGAAAAGTACAAAATCAATGTAAATTTCAATTCACATTTCTGAAGTCGGTGCCGCGCTGAAAATCGTGTCAGGTTTTTTCCTACAAGGCTGCCCACTCACACCCGGACACACCTGCATCAGAACGACACAGGTGCGGGCTTTCAAGCCGATGGCCCGAGCCCACGCACGCGGTTGATGGCCATGGCCGCAGCGGCCGTGCGCGTTTCCACCCCGAGCTTGGCGTACACACGTTCGAGGTGTTTTTTTACCGTGGCCGGGCTGGCGCCAAGAATGTCGCCGATGTCGCGGTTGATCTTGCCCTTCACCACCCAGTACAACACCTCGGCCTCGCGCGCGGTGAGACCAAAAGCTTGTGCCGTGGCTTCGATGACGCTGGTGTCGGAGCTTTCCTGCATCACGATCAGCCACTCACCGTCGTCCACCTGCTGGTGCAAACGGAAGGTCAGGCGGCGTGGCCCGCTTTCCATGCTCAGGCGTGGTGGCTCGCGCAAGGGGTCGGGCGGCAACTGGCGTTGCAGCCACACCACCACCTCGGGCGGCGTGTGGGGCGACTGGGTGCCGCAGTAGCGCAGCAGCCACTCGCGTGCCAGCGGGGTTTGCCACATCAGGCGGCCGTCGCTGGCGCGCACGGTGATGGCGGCGTAGCCCAGCGCGTCCAGCGCATTGCGGGCCTGCTGTCGCTCGCGCGCGCCCTGGCGCGCCTGGCGGGCGCTTTGCAGGTGCACGCCCATGCGCGCCATCACCTCGCGCGGCTTCACGGGCTTGGTCACGTAATCGGCGCCGCCGGCCTCCAGCGCGGCCACCAGGTGCTCGGTCTCGGTGAGCCCGGTCATGAAGATGATGGGGATGGCGGCCGTGGCCGGGTTGGCCTTGAGGCGACGCGCCACCTCGAAACCATCAATGCCGGGCATGACGGCGTCGAGCAGAATGAGGTCGGGCAAGGCCTGGGCCGCGCGGGCGAGCGCACTTTCGCCGTCCAGCGCCACCAGCACGGTGTAACCGGCCTCATCGAGCGCGTCGTGCAGCACCGCCACGTTGTCGGGCACATCGTCCACGATGAGCACCAGGGGGGCGTCGGCGTCAAGGGTGGCGGGGGTCAAGCTGTGTCTCCGCGATCAGTTGGTCGATGGCGTCGAACCGGAAGGCCCGCGCCAGCGCCGCCACACGCTGAACGAAGTGGGTGCACTCGGGACGGCGCGCCAGCAATTCGTCGAGTTGTCGCACCACGCCCTTGTAGTAACCCAGCCGGGTGGCGGCCAGCAAGGCGTCCAGCTCGGCGGCTGTGGGCCTGGCCTGTTCGCTGACAGCGGCTTCAGGTGCCGGCGCCTCGGGGGGCGCCGTGTCCACTTGCCACGCCAGGTCCAGGCGCTGGCCCAGCCAGTCCAGCAGGTCGTCGCGCCGCACCGGCTTGACGAGGAAATCGCGCGGCGGCAGGCCGATGTCGTTGTCCAGCCCTTTGTCGAAGGCGTTGGCCGAAACGACCGCCAAGGCAGGCTCGGGCACCAGGCCCAGCGCGCGGATGCGGCGCAGCGTCTCCCAACCATCGATGCCGGGCATGGCCAGGTCCATGCACACGGCGTCGGGGCGCAGGCCGTTGGCCAGGGCACGCAAAGCGTCTTCGCCGTGGGTGGCCAGGGTCACGTCAAAGCCCAGAGGGCTGAGCCAGCGGGCAATGAGGTTGCGGTCGGCCTCTTCGTTGTCGACCACCAGCACGCGGCGACGTGCCCCCTGGTAACCCACGCGCGGTGGTGATGTCAGCGCCGCCGGGGCCACCGCGCCTTGCAACTCGGGCACAAACAGGCGCAGACGGAACACCGTGCCCTGCCCCGGCGTGCTGTGGGCCGTCATCTCGCCGCCCATGAGGTCGGTCAGCATCTTCGCGATCGTCAGCCCCAGGCCCGAGCCTTGGGCCCCCCCGGCCGCCGTGCTGCCGCGTGCAAAGGGCTCGAACACGCGTTGCAGGTCCTCGGCCGTCATGCCCGGCCCGGTGTCGGTCACCTCGATGTGGGCCATCTCGCGGGCGTAGCGCACGCGCAGGGCCACCTCGCCGCGCGCGGTGAACTTGACGGCGTTGCCCAGCAGGTTGATGAGGATTTGGCGCACGCGTTTTTCGTCGGCACGCACCGCCAGGGGCAGGCTGCCTTGGGTCTCAAAACGGAAGCGCAAACCTTTCTCTTGCGCCTGCAGTTCAAACAGGCCCGCCATCTCGGCCATGGCGGCCTGAAAGCGCATGGGCTTGAGGTCCAGCGTCAGCTTGCCCGACTCGATGCGGGCGATGTCCAGCGTGCCTTCGATGAGCGAGAGCAGGTGCTCGCCGCCCCGGTGGATGACCTGGATGGCCTGGGCCCGGTGCGGCGCCATGCCGGTGTCTTCCTGCAGCAATTGGGCGTAACCCAGAATGCTGTTGAGCGGTGTGCGCAGCTCATGGCTGATGGTGCTGATGTAGCGCGTCTTGGCCTGGTTGGCCTGGTCGGCGGCGCGTTTGGCCTGCTGCAGTTGCTCGTCGGTGCGGCGGTGCGATGCGATTTCCTGCATCAGCAGCGCGCTCTGGCGGCGCGATTCCTCCTGCGCCACCTCGCGGCTCTGGTGCGCCAGCACCAGCCACCAGGCCACCACCGCCGCCACCGTGAGCAGCACCAGAAACACCAGCACAAAACCGGGGGAGCGCTGTTGCCCATACAGCAGGCCCAACACCGCCGCCAGCACAGGGGCCACCACCGCCATGAGCAACAGGTAGTGGGCCAGACCGGCGTCGAGGTAAGGCCACAGGCGGCGCGGCAACACGGCCCGCAGGCCCTGGCCCCACTGCACACTCAGGCGCGCGTGGGGTTTGCATTGGTCGCCACAGCGGGCATCCAGCGTGCAGCACAGCGAGCAGATGGCGCCGCCATAGGCGGGGCAGTGGGCCATGTCGGGGCCTTCGTAGTCGCGTTCGCAAATCACGCAGGTGTGTGTGCGCAGGCGCTGCTCACCGCTCAGTTCTGGCGCACTGGGTCGGGCGATGTAGTAGCGGCCCCGGGTACCCCATGCGATGAGCGGTGCCGCCACAAAGGCGGTCACCATGGCGATGCTGGCCGAGAAGGCCTGCGCCAGGGCACCAAACACGCCCATGTGCGCGGCGATGGACAGGGTTGACGCCAGGGCCATAGCGCCCACGCCGACCGGGTTGATGTCGTAGAGGTGGGCACGCTTGAACTCGATGCCTTTGGGCGACAGGCCCAGCGGCTTGTTCACCACCAGATCGGCCACCACCGCCATGATCCAGGCGATGGCGATGTTGGCGTACAGGCCCAGCACCTCGCCCAGCGCCTGGAACACGTTCATTTCCATGAGCATGAAGGCGATCAGCGTGTTGAACACCACCCACACCACGCGGCCCGGGTGGCTGTGGGTGAGGCGTGAGAAGAAGTTGCTCCAAGCCAGCGAGCCGGCGTAGGCATTGGTGACGTTGATCTTGAGTTGCGAGACGACCACGAAAAGCGCCGTGGCCGCCACCGCCCAGCCGTAGTGCGGGAAAACGTACTCGTAGGCGGCCAGGTACATCTGGTTGGGGTCCACCGCGCGCTCCACCGGCACCATGTGGGTGATGGCGAGGTAGGCCAGCACCGCGCCACCCAACATCTTGAGCACGCCCAGCAACACCCAACCCGGCCCACCCGCCAACACGCCCGCCCACCAGCGCAGCGCGCCCACTTTTTCGCGCGCGGGCATGAAGCGCAGGTAGTCAGCCTGCTCCCCCATTTGGGTGATGAGGGCGATGCCCACCGTCAAAGCAGCACCGAAAAAGTGCACATTGAAACGCGCACCCTCACCCGATGCGCCACCGTAGTGCACAACGCCACCGAATGCACCCGGTTCGTGCATAGCCACATACACGAACGGCAAGACCAGCATCACCAGCCACAGCGGCTGGGTCCAGACCTGCAAGCGGCCGATGACGGACACCCCGTGTGTCACCAGTGGAATCACCACCACCGCGCAGATCAGGTAGCCCCAGGCAGGCGGGATGTCGAAGGCCAGCTCCAGCGCGTAGGCCATCACGGCCGCCTCCAGCGCAAAAAAGATGAAGGTGAAGCTGGCGTAGATCAGCGAGGTGATGGTGGAGCCGATGTAGCCGAAACCCGCGCCCCGTGTGAGCAGGTCCATGTCCACCCCGTAGCGGGCGGCGTACACGCTGATGGGCAGGCCGGCCAGAAAGATGATGAGCCCGGTGGCCAGGATGGCCAGGGCCGCGTTGACGAAGCCATACTGCACCAGCAGTGTGGCCCCCACCGCCTCCAGGATCAGGAACGACGCCGCACCAAAGGCCGTGTTGGCCACGCGCCAGACCGACCATTGCCGGAAGCGCTGTGGCGTGAAGCGCAGCGCATAGTCTTCTAGTGTCTCACTGGCCACCCAGGCGTTGTAGTCGCGCCGCACCTTGATGATGCGTTGTGGTGCTGAACCAATGCCCCCACGCTCCGCCGCTTCGCGGGTCGCTGCCCCCAAAGGGGGCTGATCCGCCTTGGGGCGGCCCGGCGGCGGATCGGCGACGGCATCGGAAGGGATCTGGGCATTCACCTCCGGTACGGTGCAGATTCCATGCCATGACGCGCTGCATCGGCACGCAATTTGCTGGAACCGCTCCATGGAACTCACACCCCGCGAGAAAGACAAGCTCCTCATCTTCACCGCCGCCTTGCTGGCCGAGCGGCGCAAGGCGCGTGGCCTCAAACTCAATTACCCCGAAGCGGTGGCCCTCATCAGCGCCGCCGTGATGGAGGGCGCGCGCGACGGAAAGACCGTGGCGCAACTCATGAGCGAGGGCCGCCTGGTGCTCACGCGCGAAGACGTGATGGAGGGCATCCCCGAGATGATTCCCGACATCCAGGTCGAGGCCACCTTTCCCGACGGCACCAAGCTCGTCACCGTCCACCAACCCATCGTCTGAGCCCTGCCATGAAGCACATCGCCACCCTCGCCGCCACGCTCAGCACCCTGCCCGCCTTCGCCCACGACGGCCACGGGCTGTTTGGCAGCCACTGGCACGCCAGCGATGCGCTCGGTTTTGTGGCCGTTGCCGCCGTTGCGGCGGCTTTTCTCTGGTTCACCCGGGGCGGCAAATGATTCCCGGCGAGTACCTGATCGATGAAGGTGAACACGCCCTGAACCCGGGCCGCCGCACCTTGAGCGTGCTGGTGAAAAACACCGCCGAGCGCCCCATACAGGTGGGCTCGCACTACCACTTCAGTGAAACCAACGGCGCACTGGATTTCGACCGCGCGGCCGCGCGCGGCATGCGCTTGAACATCGCCAGCGGCACGGCCGTGCGCTTTGAGCCCGGCCAGCAACGCACCGTGGAACTGGTGGACTACGCGGGCGACCGGGTGGTCTATGGTTTCCGCGCGCTCATCCAAGGAAAGCTGTAAACATGGCCGGCATCCCCAAACGCGCCTACGCCGACATGTTCGGCCCCACCGTGGGCGACCGCCTGCGCCTGGCCGACACCGGCCTCATCGTTGAGGTGGAGCAGGACCTGACCCTGCGCGCCGGCGGCTACGGCGAGGAAGTGAAGTTCGGTGGCGGCAAAACGATCCGCGACGGCATGGCGCAGAGCCAGCGCACCAATGCCGAAGGCGCGATGGACACCGTGCTGACCAACGCCCTGCTGATCGACCACTGGGGCATCGTCAAGTGCGACATCGGGCTCAAGCATGGTCGTATCGCGGCCATAGGCAAGGCCGGCAACCCCGACACCCAGCCGGGTGTGGACATCGTCATCGGCCCGGGCACCGAAATCATCAGTTGCGAGGGCAACATCGTCACCGCCGGTGGCATCGACAGCCACATCCACTTCATCTGCCCGCAGCAGGTGGACGAGGCCCTGGCCTCGGGCGTGACCACCATGCTGGGCGGCGGCACCGGGCCGGCCACCGGCACCTTTGCCACCACCTGCACGCCCGGCCCCTGGCACATCGAGCGCATGCTGCAGGCGGCCGATGGCCTGCCCATGAACATCGGCTTCCTGGGCAAAGGCAACGCCAGCCGGCCCGAGGCGCTGCGCGAGCAGGTGCACGCCGGTGTCATCGGACTGAAGCTGCACGAAGACTGGGGCACCACGCCGTCGGCCATCGACACCTGTTTGGACGTGGCCGAAGAAACCGACACGCAGGTCGCCATCCACTCCGACACCCTCAACGAATCTGGTTTTGTGGAGAACACCATCGCCGCCACCAGGGGCCGCACCCTCTGCGCCTTCCACACCGAAGGTGCGGGTGGCGGCCACGCGCCCGACATCATGCGCGTGGTGGGCGAGGCCAACTTCCTGCCCTCGTCCACCAACCCCACCATGCCCTACACGGTGAACACGCTGGACGAGCACGTGGACATGCTGATGGTGTGCCACCACCTCGATGCGTCCATCCCCGAGGACCTGGCCTTCGCCGAAAGCCGCATCCGCCGCGAAACCATCGCCGCCGAAGACATCCTGCACGACCTGGGCGCCATCAGCATGATGAGCAGCGACAGCCAGGCCATGGGCCGCGTGGGTGAGGTGGTGATTCGCACCTGGCAGACGGCCGACAAGATGAAGCAGCAGCGCGGCGCATTGCCGCAGGACAGCAGCCGCAACGACAACTTCCGCATCAAGCGTTACATCGCCAAATACACCATCAACCCGGCCATTGCCCACGGCATCTCGCACATCGTGGGTTCGGTGGAGCCGGGCAAGTGGGCGGATCTGGTGATCTGGAAACCGGCCTTCTTCGGCGTCAAACCCGCGCTGGTGCTCAAGGGCGGCAGCATCGCCCTGGCCGCCATGGGCGACCCCAACGCCTCCATCCCCACGCCGCAGCCAGTGCACTACCGCCCGCAGTTCGGCGCCTTCGGCGGTGCGCTGGCACGCGGCAGCCTGAGCTTCGTCTCGCAGGCCGCGCTGGACGCCGGCGTGGCGCAGCGCTATGGCCTGGCCAAACAACTGGTGGCGGTGAAAGGCTGCCGCAGCACCACCAAGGCCAGCATGGTGCACAACGCCTATCTGCCAACGATGGAAATCGACCCGCAGCGCTACACCGTGCGCGCCGATGGCGTGCTGCTGACCTGCGAGCCGGCCACGCGGCTGCCGCTGGCGCAGCGCTACTTTTTGTTCTGATCCGCTGGGAGGGCGTCATCACAGCTGCCACCTTCGCTCGGTGACAGGTTGTATCCACCGGAAGCCGACTCGGTCGCGTACAAGCAGTCCCCCACGGCAACGTTCATTCTGGCAAGCACTTCCTCAGGCAATATCAGACCCAGCGAGTCACCTACTTCGATCAGTTTGATTGAAAACATTTGCGGCCTCCGTGCCAACGTTATAACGGACTTGACTCCACTCCCAAACCCGCTCAAGCCCATGCTGCAAGCCTCCAAACTGATCCCCCAAGGCCAGGGCCTGGCCGAGGTGCTGCTGCGCCGCGCGCCCAGCGTCACCCTGGACTGGGACTTGCGCCAGAAAAGCCGGTTTGATGCCGAGACAAGCGACGGCCAGCGGGTGGGCGTGTTCCTGCCACGCGGCACCGTGGTACGCGGCGGCGATGTGTTGCTGACACAGGCCGGCGGTTTCATCCGTGTGGTGGCCGCGCCCCAGGCGGTGCTGCGCATCACCGCCTGTGCCCAGCACGGCAGCCCTTTCGACCTGACCCGCGCGGCCTACCACCTGGGCAACCGCCACGTGCCCATTGAGCTGCAGCCGGACCACCTCAAGATCGAGCCCGACCACGTGCTGGCCGACATGCTGCGCCAGATGCACCTGATCGTGAACGATGTGCGCGAACCCTTCGAGCCCGAGAGCGGCGCCTACGCGCAAGGCGGGCATGGTCACGGCCATGCCCATGCCCATTCACACGACCACGGTCACCACGACCACGGCCACTGATGCGCCGTCTGCTCCGCAAGCCCGCACGCCCCGCCCCGCGCTCGCGCACCCCCAACCCGGCCAGCCTGCTGCCCCTGATCTGGCTGGCCTCGCCGGCGCTGCCCATCGGTGGGTTTTCCTATTCCGAGGGCCTGGAAGCGGCGGTGGACGCCGGCCATGTGCGCGACGAGGCCAGCGCCAGTGCCTGGGTGGGCCATCAGTTGCACGTGAGCCTGGCGCGGGCCGACCTGCCGGTGCTGGCCCGCGCCCTGCCCGCCTGGCGCCGCCACGACTGGGCCCGCCTGGCCGAGTTGGACGCCTGGGTGCGCCAGACCCGCGAAACCGCCGAAATGCGGCTGCAGACAGAGCAGATGGGCCGCTCGCTCATCGAATGGCTCAAGACCGTGCAGCCTGAGGCACTGGCCAACCAACACGCCCCCGCCACGCTGCAAGCCCCCACCTACCCGGTCGCCTTCGGCCTGGCGCTGGCCCTGCACACACCGGCCATCACGCCGGTGCGCGACAGCCTGCTGGCCTTCGCCTTCGGCTGGGCCGAAAACATGGTGCAAGCCGCCATCAAAGCCGTGCCCCTGGGCCAGGCCGCCGGTCAGCGCATGCTGGCGCGGCTGATGGCCGACATCCCCGCCGTGGTGGACACCGCGTTGACCTTGCGCGACAGCGAACGCCAATCCTTTTGCCCCATGCTCGCCATCCTGTCGGCGCAGCACGAAACCCAGTACTCACGCCTTTTCCGATCATGAACACGCCCGCTCTGCACCAGATCCCCGGCCGCACCAAACACCTGCCCCCGCTGCGCGTGGGCATTGGCGGGCCTGTGGGCTCCGGCAAAACCACCCTGCTGGAAATGTTGTGCAAGGCCATGCGCCAGCGGTACGACCTGATCGCCATCACCAACGACATCTACACCAAAGAAGACCAGCGCCTGCTGACCGTCAGCGGCGCCCTGCCGGCCGAGCGCATCATGGGCGTGGAAACCGGCGGCTGCCCGCACACCGCCATCCGCGAAGACGCTTCCATCAACCTCGAAGCCATCGACCGCATGTTGGGCGACTTTCCCAACGCCGACGTCGTGTTCATCGAAAGTGGCGGCGACAACCTGGCCGCCACCTTCAGCCCCGAGCTGAGCGACCTCACCATCTACGTCATCGACGTGGCGGCTGGCGAAAAAATCCCGCGCAAGGGTGGCCCCGGCATCACCAAAAGCGACCTCTTCGTCATCAACAAAACCGACCTCGCCCCCCACGTGGGCGCCGACCTGGAGGTGATGAAAGCCGACACCGCCCGCATGCGCCCCGACACCACCCGCCGCCCCTGGGTGATGACCAACCTCAAGACGCGCAGCGGTGTGGACGAGGTGGTGCGCTTCATCGAACAGCGTGGGATGTTGACAGCCGAAAAAGCCTGAGCCCAGACCGGTACAATCAGCGCCGCTGGCAACAGCGTGACCCTGGAAGCGTGGCAGAGTGGTCGATTGCACCGGTCTTGAAAACCGGCAACCCGCAAGGGTTCGTGAGTTCGAATCTCACCGCTTCCGCCATAAATTGAACCCAAGTGATTGATTTCACTTGGGTTTTTTGCTTTATGGCCAGTATCAGTCACACTACAAGACACATTCTGGATTCTGCTGCCCTGGTACTCAGATTGGCAAGACCACACCTAGTCTCGCCAAACTATGATGACCAGCATCCTCAATTGAGTGGCAACAACCTGATGACCACCCCAACATCTGACATCGAGAAGGCGCTAGAAGACGCTCTAGATGCCCTGGCAGGGGTCACCACTCGTGATGTTTCGACGACGACGCCAGAGGTCTCAATCGACGTCATCATGAAGATGGCCGCTGTGGTTGTTGCCCTCGAAGAGCTGGAGTACCAGCAGCTGGTTGCTGGTCATGAGTCGGGTGGCAGCAGGGTGCTTCACTGATCTGGTTGTGACTTGCACCTGGACTTTGATCCTTTAGCAGCCAACTGTGGCACCTTACCCGCAGTCACTTTGCCAATCATTTACCCGCGTGCGATGTTAATGATCGTTGATCCCGCAGGGGTTGGTTAGCAAAACCGTGTTGGATGAACTGTTCTGCTTGGTTCCGTGTGACCACTTGGTATGGCCATTGGAAATGCCGATATAGAAACGAAGTGCCCTCTCGGTCGGTGACCTTGCAATCGACTTTGAACAGCGTCCCTGGTGGATATGACTCCCGCATCGCAACAGAACACTCGACATTGAGGGATGGCGATACACCTTGCCCTGGTAGTGGCCGAGCACGAACCTTCTTGCTTGAAGGCTCGCCCTTGTTTTCGTATGTTTCGATGATGAAGTATCGATAGTGACTCATTTGGCTACAAGGGTCTTAGCAGCACCACTCAGGCTCGGATTCCCTCGACCTCTGCCTTCGTAGTGAATTATTCATTTCAAATTTCTTGAATACCATCAGAAACTCGCTCCATTCTCAGTGAAGCTCACTACTTCCAGTTCAATTTTTGAAGAATTTCTTCCGCTGTCATTTTTCCCGCTCTATTTGGCACATCGGGGCGTAACGGCATGGCCCGACTAGCCGCAAAAAAACTCAGGGTTTCTTTAACGGCTTCATCACGTGCAGAACGATGCGTTTCTGACGTTACCCATTGGTAACTTTCGCATGCCTTCACAGCTTCCCTCCACTTTTCTGGAGTTTCTAATGACTCTTTCTTCTCACGATGAAAACTCGGCCCCCAACTGTAATCCTTTGCGTTTTCTGGCATCACGACATCGATAGCACATCTTGCGTAAGTTCCTTGGCGAATTTGCCGCCAACTTTGATTTGGTCGATCAAAACCATGATATGCGCCAGAGTAGACCCTATAACGAACGGGGTTTCCTGCTGCGGCAAGCAAGTCCGCTTCTTCTACACAAGGTTGAGCAGGAGTCATGTCGTCTTTTTCGGCCAATAGATACAGGACTGGTGCCGTGAGTTTCAGTTTAGGATTCTGATATCGCAGATTGCATCCAGGATAGACGGCCACACTACCTGCCCATCTAATATCTTCCGACTGTGTGATCGGATAACGATAGTTAGGCCACATAGCTCCCGTGACAGCGTTTCCTCCGCGCGACCAACCTAGGTGATAAATCCGCGCTGCATCAATCTTTGGATGCGTTGTGAGTAAACGAAGTGCATAGATAGAATCGGATATGTTGAAGGTTGTGTTCCAAGTAAGTTGTCCGCTGGTGCCCCCGATCTTGTCGCTTCCCCTAGGCGTAAAGCTATCAATCATAAATACTGCGTAACCAGCGGCAAGTAGTGGCTTCGCCCAAATCTCGTGCATGCCGTTAGTAATGCCATCACTCCCATGACTCATCACAACTGCTGGAAATCGCTCCAGAGTAGAGCCAGGTGGAAAAAACAGGTCTCCGAAAATAACTTGTGGCTCACCAAGTTTTCCGCGAATGAGGTTCCAACGGTGCGCAGGGTTGGATGCGTTGAACTCAATGCGCCCCGTCTGACCATTTGTTAGGTTGTCGAGTGGCTCAGCCGTTGCAGTGTTGCAAACGATAGCTGCGATTGAGCCCAAAACTGCACGTAGTAGCGGCTGATTCATAGAGTCCCCAGAGTTTTACCGTTGGTTGCCTTTTGAGAGAGGTTACAGCAAGTCTGTGCAGATTCTTGCGATTTTTCAACCCTCATCATAGTTTGCAATCCAAGGACGTCTCTTTTCTGGGCAGAAAGAGGCACCGGGCATGTGCTAGGAGGCGACGTGGAGCGTTTGACCTTGGTTAGCCCGATCTGGACTATCGCGTCAAACACGCATATCGCCAAAGGGGTAGTTGTCTGAATGGCATCTGGCCGAGAGCGGCCCTATTGCACTCACCAGTCAATGACAGGCCGCTACCGATGTGTCACATTTTCAGGAGTATCGCGAGTCTATTTAGGTGCGTACCATGAACGCTTCATATGGCTTTTTGGAGGCTTCTGATGACCTACCCATCACTTGCCGTCGAGAGGATGCTAGAAGACGCTCTAGATGCCATGATAGAGGTCGCCACTCATGATGGTTCGACACCACCACCAGAGGTCTCCATGGAAGCCATCTTGAAGTTGGCAGCAGCGGTTGATGCACTCGAAGAGCTTGAGTACCAGCAGCTGGTTACTCGCCATGCGTCAGGTGATGGCAGGGTGCGTCACTGACACGCTTGCCACATTGCTAGATCAGTGCGCGTCTTGTGCGATGACAATACGGCAATGATGCTTCTTGACCAACGCAACCTGAACCAGCTAATGATTGAGGCCAACCTTGCCCATGCGGTCAAAGCTACACCTGAGTGTTACACCAGCAGGAAGTTGGCGCGGAAACTTAGACGATGTGACCGCCGTGATCCGGGGCGACTTGTGCAATGTGAAGGCCTTGCCCGGCTCGACCGAAGAAGAGTAGTCCCACTGAAATGTCTTCAAACCCTGCTTATCCTCAGAGGCCAAGTGAGAAACCCGGGCGACCCCCGGGTTCTTTGCGTCTGGTCTGCCTGACAGGTTGGACGGCTTAACGGTCTGCAAGTAGGGTAGCTGGCGCACCGACTCTGTACTGGATTTTCTACCCAAGTGTTTGTACAGTGGACGTAACCCACAAACCATTCGATGACCGAAACCAACGGAAAACTACATCGAGATGCCCTCAATCTTCCTTGCTTGTCCTGAAAACCTTGAGCAATTCTTGAAGGCGCGTTGTTTTGGCTCTCATTGACGACGGCGACTTGATACGTGGATTGGGTTTCGTGGCCCTGTATGCTGCGTATCTAGAAGAGGCTGTAGACGATTGCTTGTCGGTCGTGGCTGCACATGATCCAAAGTTTGATGTTAGATTGAATCGGCGTGCTACCAGCCAAAAAATCGAATACCTCCACAAGCAATTGGAAGCTGTAGGGCCGCTTTCTAAAGAGCTGTCATGTCTACCAGAAGTACTTGTGGCCGCAAGTCAGCTTCTGGAGGAGCGAAATAACGTAATTCATGGGCGCGTGTATGCAATTCCCGGCACTGGGGATACCATCTTTTCTGGTCGCCCAGGCATTCCGAAAAAGGCCGCGAAGTCAGAAGAGCTATACAATCTTGCAAATCGAATAATCGGAGTCCGCAACCCAATTCTTCACGCGTCGCGATTTGCATTGTCGCGTCAGATGTCTGCGAAGTAGTTATGTTTAGTACTTTGAGATCAAATATGAGTAAAAAAGAAATATTGCTTTTCTTGGGGTGCTTCCTCGTGTACGGCCAGGCTTTTGGTCAAGATATTATATACAGATGCGGCAATGATTTCACAAATGACATAAAGGGGCGGGAAAAGGAATGTAGATTGGTATACGATCCCAATGCGGAGAAAAGCTCAAAAAACAATCTGCCGCCGGCACGAAAAAAGCTGAGCAGTACAGGCTCGGGTTTCGCGGTGGCATCAAAGGGCTTTGTCACAAATCATCACGTAATATCAGCCTGCGAAAAAATTGAAATTGATATTGGAGGCGATAGTTTTAGTGCGCAAGTAAAGGCGCATAGCCAGGCTGAAGATGTTGCATTCCTCGAGTTGGATCGAGCCCACAAAATCGAGACGCGAGTAAGCAATCGTATAAACCCTGGCCAAGAGATATACGCGGTAGGTTTTCCGCTGCGTGGGTTGCTTGCTGACCTGATTATCACCAAGGGTGTGATTAACTCATTGTCCGGACTTGGCGGAGATATAAATAAATTTCAAATATCGGCTCAGTTGCAACAAGGGAACAGTGGGGGGCCAATTCTAAATGAATATGGAGAGGTTGTTGGGGTTGCTGTCTCAAAGCTCGATGTGATTCGATATGCTCGAATTGCTGGCGACATCCCGCAAAATGTCAATTTTGCTATAAAAGCATCAGTTTTGAATGAATTAGATCGCCTTCCAGTCTCTTCTGCGAATCCTGATTGGTTAAGGTTCAAAAAGTCAGGCGAGGAGATTGCTAAAATTGGAAAAAGTATTGCTGGTCTTGTGAAGTGCTATGATTCGAAATAGTTTTCTGTACTTTAAGTCAATCCCGCCTTGGAGCAATCCTCGGCGGGCTTTATTTTGACCAACGAGGAAGGAGTTTCATGGACGTCTACCGAGATACCGCATCCATCCACAATGCCGATACCCATACCCTCGGAGGGTGTGTCCGAATTTTTGTGTAAACGGATCGGATGTATTCCTTCCGGTGCAGCCTCGCGAAGAGGCAACTGCTTGCCGTCTGAACAGATCAGGTTCGAAAGGTGCGTATACACCAACATTTAAGGTTCTGTGCCCGCAGCCGGCCAAGAGCAGTTGGTCAGCTCAACGCCGTGGCGGACTGCTTCATGCAGGAGAGCTAACTTGTAAACGTCAAATTGATCAACCCTTGTGGCATTATTATTGCTTTTCTAGGGAAGATTACGCCGGTTCTACGCAGTCTCAGGGCCATCCTCAAGGAAGGCTCCCTCACGCTGTTCTATATACCCCCAAGCATAGGGTTCATTTGGTGCGTTACAGTGGATATAGTAAAATTTTTTGCCCGGTTGAAAGCCATCCAAAAAATCATGAACCTTGTACTGATGACTTTCACTTAGAACCACGATTTGTCTACTTTGCGTATCAGGGCGTTCGAATAATGGCTGCCCCACGTACGCAGTTGGCATGTCAAACGGACGGTCAGTCCGGACCGTCCGAGCCGCTTTGGAGTGTTCTTGGGCGCGTCGAATAGCCTCAATTGTGAGGTCTAGACACATCGCTGCGTTCTCATGATTTGCACAGTTTGCTAGATACGATGCCGGGTATTGCACTAACCATTCACCATTATTCTGAAGTCGAATAACCTGAGGTGTAAGCCTTTGAATGTTTGCGAGCCCTTGGGTGTTTATTCCGCATTCAACTGCCTCCATGCGCCAACGATCATGGTCGAGCTGGATATAATCCATGGGAGTTTTCACATTTTCGCGAATCCATTCAGCATTCCGAGTCCAGTATGGTGCTTTATACCCGCCGCGTAGCAAGCTTAAGACACCTCGCGGTGGAGCATTCGATGGTATATCGCAATAAGAATATATGCAGTAATCTTTCTCGAACACCAAGAAAAAGGCTCTACGGATCGCCAGCAGGCATTCCATATATCTGCCTTGAGATAGACATAAGGCTGCAGTCTCCAGATGTGCTCGAGGTTCGCCAGGCGTGATCAACTCGGTCAGAAAGACTTCACGCAGGGGCCGCCCAACAGCCGCGATTAGCACCGCATCCACAGCAAACTTTGCTGCGTTCATATGACCCTGAACGGTCATGGGCTCCATTACTTGGCCGTAGTGCTTAGCTGTGACTCTTAGCTTGTTCATTGCTTTGAGCGTGCCCGATTTTGGCACCTTTATTCCAGCTTTGCCCAAAGAACCAATCATTTGGTCGAAGTCCAACTTCTCCACTGCAGTCACTTCATCAACCCCTTTTTCTACGAGGACTGCGTAAAAAACTAGTTCGACCGCATCTTGTAGAACAATAAGTCCAGCAGTTGCTTTATGGCGGTCGCCCATCGCACAATCACGCTGAGCCTGCTCAAACAGCGTCTTAGCTGTAATTAAGGTTTGCAGAGTTGATTCCTTCATCAGCGTACTCCTTTCGTCAGTAATCGTCAAAGTAGACAGTTGTAATATTGCAATAGGTTTTTGGCATTATGCCTGAATGAACTATTGCCAATGCAAGTGATTCAGAATATAATTCATTCATGGTGTGACTAAAGGCAATCACAGACTGACGGCGAGGTCATTTGCGTTGCCGACACTGAAGCGAACGGCAAGAGCTCCATGTCGTTAGCTCGTTGTGCTGAACTACCTGTCACGCCACTGCATGGATCGCCTCTTGCCCGTACACGAGAATAGAGGCGTCAGTAGGCGCCTCTGGCCAAAACAGGGGCGGAATATTTGACAGACTCAACGGCAAGTCTGCGATGTGATTTATTGGAGCGGACCGCCAGCACTCAAAGTCATGGAGGGGGTACATCAAACCCACTGGTTCATCCCATGCTACGAGAAACGCGATCGGAAAAAACTTGAGCAGCCAGAATGCGAAAGGTTGGCTATTAGACAAATGAGTGTAGGCAGCGTCCCTGAGCATGACATGCACGCGATGAGGATACGCCCAGTAGAAGACCTTGATGCCTGCAGGAAGCGGAAGTGAGTCATCAAGGAAGTAGTCACGCATTGCTTCGGTGAGTGGTCCTTTCAAGTATCTGTCGACACCCTGTGCCGAAATGTGCCCGAGAAGGGAGCGGACAATGGGCTGCGGCTTGCCTGGTATAGTTACCGATGCGGGTAGAGAAATTGGACTTCGCAGGTGTAGCGCGACTGCATTCACAAACTCGATGAACGGCGGGTCGTACCGTGAGCCCAAAAGAGTGTTGTTGCAGCGGTGGCAAAGCGTCCTGTATTTGACACCGTTCTGTGAACGGCGACCTTTCGGTGGATTCGTTGTTCCCGACAAAAGGTAGGAGAGGTGCTGAATCTCGACTTGCGTTGGGCGATGGCAGCCCTTTGGTGGCGTGTGGTCCTCTGTAAGCGTCCCGTACTCGCCACAAATATTGCAGGTGCCTATCTTGGAGCCGAATGTGCGGATGAGTATGGTCATATTGACTTCAGCGGAAATCCGGAGTGATTTAGTCTGACAAACTATAGCTTCCGAGTGCACAGGGCGCGAAGTCTCCAATGGCGGGTCGGACTACCAGCAAAACGGGTTAAGAAGCAATGATCGATTTGAGGAATGATGCCAATCGCCGGCTTCAGGTCGGAAGCCTCCGCGCAGACCACGCAGTCGAATGGCTACAATCAGCCTGAAACGGTTGTCGCTCGCATTAGGGCAAGAGGCGCCTTCTGAATTAACTGCAGTACCACTTAACGCTCGCGGTGCTGATCCCAAACTGCCCAGCAGTCTGCGAAATGCTGGCACCGTTCTGCTGACGGTATTGACGCACGTCTGCCGCATCTTTAACCTTTGGCCGACCAGGGCCGACCAGGGCCGACCAGGGCCGAGCTCGACTTGGCTCCACGCGTGCTTCGATTCGTCATGAGTCGAAAACGTGTAGATCGACGACCAGTGGCATATGGTCGCTGTACGGCAACCACTGATCACTATGCCCCACGTCAAACCCACCCACTGTCCATTCTTGGCCCATGAACACATAGTCAATGTGATACGCCTTTGATTCGTTCCGCTGGAGGAAGAAGGTCGGATCAGGTTCGTTTCCTTGGGCTAGTTTTCGGGATTCGTGATAGGCACTTCTAAGACCAAGGTCTCCAAGTTCTCGTACTACGTCCGAGTGGTTCCACCAGCGATCCCACTTGTCCCATTGGACGTTGCTGTTCAGGTCTCCAACAACCATTGCCCGAGGATCATCCAAGAAGGAACGATGCCCCTGGAGAAACTTCCATAACTGGCCTATGTACTCGAAGGTAGGCGAGTTGGCATGCTGCGTCCAGGTTGCGAGCAGTGGTGCCCCATTGATTCTGCAGGGTAAGAACAGCTTCAATGGATCAAGCCTCAGGTCAACTCGTTCGAGTGCTAGGCCTGATCGGGCGAAAACGCCAACACCCTTGTTCTTGTTCTCACCAGTCCAAAGATGGTTTGAGGCCCAATCTTGATAGGGGCTGTCGGATGACCCTGAGGGGTCTTCGCACTCCTGAATGACGTAGATGTCGGCGTCCAGCGGTTGTAGGTGATGCCACTTCTTGCGAAGAGCACCGTTGCAGTTCCATGTGACGATTCGCAGTGATCTGGTTTCGACCATTCATCAACTGTGCCACATGAGTCGCCGTTTTCGACTCCTGGCGGTCAGCTTGAGCAGTACCGTTTTGTTGTCGCCGTGCTGATACCAAATTTCTCAGCAGTCAACGAGATGCTGGCACCGTTCTCAGTTCTCCATTGACGCACAGCAGCAGGATCGGCCACTCGGGGCCGGCCAAGACTTGTCTTGCCGTGCTGGGTGACTCCAATCTCAGCCAACAACCTTTTCGCGGTTTCTCTTCCCGCAGCAGTCCTGTCAGCGATCCGCTTGCGTTCCATGTCGGCCACCTGTGCCAAGACGGCAAGGATCAACTCACCAGCACCGGCACCCGATCCGATTCGTCCGAGACCCAAGACCTCGATGGCAACACCTTTGGCGATGAGGGCGCGAACGGTCGCTTGCACATCCAGGGCATCACGCCCCAATCGATCCACTGCAGCCACGTGCAAAACGTCACCCTTGCGGATGTACGCCAGCAACTCTCCAAAGCCCGGTCGATCAGTAGCAGGCACAGACCCTGAAACACCAACGTCAGAAAACTCTTGGTCGAAGCCACCACCCAATAGCTGTCGCTGGGATTCAATGGACTGTTCGGTAGTGCTTACGCGGAAATATGCGATGGACTGAGACATTGAGGATCAAAAGATAGGCGATCATTATGATCCCAGATCAAATATCTGTCAAGATACTTTTGAGCTACATGAATGTGGTTTGACAACCTTGGCTCATTTGGTACACCTAATGATCCTACCGATGATCAAAATTAGCTTACACAACTCTGTATTTACCTTGAGGGCATGGTTACGATGCACCTCACCCTTAATTGCATGAAAACCTCGAATGACAGGCCATCCCAATAAACAACGAGGGAAGGACAGAAGCCAATCACGTCATTGCTTGCCGCCACTCATTTCACGCAATATTTCCCTCGTCCGCTCTTCAGTGGATATGTCGGACTCTTGAGTTTGATCTGTTTCTAAAGAGGTATTTTTTCTGGAGCGTTTGCGACTGCTGTGGCTTTCAACAAACGCAAGAACTTCTTTTTGGGTCTCAGCCGTATACTTGTCGCTGCGACAAACCGGAAAACGGTTGTAAATGTTATCGGCATTACCGCACTTCCCATCGACCGATGGCCGTCCAGCCCCGTCTGTTGGGGCATCCCACGCGTGTGTCGCACCTTCAAAATGAAGCCAGGAAGTTGCAGTCTTAAGCGACTTCTCTACATTGCACTGTGAGATAGGAGTGGCCGTATCCTTGGACCCAGTAAATACAATTACAGGGCTGAAGTAGGGTCCAAGTGGTGGAGCGTACGTTTTATCTGTTTCCCTGTTCGGGATAGAGCTAAACCAACTCTCTTTTGCATAGCAGTTTGGATATAGTGCAATTCCACCACGGAACAGCAACTTTACCTCCGACTCCAAAGAGTGCCCCTGAGTGAAAGTGCGCAATACTGTCCACCCGCCCTGTGAATCTCCATACAAATATGTCTTGTTTGGGTCGGCCCCTTGAGACCGAGTAAACCGAGCAGCGGCTAGAGCGTCAAGCATACGCATGTTGGCCCCATACTTGGTCCAAGTTGTCCAGTTTTCCGTTATACCTCTGGACCAATACGAGTCAAGGATTAGGACATTGGCATCCAAGTTGCGAATAAGCCATTCGGCGGACGCGAAATTTCCAGGACTCACTCCATGGCCGCCATGAACAACGATAAATGTGGGCCTACTTGCAATCCGTTCTGGTCGGGGATTCCAACTGGCAATCAAGTTTCCTGCACCGCTGTATGCAGGCACGATACTGGAAAATCGAGCCACGCCGGTTCGCTGCTGGTTGCCATCAATGCTCCAACGATGTTGGATGCTCGGGGCTTGTTGCTGCACGATTGGTGGTTGAAACCGCTGAACATCAACAACGTCATCGTTGGCGTATGCCCTAGCCTCCAGGAATCCAAAAAGGGCGAGTGTGAACCGGAATCCGAGTTGAATGTGGCTATTCATCGTCTTGCCCATGGCCAGTGATCGTCACATGATAGAGGCAATCTTGTGATCATAGAGATAGATAGAGGCATGAAGGCCTCTCAAGATTAAGACGCCTTGAACGCATCGCCACATGCAGGACTTTTGAAATTATCAGAAAATTGCTGACCAAGCCAAGCCGCCACATCAACTCTAGACTGAACCAAAACAGTACTATGACTTGCCCCAGTATATTGTGAAAACTGAATATCACTTCCATGCCTGCATGACGGCAGAATAATCGTATCAAGCATATTTTTCGATATTGATGAATCAGAAGTGCCCCAAGCTATAAATAAAGGCCCCGTAGTTTTTCGCTGACCTGCTTGATTCTTCTCGGAATACTTCTTCAGCGCTGGATGCTGAACCCAGGACGATTTAATAAAGTGCTTTGGAAAGCTCACTGCCGATTTTAGTGTCGTTCTTAACTCATCCAAACACTGATGTTCTGCGGCAGGCATTAACTCCTCCATCTCAGACGACATCTGATCTGAATATTGCAATCCAGGAGTAGCCAGTTTCAAAGTCGCTGAGTAGTACAGCATGTAGGCCAACAGCGTCGGCTCAGATACACCAGCTCGCTCAACAAAACGAAAATAACCATGATTTGCACCGTTGCTGGGTGCAAATGCGACAGCACCCTTGTATTGGAGTGGAGAAATATCCAAATTGCCAATCGTCTCGGCGACTCCGACTGCAGCCAAACCACCTTGAGAGTGCCCCATAGCAACAAATGCTCTACTCAACTGCGGATATGAGAAGATTGCAGCTTTCACAGCCTCAATGACATCCCGGGCATTAGACTCTCGATGGGAATAGAAGTGACGTCCAGTCGTGCCCAAACCACTATAGTCAACGGCAACAATCGCATACCCTCTATCTATCCAACCTTGAAGATATGGCCCATATTTGCTCAGATTGTCTGTCATTGAAGGTGCGCACTTCTTCCCAATACCCACCGTGCCAGGTGCCCAAGCAATAATTGGCCAGCCCCCTTTCGGTGGCTCACCTCGTGGAATCGCAACTGCCGCTGTTGCCGGCACAGTCTGACCTAAAGCATCTACTGAGAGGTACATAATACGACTGCTAGCAGCACCAGTCAGCCGCGAGTTACTATATTCAGCGACCCGCACAAGGGTGCCTGGAGACTTTTCAACTGAAACTCCAGTCACTTCATAGAAGGCATCCATCGCCGATTGCTGTGCAAGGGCACTACTTGAGATGACAATGCAGGCCAATAGCGAATAGTTTCGAAGAAATCTTTTGCCAACCAGCATATAGCCCACTCTCTGAAACTTGCTATTCATCAAGGCTGTAAATATATACACTATCGCGCGACATATTATGGAATCCATAATGCTACTTTTTTCGATTTTCAGGCCGCAAAATTTCAACTTCAGAAATTGCACTTGCTGCATGATACTGATATGGCGTAAAAAGTGAAGCACTTGGCACCAGTTCCCCGGATCGCCCTTCCCACCTTCTACTGCCTTCCCACCTCCATGACTGTCGTGTTACACGACAGTCGTAGTGCGCCACCCAAACCCACTGCCCAGGCCCAGCCAGTTACGCCCCAGTCAATCACTGAGCTGGCACTGCCAACAGTCGACAGCACTATATTTGTGACGGCAAATTTGTTCTGTATCGTGCCCCACCAAGCCGCTACTGGCAAGCACGATACGAAACACAGACCGGGCACTGGCTGCGATTCAGCACCCGCAAACGACGCCTTGATGATGCCAGCCGCATAAGCCTGCGAGCGCTATGGCGAGGCCAGATTCAGAGACCGAATGGGGGCTGGCACCAGCCGTCAAAAGCTTCGAGGAAATCGCCCGAGTCTGTGTTGAGGATATGCTGCGTGAAAATGCTACTCGACACGGCAAGCGTGTGTTCACTGCCTATAGCCCACAGCAACAGCTTCGTTCCATCAAGCCCACTGTTTCACGACTATGGGCTTTTCTGTTTGCCTGTACCCAAGCATCCATCTATTACTCGGCTTTGCCATCAATATTGCTCTTCAATTCTCGCCGAACTTTTTGACAACCAGAAGCAAAGTACCTAATCTGACGCACCAGATGACTCTTGATCAATCCTGATTTAAAATAAATCGGATTAAACAGCCAAACTCGGTCGTCTTTTGTGTATGCGGATGGAACCAGATACTCAGCATTGATCTTGTTGCAGAATTCCAACTTCTGCACATCACCCATGCCTTCAGGCAAAGTGAAGTAGGTCGATAGTGCAATGATGCATGGTTCTTTGAAGATGCGAATCCAGTGTGCAAAGATTCCTGACTCAGTCACGTAAATCTTGTCTTCTTCTTGAATAGTGTGCTGGATGACTGACTGTTCCAGCAGAAGCGACAAGTTGACGATGGAGATGTCTTGTTCTTCAATCAGTTCAGACGATAGTGATGTGATGTTGTTCGGCATTGTGTAAAGTTCTTTCATATTCAATGTTTCTGTCTGGCGCATAGCCAGCGGTAGAGATCACACAGGATCATCTGATCCCTGTCGCGACCGATAGGGTTTGCGGTCTGCTGGATGAGGCTATGCGCCTCTTGGATGTCAACCCAGCGTGTTTTTTCAGTCTCAGTTCCGAAAGCTTGTTGCTTACCCTCGGGCACACCGACGAAGAACACTGTGGTTCCAGTAGTACCCTGGTAATGTTGGGGTAGCAATCCGATCAATCGGCACCGATAACCGGTCTCTTCAAGGCATTCACGCCTCGCGGTTTCCTGTGGTGTCTCGTACTTGTTTGGCTGGCCTTTCGCGAAGCTCCACGAATACCCACCAAAGCCACGAGATGGCTTTCTGAGCAACATTTGACCACTGGTTGATACAAGCACCACACCATATGCATCTGCAGCAGCTACGGCCATCCTGTCTATCGCAGTGGTGCTATCCAATTCAAAGCGATCAGGATCAAGTTGCAGCTCATACAGTTGAGTCCAAACCTTGCCATAGACTTTGGCTCGGTCTTTTCCTTGAACGGTCTGTACTTCATTCTTGAAGTTGGAATATCCGATGGATGAAACCAGATTCACCATCGCTTGTGCCAGATCAAATCGAGATACCTTTGCTCGAAACTGGTAATCTGATTTGTGAGACTCTGTGATACTTCCCATCGTGGGAAGGTAAAGAAGCTTGAGTGCTTCCAGATCAGACCGAATCCTTGATCTGATTGTGAGTTGATCGTGTTGATGATCTTCAGGCTTCGCTACGATTGAGAAGAAGCCTATAGGTGTCTGAATCCAGATAGTGTTTGCCTTTTGTTTCTTTGTCAGCCGCAAACATGGACGCCTGCAGTATAGAGTTATAGTGCTGGCATTCCATGCTCAATATGCATTTCAATATGGTTCTGCAAGTGAGACCTCATCAGCCGAAACCCCAATGAAATCAAGGGTTCCAGCTTGATGAACTAGAGAACATCTACTTCCGCTTCTTTCGCTTTGATGCTCTTGCAGGTCTGTTCTCCAAGATAATTAAGTACCCTTTTCCATGGTTCTTGTCTGTCTTTGGCGCACGATTCATGTACATCATTGAGCGAGTAAGTTGAGCAAGGAAAATTGTCTCGCCATAGGTCAAAGACATGTGATCCCAATTTGAATAATCATCCTTGACCTCTGAAATGATGTCACTCTTGAGGTCTGATTCAAGTTCTGACAAGTCATTTGGAATGCTGCCGTTGGAGTAGTTGTGCTTGTATCTTAGGTACACATACTTTCCAGCTCTGTCCGTGCCACCCTTCACAATGTATCGGGCTATGTGCTCAAGGCTTAGAGTCAAAGGTTTGATTCTTCCCTCATATTCTCTTGACAGTCTTTTCATCATTGTCTGATAATCAATCTTTGACCATTCACTTTTGCGTTTCAAGTCGCGGTTGATGGCATGAAGCTCATTCTCAGATCGATGGAACATCAGTCCATGAAAGTGGATCAGTGCATAACTGTCATTGTTCCGGTCCTCAGGCTTCACCCACAGATTAAATAGCTGCTCGCATGTCTTGAGCTTGCGCATCCCCTCGGCATTTTCTATTGTCTGCAACAGTCGCATGCCACTCATGTTGACAATCTCGACTTCAATAGCGCCCACAACCCACAAGCTACGATATGCTCCGAAGAATTTCTTCAACTTCTTCTTGAAACTCTTGACCTGATCAATTGCTGATGTTCTCGTCAAAGGAACAACAGAGTCGAGAATGGTCAGGAAGCGAAAGTTGCAAAACAACTCTTCTGCGTCTTGACCAGGAGCACGACTATTCTTCAGTTTGTTCTTGAACTTTTCAAGAACTGAATCAGCATGCTCGGATTGGATTCTTTTTGATAATAAACAATCATCAAGAAGCAGGGGAAGTTTGCCACCCGTAAGGCACAATGCCAACTTTGTATCGTAGTGCATTCCCTTGGGAAACCTGCGAACATCGGCAAGTGAATCATCTGTAGACTCGAATAACTCACTCAACGTTCCATCATAATCACGATCCATATTTATCCTTAAATATTGTTAATTGGATCGCATCCCCATTTGAAAATACACTTTCAATGCTATTTCAGATGGGGATGCGACTGCTTATTTACTGAGATGCTCCAGCAATAAGAGCATCGATATCGGATTCTCTCCAACATGTTGTCCTCGATCCAAGTTTGATCGGTTGAGGGAATTTCCCAATTCGAACTCCATTCCACCAGCTAGATTTTCCAATTGGGATTCGTGGTGCTATGCCTTCTTTCTTGTCTCCAATGATGTCTTTTAAACGAAGCAGTTTTGCGATGATTGTCCTTTCACGAGTAAGTGGCATATATAAGGAACTCGGGAATCGGGACATGTAGAGACGAAAAAAAACCCACTGACGGCAAAGTCAATGGGTTTTCTGCTTAGATTGTCTGGTTGCCTCAGATCAACTTGCTGTTGAATCTAATGAGGTCTTTGGATTGAGGCTAGTTTGACCTGGAGATCAAACTGCATCGAACGTAGTCTTTAAAGACACAGTATGTCCGATAGGCTGTACTTTACCAGGATTGAATCTGATTGTCAAGGACTATTTTCAGTCCTGATGTCAAGTCATTGCGTCTGGGTTCCGACCAGCGGCGAACGTAGACCAATCTTGCATGAGCACCTTTCGCTTCTCGAAGTAGTCACCCCGCTGATACGCAGCTTCGGTTTCATCAGCCAACTGGTGGGCCAGAGCGTGTTCGATGACCTCACGTTCGTGATTGGTGGTCTCACCAGCCCAGTCTCTGAACGTAGACCGGAAACCATGCACTGTGATGTCCGGTCGATTCAACCCCTTCTTCAGCAGCGACAGCATCCCCATGTTCGACAGGTGCTGCTGCGGCTTCATGGGGCTCGGGAAGACCCACTGCTTGCTCAACTCGAAGCCCTTCAACTCCTTGAGTAGTGCTACCGCCTCATCTGATAGTGGAACCCTGTGTTCCTTGCCCTTTTTCATGCGTGTCTTGGGTATCGTCCACACGCGGTTTTCCAGGTCGATTTCTGCCCAAGTGGCACCGATGGACTCATTGGTTCTGCAGGCTGTCAGGATGGTGAACCGCATACACATCGCAGCGATGCCACCATGGGCCTTCAGAAGGTCATAGAAGGGCTTTAGAGCCGCGTATTTGAGTGCGGGATGGTGTTGCAACCTCTTCTTGCGTTGCGGGGCTGGAAGCAGGTGTTCCAGCCGTCCCTTCCATCGTGCATGGTTCATCACCGGTCGATCTTCCTTGACCATGGCCGCGTCGATGATGACCTCCAGCCGACCACGAATTCTTTCCGCTGTTTCACTCTTGGTTGACCATATCGGGTCAAGGATTTGCCTGATGTGGTCCAAAGAAATTTGTTCAATGGTCAGATCACCAATCACCGGATAGGCATAGGTGGCCAGGGTGTTTTGCCACTGCTGTACATGCTTTGGATTCTTCCACCCGGCCTTCTGGGCATCGATGTAGTCAAGGGCATGATCCTTGAAGGTCTTGGTGTTCTGCTGACGCTTGATTTCAAGCTGCCGTTGCTGACGTTCTTCACGTGGATCGATACCCTCAGTGATCAGCCGCCGCTTCTCCAACGTCAGTTCTCGTGCCCTAGCCAGTGTGACTTCAGGGTATGACCCGAGTCCCATGGTGTTCTTCCCACCCGCGCCCCACCGAAACATCCATGACTTGGTGACTCGACTCTTGTCTTTGGCTGAGGCCTGTACCTTCAGGTAAAGACCATCACCATCCGGGTGCATCTTCGGCACCTTCGTGTTCTTGCAAAACGTGTCTGTCAGCTTGCCCATGTACCGTATCCTGTGCTAGGGATCGCGAAGATACACGGAGTGTGACTAGATTTCAAGTCACATCACAGGTAACACTCTAGTGCCGGATGTAGTAGATCAAAATTGGACAAACACGGACTAACTTGGACTCATAAGTTGTTGTTTTTGTTTGTTTTTATGGTCAAACTTGGCTCAAAATGATCTAGTCTGGACACGAGTTTGGATTTCACCGCTTCCGCCAAAAGGCCCCTCATTCGTGCATGTAGCCTTTGACCGGCATGTCCGTCTCGGTCAGATGGTGGGCCATCCAGCCGTCCAGGCCATCGACCAAGGCTTTGCGGTCCAGCGACTCCGAGGCAGCAGTCGCCATCCAGCGATCCAGTTCGGCTTCCGCCAGGCGATGGATGGCGCGGTGTTCATCAAGCGTTGGGCAGCCATTGGCCGCCAGCAACCCCTCTTCCAGCTCATCGTGGCGGCGCGCCAGATCGGCAAACTCCCGAAGCGCCTGGAGAATGGGCGCATCGGTAGTCGGCGCCCCTTTCACCAGCGCAATCAGCTCCTTGGACAGTTCGATCAGCACAATGTGCTGCTCATCCAACCGCGCATTGCGCACGCTCAGCGTGTGGCTCCATTGGGGGATGTGAGGCATGGCGGTTCTCCAGGGTCAACTCTGGTGATTTTGCCTGTGGCCCGCAAGCGGTAGCTGCCGTGTCGCGACCGCAGCCAGTCCGAAAACGAAAAAAGCCCGGGGGTCGCCCGGGCTTCTTTTTTCTGGCCCCTGCGGATAAGCAGGGGTTGAAACTCAATCTCAGTGGAACTGTTCTTCTTCGGTCGAACCGGTCAGGGCCTTCACGCTGGACGAACCGCCCTGGATCACGGTGGTCACGTCGTCGAAGTAGCCTGCGCCCACTTCCTGCTGGTGCGACACGAAGGTGTAGCCCTTGTCGCGTGCGGCGAATTCGGGTTCCTGCACCATTTCGGTGTAGTGCTTCATGCCTTCGCCGCGTGCGTATGCGTGGGCGAACTGGAAGGTCTGGAACCAGTTGATGTGGATGCCGGCCAGGGTGATGAACTGGAACTTGTAGCCCAGCGCGGACAGGTCTTCCTGGAAGGATGCGATCTGCTTGTCGTTGAGGTTCTTCTTCCAGTTGAAGGAAGGCGAGCAGTTGTACGACAGCAGTTTGCCGGGGCAGGCGGCGTGCACGGCTTGGGCGAATTCACGGGCAAAGCCGATGTCGGGCACGCCGGTTTCGCACCACACCAGGTCGGCGTAGGGGGCGTAGGCCACGCCACGGCTGATGGACTGCTCCAGGCCGTTCTTGACGCGGAAGAAGCCTTCGGGGGTGCGTTCGCCGGTCAGGAAGGGCTTGTCGTTGGCGTCGTGGTCGCTGGTGATGAGGTTGGCGGCTTCGGCGTCGGTGCGGGCCAGCACGATGGTGGAGACGCCCATGACGTCAGCGGCAAAGCGGGCCGAGATCAGCTTTTCGCAGGCTTCTTGCGTGGGCACCAGCACCTTGCCACCCATGTGGCCGCACTTCTTCACGGCGGCCAGTTGGTCTTCGAAGTGCACGCCAGCGGCACCGGCGGCAATCATGTTCTTCATGAGTTCGAAGGCATTGAGCACGCCGCCGAAGCCGGCTTCGGCATCGGCCACGATGGGCAGGAAGTAGTCGATGAACTCAGGCGAACCCGGCTCGATGCCACGGCTCCACTGGATTTCGTCGGCGCGCTTGAACGTGTTGTTGATGCGGCGAACCATGGTGGGCACCGAGTCGTAGGCGTAGAGCGACTGGTCGGGGTACATGGTTTCCGACGTGTTGCCATCGGCGGCCACTTGCCAGCCCGACAGGTACACGGCCTCCAGGCCAGCCTTGGCTTGCTGCATGGCTTGGCCGGCGGTGATGGCGCCGAAGGCGTTGACATAGCCCTTCTTGGCGCTGCCGTTGATCTTGTCCCACAGCTTTTCGGCACCACGCTTGGCCAGCGTGTGGTCGATGGCCAGGCTGCCACGCAGGCGAACCACGTCGGCGGCGCTGTAGCCGCGCTTCACACCCTTCCAGCGGGGGTTCTGGGCCCAGTCTTTTTCCAGGGCTTCAATTTGTTGTTGGCGGCTGAGTTGGCCGTTGAGGGCTTGCGACATGGTCACTCCTTGGTTGGTTGAGTCGGGGGCGGTGGCTGCTGCTTGCAAGACCGGTGCCCATGGTCTGTACTTTAAGTCTTCTATAAGAGTTTGTCTAATCTTATGTCTTATAGAAGACAAGATTTTTATTTGTTTAAAATCAACAACCTATGATTTTTATATCACAATATGAAAATCTATCTCTTGTATTGAGAAATTTTTCTGCGCCGCAGCATTTCGTTATTTCGCATTGCGGAAGCACATTTCTTCTTTCTGAAAACACAAGAGCACACCGCAGGTGCAGGCACCGGCACGGTGCGCCAGGTGCGGCATGATGGCGCCTTTGTCCGCACCACATACGCATGAACCGTTGGCTCGCCTACCTCTGTCTCGCCTCCAGCATGGCCCTGGTGGGCAGCTACGTGGCCCTGTCCAAACCGCTGGTGGCCGCCATGCCCGTGTTTTTGCTGGCCTGGCTGCGATTTGGCATTGGCGGGCTGGCCATGGCGCGCTGGTTGCGCAAGCCGGCCGATGAACCCTCGCTCACGCCGCGCACGCGCGCCCTGCTCTTTCTCGAATCCTTCCTGGGCAACTTCCTGTTCTCGGTCTGCATGTTGTTCGGCGTCAAGCTCACCACGGCGGTGGCGGCCGGCGTCATCATGTCGGCCATTCCGGCGGTGGTGGCGGTGCTCAGCGCCCTCTTCCTGCACGAACGCATTGGCAAGCGTTCGATGGCGGCGATTGCGCTGGCGGCCATTGGCATCGGGCTGTTTTCCCTGACCAAGGCGGACACCGCCAGCAGCACGGCAGACACCTGGGCTGGCCTGCCGCTGCCCTTGTGGGGCAACCTGCTGATCTTCGCGGCCGTGGTGTGCGAAGCCTCTTACGTGGTCATTGGCAAGCGGCTCACGCAGGGCCTGGGTCCCAAGCGCATTTCATCGCTCATCAACCTGGTCGGTTTTGTATTGGTCACGCCCATGGGGTTGTGGGCCGCGCTGAGTTTCGATTTCAGCAGCGTGTCAACCAGCTTCTGGCTGCTGCTGGTGTTTTACGGCCTGGCGGCCAGCGTGTGGACGGTGTGGCTGTGGATGACCGGGCTCAAGGCCGTGCCCGCATCCCAGGCCGGCGTGTTCACCGTGATGTTGCCCGTGAGCGCTGCCGCCATCGGCGTGCTGTTCATGGGTGAAAGCCTGACCGGCGTGCAAGCGCTGGCGTTCGCCATCGCCTTGCTGGGTTTGCTGCTGGCCACGCTGCCGGGCCGCGAACCGCCTTCAGCCCACTGAGGTCAAGCGCACCACAGGCCGGTGGGGTTGGTCATGCCCATCCAGATCGCCCAACCCGACGTGAGCACCAGCGCCGCACCCGCCAGGCGCATGCCCCAGGCACCGCCGCGCAGGCTGCCCGATGCGTGCCAGCGCAGCAGCAGCCAGGGACCAATCGTCATGGACACCGACGTGCCCAATGCAAACAGGCCCATGATGACCGCGCCTTCCAGCACGTTGGCCGACAGCGATGCGAGCAGCAGCGCGGAATACAACAGGCCACACGGCATCAGCGCCCAACCCACACCCAAGGCATAAGGGGCTTTGCCGCCCAGACGGCCCAACACCGGTTTGGCCTTGCGCCACACCGACTGCGCAAAGCCGTCCACCCACGCGGGCTGGCGCGCCTGCACCAGCAACAACAAGCCCACCAACAGGGCCACCACATGCATGGCGGTCCACAAAGGCCGCAAAACAACGGTGTTCGTGCCCAGCCAGCCCAAACCTTGCACGGTGGCAGCGGCCACACCGCCCAGCGTGGCGTAGCCCACGATGCGCCCGAGCTGGAAGCCCACGATGGCCTGGCGCGTGCGCGGTGCGGCCGCCTTGGCAATGCCAGCGCAGGCCGCGCCACACATGGCCACGCAGTGGGGGCCACCCACAAAACCCATGAACAAGGCCGTGACGGCCATCGACGTTTGCATGGACGAAGTCTAGCAAGGCGCGTGTGCCCACGCCCGCACGTAGGGCGGAGGCTCGATAGCGCACAGCGGGTCAACCACGGGCGCCGCGCGGTGCTGCACCAGCGGAAGTACGCCCGCCCAGGCCGGGTGCTCCATGTCTTCCGTGTCGTCCACGGGCGGGCCAGTGCGCACTTTACAGGCGGCCTCGCCCAAGGCGATACGCATCACGGTGGTTGCGGCCAGTTCCTTGGAGCTGCCGGCGCGGATCTCGGACTGGCGGCCGGGCGCGATGTGGTCCATGAGCGCGGCCAGGGAAGCCTGCTTCTCGGCCACTGCCTCGAATTGGCCATAGACCATGGCCGAGCGGTAGTTCATCGAATGATTGAAGGCCGAGCGCGCCAGCACCAGCCCGTCAAGGTGGGTGATGGTCACGCAAGCCTGCGTGCCATCTTGCAGCAGTCGAATCAGCCGCCCACCGTTGGAGCCGTGGATGTAGAGGTGCTCGCCCTCGCGCCAGCAAGCGGTGGGAATGCAGTGTGTGCCCTTGCCGTCGACGAAGGCCACGTGGCACAGGTAGGCGGCGTCGATGATGGCGTGCAGCGTGGCGCGGTCGTAGCGTGCGTTCTCGGCCACGCGGCGCACGCGGGTGCGGTCGCTGGGCGGCTGGCTGGTGGAGGGCAGATCGGTGGTGTTGCTCACGGGCGC
This sequence comes from Hydrogenophaga atypica, assembly GCF_042665215.1. Classification (NCBI taxonomy): domain Bacteria; kingdom Pseudomonadati; phylum Pseudomonadota; class Betaproteobacteria; order Burkholderiales; family Comamonadaceae; genus Hydrogenophaga; species Hydrogenophaga atypica. Next base: position 139,525 of record NZ_JBHTCA010000004.1, read on the forward strand.
TTGTTCCTGGGTTGCGGTAGACGGAGGAAGCGCAATGTAATCGCCTGCTGGCATCCGAATAAGACCCATATCCGTGCTATTTTTTAGAGCCACAGAAACCGACCTCCTCAAATGGACTACCAACTCCTTTTTTCCGCCTTTCGCGCGCAGCCCGCCCACGCCAGCTGGTCGCAGCAGCGCCAGCTGCACGCCTGCCTGCGCCACGGCGTGCGCACCGGGCTGCTGGCCAGCGGCACGCGCTTGCCCGCCAGCCGCACGCTGGCGGGCGAGCTGGGCGTAGCACGCAACACCGTGCTCTACGCCTACGAGCAGTTGGCCACGGAAGGCTTCATCCTGGCCAGCCGGCGCGGCAGTGTGGTGGCGCCCCTGGCCACCTCGTTCGCGCCCGCCGCGCCCTGGCGCACGTCCACGGCCGCCGAGCCCTCCGGCCTGTCGCGGCGGGTGCGCGGCATGTCGCTGCTGCCCGGCTCCCCCGCCTCGGTGGCCTTCGCGCCGGGCGTGCCCGCGCTCGATGACTTCCCGCTCACGCTGTGGCGGCGCATGCTGGACCGCGCGTGGCGCGCGCTGCGGCCCGCCCAGCTCAACTACGCCGACCCGGCGGGCGAACCCCTGCTGCGCGAAGCCATCGCCAACCACCTGCGCGTGGCGCGGGGGGCGCTCGTGGACGCGGCCCAGGTGTTCGTGACCGACGGCACCCAGGCCAGCCTGGACCTGTGCGCCCGCGCCTTCGCCGACGCGGGCGACAAGGTGTGGGTGGAAAACCCCGGCTACCAGGGCGCGGTGGCGGCGTTCCGCGCGGCGCAGCTCCGGACCATAGGCATCGTGGTGGATGCCGAGGGCATGGCCCCCACCGCCGGCGACTGGCAGCGCCAGCGCCCCCGGCTGATCTACGCCACGCCCTCGCACCAGTACCCCGTGGGCAGCGTCATGAGCCTGGCACGGCGCCTGGCCCTGATCGAGGGCGCGCGCCAGGCGGGCGCGCTGGTGATCGAGGACGACTACGACAGCGAGTTCCGCCACGACGGCCCGGCCCTGGCCTGCCTGCAAGGGCTGGCGGCGGACGCGCCCGTGGTCTACCTGGGCACCTTCAGTAAGACGCTGTTCCCCGCGCTGCGCATGGGCTTCATGGTGGTGCCCGCCACCTTGGCGCCTGCGTTGGCCGCGATGCTGGACCGCACCGCGCCACGCGGGCGCGCGGCCGACCAGCTGGCGCTCGCCGAATTCATCCACAGCGGGCAGTTCAGCCTGCACCTGCGGCGCATGCGCCGCCTGTACCGCGAACGCCGCGATGCGCTCACGGCCGCCCTCACCCGGCGGCTGGGCGACGTGGCCACCGTTTACGGCGGCTCGGCGGGCATGCACCTGGCGCTGCGCCTGCACGACGACCGCGCGGACGACGTGGCGTTGAGCGCGCGCCTGCTGGATCAGCAGGGCATCGTGGCTCCGGCGCTCAGCTTGCACGCAGTGGGCCTGCGCGCCCAGCCCTGGCGGGGCTTTCTGCTGGGCTACGCCCAGGTGCCGGCCGAGGCCATGGAAGGGCTGGTGCGGCGGCTCGACGCCGTGGTGCGCGGGGATGGGAAATAGGCTGTCCACCACGGCAGCGCTGCGGCCTCAGATGATTTTCGAGAAGCGGGCGCGGTCCTGGTCCACGCGCAGGTGTTTGTCGAACACCATGGCGATGGCGCGCACCAGGTACCAGCCAGCTTCGGTCACTTCGATGCACTGGTCGTCTATGGTCACCAGCCCCTGGGCTTCGAAATCCTGCAGTTGCTCCAGTTCGCGCGCGAAGTAGCTTCGGAAGTCGAGCAGGTGACCCAGTTCGATGGACTCAAACAGCAACCGGCCCTGGCACATCAGCGCCATGATGGCGGTGCGGCGCACCAGATCATCGCGCGTGAGCGCCATGCCACGCACGATGGGCAGGCGGCCCTGGTCGAGGGCGTCGTAGTACTCGTCGAGCGTCTTGGCGTTCTGGCTGTAAGTGGCGCCCACGCGGCCGATGGCCGACACGCCGAGCGCGATCAGGTCGCAGTCGGGCTGGGTGCTGTAGCCCTGGAAGTTGCGGTGCAGCCGGCCCTGTCGCTTGGCCACGGCCAAGGCGTCGTTGGGCAGGGCGAAGTGGTCCATGCCCACGTACACATAACCGGCCTCGCTGAAGGCGTCGAGCGATTGCGACAGCATGGACAGCTTGTCGGCGGGCGCAGGCAGTTCGGCCGCCACGATGCGGCGTTGCGGCTTGAAGCGCGCCGGCAAATGGGCGTAGGCGTAAAGGGCGATGCGGTCGGGGCGCAACTGGGCCACCTGGCTCAAAGTGCGCGCGAACGACTCGGGGGTTTGCAGCGGCAGGCCGTAGATCAGATCGACGTTGACCGACTCGAAGCCGATGCGGCGGGCGGCCGCCACCAGGGCAAACACCTGTTCGGCGGGTTGTACGCGGTGCACCGCTTTCTGCACGGCGGGGTCGAAGTCCTGCACGCCGAAACTCAGGCGGTTGAAACCCAGTTGGTGCAGGTGCTCCAGGCGCTGTTCGGTCACGGTGCGTGGATCGACCTCAATCGAATATTCGCCACCGGGCACCAAGTTGAAATGGCGGCGCACGGTGTGCATGAGGTCGCTCAGTTCCGCGTCGCTCAAGAAGGTGGGCGTGCCGCCGCCGATGTGCAGTTGCGACACGTGGTGGCCACGGCCAAAGTGCTGCACATGCAGGTCCAGCTCACGCGCCAGGTAGCGCAGGTACTCGGCCGATTTGCTGTGGTGTTTGGTGATGACCTTGTTGCAGGCGCAGTAGTAGCACACCGACTCGCAAAAAGGTACATGGATGTATAGCGACAGCGGCAATGCCAGCGAGCCGGCGCGGCGCTGCTCCAAGGCCTGGATGTAATCGGCCTCGCCAAAGGCTTCCACAAAACGGTCGGCCGTCGGGTACGAGGTGTAGCGCGGCCCAGGCACGTCAAAGCGGCGCAGCAGTTGTTCGTCAATCACGTGCATGTCGGGGCATCTCCAATGTGGGAGGAACTGTGCCTGACACGGGGCTTTCTGCCCTTGATCTGGGTCAACCCCCTCCAAATGTGAATGATGTTTTCCGCTAACATGGGGAAACACCTGACAATCGCACCATGGACGCACACAGCATCAAGGTCGCCTGCTCCAGTTGCAACTTGCGTGAACTCTGCCTGCCCATGGGCCTGAGCCACGACGAGATGAACAAGCTGGACCACGTGATCTCTACCCGCAAACGCATCAAACGTGGCACGGCCCTGTTCAACACGGGTGACCGCTTCACCTCGCTCTACGCCGTTCGCTCGGGTTTCTTCAAGACCTGTATCACCACCGCCGATGGGCGCGACCAGGTGACGGGCTTCCAGATGACGGGCGAGATCATCGGCCTGGACGGCATCGTGTCCGACCAGCACTCTTGCGACGCCATCGCGCTGGAAGACGCCGAAGTCTGCGTCATGCCCTTCGACCAGCTGGAGACGCTTTCACGCGAGTTCAACACCTTGCAGCACCACGTGCACAAGATCATGAGCCGCGAGATCGTGCGCGACCACGGGGTGATGCTGCTGCTGGGCAGCATGCGCGCCGAGGAACGCCTGGCCGCTTTTCTGCTCAACCTGGTGCAGCGCCTGCACGCGCGGGGTTTCTCGCAGTCCGAGCTGATCCTGCGCATGACGCGCGAGGAAATCGGCAGCTACCTGGGCATGAAGCTGGAGACCGTGAGCCGCACCTTCTCGAAGTTCGTCGAGGACGGCGTCATCGAGGTCAAGCAGCGTTACGTGAAGATCCTCGACACGGAAGCGCTCAAGCGCATCGTGAACCCCCAGGTCTGCAACTGATCAGTTCAGCAGCAGTTGCCCTCGCGCGCGCAGTCGGCGGGGCGCTCTTCGGGCGGCACGGGGCAGCGGTTCACCTCGAAAGGTGACATGGCCAACAGCGTGGTGAGCGCGCTGGACGCCATGGTCGCACCCCAGAAGAAGAAAAAGCTCACGGTGTACACCGCCTGGCGCGACCAGCCCAGCTCGCCGCCGCCGATGCGGTGCAGGTCGTCCGGATCGACCATCGCAAAGACCACCATCTCCAGCACGCCGGCCACCAGAAAGGCCGGCCACGCAATCCACATCAGGCGTTGCAGGCGCATCGCAGTCTCCTTGTTGTTTGTCGGTCTGGCCCCGGGGCTCAGGGCTTCACGGGCACCGTGGCGGTGGTGGCGTGGTTGCGTGCCTGGCCGGCGGGCGCCAGCTTGAAGGCTTCGTCGGGTGACGCCGTGCGGGTCTGCGGCGCGCTGCGGTCAAGCACAGGGTCGGGGTTGGTCATGGCAATGATGGCGGTGGCAATACCGGCCACCACCACCACGGCCGGGCCGCCGATCACCAGCCAGACATAGGGCTCACGCCACCAGGCGCGGGCCACGGGCGGGTTCTTGAGGGCTTGGGCAGTTGTCATGGGGGTCTTTCTAAACGGGCAAGTTCAGCGTGGCACCAGGAATACGGCTTTTTCGCTCACCTGGGCCACATCGGCCCCGGTGGAGCGAACGTCGAAATGGATGGGGTGCGAGCCCGGCGCCACGCCCGGCGGCACCTGCACACGCACGGCCACCGAACGCACTTCGGTCGAGCGCACTTCAATGCTGGTCTCGGAAGCGATCGTGACCCCCTCCAGGCCGCTCACGGCCAGCTGGTAAGACTGGGTCGATTCGGTGGCGTTCATCACCTGCAGGCGGTACACGTTTTCAATGCGGCCCTGCTCCACCAGGCGCGCCAGCGCGCCACGGTCGCGGATCACGTCCACCTTCAGCGGCGTGCGCATGAACAGGCTCACGCCCACGGCCACACAGATCAGGCCCAGGATGGCGGTGTACACCAGCACACGCGGGCGCACCGCACGTTTGATGATTTCGGCTTGTGTCCAGCCATTGGCCACCGCGTTCTGGGTGGAATAGCGGATGAGGCCCCGTGGGTAGCCCACCTTATCCATCACGTCATCGCACACGTCGATGCAGGCCGCGCAGCCGATGCATTCGTACTGCAGGCCTTTGCGGATGTCGATGCCGGTGGGGCAGACCTGCACACACAGGGTGCAGTCCACACAAGACCCGAGGCCCAAGGCCTTGGGATCGGCCTTCTTGGAGCGCGCACCACGTGGCTCACCACGTTTTTCGTCGTAGGTGACGATGAGCGTGTCCTTGTCGAACATGGCGCTCTGGAAGCGCGCATACGGGCACATGTATTTGCACACCTGCTCGCGCATGAAACCGGCGTTGCCGTAGGTGGCAAAACCATAAAAGAAAATCCAGAAGGTCTGCCACGGGCCCAAGGCACCGGCCAGGGTCAGTGCACTGAGTTCACGGATGGGCGTGAAGTAGCCCACAAAGGTGAACCCGGTCCACAAGGACAACACGATCCAGAGCGTGTGCTTGAGCGATTTTTTGCCCAGCTTGCGGACCGACATGGCTGACTCGTCCAGCCGTATGCGGGCCGAGCGGTCACCTTCGACCTTGCGCTCTATCCAGAGAAAAATTTCGGTGTAAACGGTTTGAGGACAGGCGTAGCCGCACCACACCCGCCCAGCCACCGCCGTGAACAGGAACAAGGCCAGCGCCGAGATGACCAGCAGGCCGGTGAGGTAGATGAAATCCTGCGGGTACAGGACCAGGCCAAAAATGAAGAAGCGGCGCGCTTCCAGATCGAAGAGCACCGCCTGGCGTGCGTTCCATTCCAGCCAAGGCAGCCCGTAAAAAACCAGCTGCGTCAGCCACACCAGCGCCCAACGCCATTTGACGAACAAGCCCTGCACCGAGCGCGGATAAATCTTCTTGCTCTTTTCGTACAGGGACACCATCACCTCGTCCGCACCGTCGGGTGCCACCGGCGTGATGGGGATGACCTTGCTGTTGCTGTCGCTGGTGCTCACGGGAACGTCTGCTTTCTGGGGGAGCGCCCGTTGGGACGCTCCACTCGGGGGGCCGGGTTACTTGGCGGCGGGCTTGTTGGACAGGCCCCACACATAGGCCGTCAGCACGTGGATCTGCTCATCGCTGAGCTTGCCCTTTTGTGCCGGCATCACGTTGTGCTTGCCTTCGTTGACCATCTTGATGATGGCGTCGGCACCCCAGCCATGCAGCCACACGGCGTCGGTCAGGTTGGGTGCGCCCATGGCGGTGTTGCCCTTGCCGTCCATGCCGTGGCAGGCGGCGCAGGCACCGAACTTGGACTTGCCCAGCGAGGCCTGGATGGAGTCGTGCGGGCTGCCCGAGAGGCTCAACACATACTGGGCCAGGTTGCGCACGTCTTCGGCCGAACCCACCGCAGCGGCCATGGGTGGCATGACGCCCTGGCGGCCTTCGTTGAGGGTGGTCTTGATCGCGTCGGGCGCACCGCCCCACAGCCAGTCGGCATCGGCGAGGTTGGGAAAGCCCTTGCTGCCGCGTGCGTCAGAGCCGTGGCACTGGGCGCAGTTGTTCATGAACAGGCGCTCACCCACGGCCATGGCCTGGGCGTCACCCGCCAGCTGCTCGGGCGGCTGGCCATTGAACTTGGCGTACAAGGGCGCCGTCGAATCGACCGCCTTTTTCACCTCATCGGTGTGCTGCCCGGCGGACGACCAGTTCAGCGTGCCCTGGAATTTGCCCAGGGTGGGGTACAGCGCCGCGTACACAAAACCAAAGACGCAGGTGAGGATGAACAGGTAAATCCACCACCGGGGCAGCGGGTTGTTCATTTCACGCAGGTCTTCGTCCCAAACGTGGCCGGTGGTGTTGTCGCTGCTGGCGTTGACCTTGGTGGTGCCCGAGATCCACAACAGGATCAGACAGGCAATGATGCTGACCACGGTCAGCCCGGCCACATACAGGTGCCAGAATTCGCTTGTGAAGTCGCTCATGATGTTTTTCCTTGTGCGTTGCGCGGCTCAGCGGTCCTGCTCATCTTCGAACGGGAGCTGGGCGGCGGCTTCGAAGTCGGCCTGGTTGCGACGCGACCAGGCCCACGCCACGATGCCCACAAAAAGCAGCAGGCTCAGCACGGTGACCGCGCTGCGGAAGTCGTTGATGTCCATGGCGCCGACCCCTTACTTGACAGCGGTGCCCAGCACCTGCAGATAGGCCACCAGGGCGTCCATTTCGGTCTTGCCCTTGACCGACTCGATCGAGCCGGCAATTTCCTCGTCGGTGTAGGGCGCGCCCAGTGTGCGCAGCACGGCCATGCGCTTGGGCAGGTCGGCACCACCCACGGGGGCCTTCTCCAGCCACGGGTAAGCGGGCATGTTGGACTCGGGCACCAGGTCGCGCGGGTTGTTCAGGTGGATGCGGTGCCACTCGTCGTTGTAGCGACCACCCACACGGGCCAGGTCAGGGCCGGTGCGCTTGGAACCCCACTGGAACGGGCGGTCGTACACAAACTCGCCGGCCACCGAATAGGGGCCATAACGCAGCGTCTCGGCGTGGAAGGGGCGGATCATCTGCGAGTGGCAGTTGTAGCAACCCTCACGCACATAAATGTCGCGCCCGGCAATCTGCAGCGCGGTGTAGGGCTTGAGGCCTTCCACCGCCTGTGTGGTGGACTTCTGGAAGAACAGCGGCACGATTTCCACCAGACCACCCACGGCCACCACCAAGGTGATGAGCACGATCATCAGGAAGTTGTTGGTTTCGATCCGCTCGTGGGTGAAACCCTTGATTTCTTTGTCAGCCATGGTCAGGTCCTCAAGCGTGTGCGGGGTTGACGGCGGGAATGCGCACCTCGGGCACGCCACCGGCTTTGAGACCGGCGCTGGCCGTCTTCCAGACGTTCCAGGCCATGACCAGCATGCCGCCCAGGTAGAGCAGGCCACCCAACAAACGGATGACGTAGAACGGGAAGGTGGCCTTGACCGACTCGACGAAGGTGTAGGTCAGGCTGCCGTCGGCGTTGACCGAGCGCCACATCAGGCCCTGCATCACACCGGCAATCCACATGGCGGCGATGTACAGCACGATGCCGATGGTGGCGACCCAGAAGTGCAGTTCGATGGCAGGCACCGAGTACATCTTCTTCTGGCCAAACAGGCGCGGAATCAGGTAGTACATCGAACCCATGGTCACCAGGCCCACCCAGCCCAGGGCACCCGAGTGCACGTGGCCCACGGTCCAGTCGGTGTAGTGGCTCAAGGCGTTGACGGTCTTGATCGACATCATCGGGCCTTCGAAGGTGGACATGCCGTAGAACGACAGGGACACGATCAGGAAGCGCAGGATGGGGTCGTCACGCAGTTTGTGCCAGGCGCCCGACAGGGTCATGATGCCGTTGATCATGCCGCCCCAGCTGGGGGCCAGCAGGATGAGCGAGAAGACCATGCCGATGGACTGCGCCCAGTCGGGCAGCGCGGTGTAGTGCAGGTGGTGTGGGCCGGCCCACATGTAGGTGAAGATCAGCGCCCAGAAGTGGACGATGGACAGGCGGTAGCTGTAAACGGGGCGCTCGGCCTGCTTGGGGATGAAGTAATACATCATGCCCAGGAAGCCGGCGGTGAGGAAAAAGCCCACCGCGTTGTGGCCGTACCACCACTGCACCATGGCGTCCTGCACACCGGCGTAGACCGAGTAGGAATGCAGCAGACCGGTGGGCAACTGGATGTTGTTGAAAATGTGCAGCAAGGCCACGGCGATGATGAAGGCGCCGAAGAACCAGTTGGCCACGTAGATGTGGCGCACCTTGCGGATGCCGATGGTGCCGAAGAACACGATGGCATACGACACCCAGACCACCGCAATCAGCAGGTCGATGGGCCAAATCAGTTCAGCGTATTCCTTGCCTTGGGTGTAGCCCAGCGGCAGAGACACAGCGGCCAGCACGATCACCCCTGTCCAGCCCCAGAAGGTGAAGGCGGCAAGTTTGTCGGAAATCAGCCGTGTCTGGCAGGTGCGTTGCACCACGTAGTAGCTGGTGGCGAACAGGCCGCTGCCACCGAAGGCAAAAATCACGGCGTTGGTGTGCAACGGGCGCAAACGACCGTAGCTCAACCAGGAAATGCCCAGGTTCAGCTCTGGCCACGTGAGCTGGGCGGCAATGATGACGCCCACCAACATGCCGACGACGCCCCAGACGATGGTCATGATGGCAAATTGCCTGACCACCTTGTCGTTGTAGACCGCCGCCTGGGCGGTCTTCGAGTTCACAGACATACAGAAACTCCTCTCAATAATCCTGCGCCGAGTGTCACCGGCAGATACATATCAGGGATTGACCTAGGTCAATCGCCATCCAGAATGCGCTCGCCCTCGCGCTCCACGTGGTCGAACTGGCCACTGTGCAAGGCCCACCAGAACAAGGCAATGATGCCCAGCACCAGCACCACCGAGAGCGGAATCAACAAGTAAAGAACGTCCATGGGGATAGGGCTCCAGATCAGCCGGCCACCGGGGCAGGCATGGGCGCCGCAGCGACCGGTGTTGCGGCCTCACCACGGCGGGACAGCCGCAAAGCGTTGGCAATGACAAACAAGGAGCTGGCGGCCATGCCCAGCCCCGCCAGCCAGGGGGGCATCCAGCCCAACAGCGCCAGCGGCACACACACGGCGTTATAGACGCCAGCCCACACCAGGTTCTGGCGCACGATGCGCATGGTGGCGCGTGATTGGACCAGCGCGTCGGCCACATCGGCCAGGCGCCCCCCCTGCAACACCAAGTCCGACTGCGCCTGCGCCAGCGGCAGGGCGTGGCCGAGCGCCATGGAGGCGTTGGCACGCGCCAGCACCGGGCCGTCGTTGAGGCCATCGCCCACCATGGCGACTTTGTGACCTTGGGCCTGAAGCGCCAGCAGTTCGGCCAGCTTTTGTTCGGGGCTGGCACCGGCCACCACGTGGGTGATGCCCACCGCCCGCGCAATGCGCCAGGCCGCCGCCTCGTGGTCGCCCGAGATCAGCCACGTTTGTACGCCACTGGCCTGCAACCGCGCCACCGTGGCGGCGGCGTCGGGGCGCAGCGATTCGTCAAGCACAAACGTGGCCAGCCAGCCCTGGGCATCGGTCAGGTGGGCATGTGGCGCCTCGGGCGCCGGCACGCCATGTGCCGCCAGCACCTGCTCATCCAGCCCACAAAAGCGGGCAGACCCCAGGCGCAGTTCGCTGCCGTCAGAGCGCTGCCACAACAAACCCTGCCCGGCGAATTCGGTGACCGTGCCCGCGACCTGCGCGTGCTCACCCGCAGCACCGGCAATGGCGCGCGACACCGGGTGGCGCGAGGCGCCCGCCAGCGGTCGCGCCCACGCCAGCGCCTGCTCGCGCGCAACGCCGGGGCGGGTGAACACGGCCGTCAGCCGGGCCTGGTCGTCGGTGAGGGTGCCGGTCTTGTCGAACACCACCACGTCCACACCGTCCAGCGCCTCAAACGCCTGCAGGCGCCGCACCAGCACGCCCTTGCGCGCCAATGCACCGGCCGAGGCCAGCATTGCCGCTGGCGTGGCCAGCGACAAGGCGCAGGGGCAGGTCACGATCAACACCGCCACGGCGGTGGCCATGGCGCGGTGCGCATCGGTGTCCCACCAGTACCAGGCGGAAAAAGCGGCGGCCAGCAACACCAACATCAGAAAGGGCGCCGCGATGCGATCGGCCAGCACCGCCAGACGCGGTTTTTCGGTCGCAGCGCGCTCCATCAAGGCCACAATTTGGGCAAAACGGGTATCGGCACCCACCGCCGTCAGGCGCACGCGGACCGGACCGGCCAAATTGAAGCTGCCCGCCACCAGCGCCTCGCCAACAACGCGGTGCACCGGGCGCGCCTCGCCGGTCAGCAAGGCTTCGTCCACGCTGGCCAAAGGGTCAAGCAGCACGCCGTCGCCCGGGAAAGCCTGGCCCACCGGGATGCGCACCACATCGTTTTGCCGCAAGCGGCGCACCGCCACCTGCTCCCAGCGGCCATCGGCCAGTTCGCGCTCGCAGGTTTCGGGCAGGCGGCTGACCATGGCATCCAGCGCACCGGCCGTGCGGTCGCGCGCCTTCAGTTCCAGGTAGCGACCGCCGAGCAGAAAAAACACGAACATGGTCAGCGAATCGAACCACACCTCGGAACCCCACGGGCCGGTGGGCTCCAGTGTGGCTGCCGTGCTGACAAAAAACGTGACCAGAATGCCCACCGACACCGGTGTGTCCATGCCCACCCTGCCCTGTTTGAGATCGCGCCAAGCCCCACCCAGGAACGGACCACTGGCGAACAACAGCACCGGCACGCTGACGATCCAGCTGCCCCAGTTGAGCAGCTGGGCGATGTCCGGCGGTATCTCGCCCGGCTCGCTCACGTAGGCGGGCCACGCGTACATCATCACCTGCATCATGCAGAAGCCCGCCACAAACAGGCGCCACAAGGCTTTGCGGGTTTCGGCCAAACGCTGCCCCAGGCTGAGCGCCTGCGAGAGCGGCAACACGCGGTAGCCGCTGCGGCCCACCGCCTGCGCCAGTTCCGACAGGCGAATCTGAGCCGGGTCCCAATGCAGGCGCAGGCGCCGGCTGGCGGCGTTGACCTCGGCACGCAACACGCCGGGCTGGCCGTTGAGCACGGCTTCGACCGTGTCGGCACAGGCGGCGCAGTACATGCCCTGCACCACCAGCAGCGACTCGGCCGCACCACTGCGGCTGGTGTCGGGGGCTTCGGTGAAGCTGCGCTGCTCCTCTGGGTCGTCCAGCCCGCTGAAGTCGTCCGTCACATCCAGCTGACCGACGGGCAAGGCCGGGCCGCCGATGCGGGAGGCACCGTCAGGCAGTGGCAGGTCTGCGCTTGTGCTGGCGGCGTCTGACATGGGGGGCAAGCTTAGTCCAGTTCACCCTGATCGCGCTTGACATACGTCAACACGCGACTTTGCCATGGTGTTAATCTTTTTCTGGTCCAGGCTCGGCCTGCCCTTCCCAACGACTGAGGACACAACCATGTACAAGCGCATCCTGGTGGCCACCGACGGCTCCAAACTCTCGCAAAAGGCGGTCGAACACGGCCTGGGTCTGGCCGACATCACCGGCGCAGAGGTGGTGGCCTTGAAGGTGATTCCCCGCTACCCACAAACCTACTTCGAAGGCGGGGTGGCGTTGGCTGCCTCCGAGATCAGCAAGATCGAGGCGCAGTGGCAGGCCGAGGCCATGGAGGTGGTCAACGCCGTCAAGGCCGCTGGCCAGAAGCGCGAGGTCAAGGTCAAGGCCATCACCGCCAAGTCCGACCTGGTGGCCGAGGCCATCATTGCCGCCGCCAAGCGCAGCAAGTGCGACCTGATCATCATGGCCTCACACGGTCGCAAAGGACTCAAGCGGCTGCTGCTGGGCAGCGAGACCACCCATGTGCTGACGCACTCGCACATTCCTGTCCTCGTGCTCCGATAAATCCCCCCCGCGCCACCTTCGGCGTCACCCCCCAGGGGGCAACGCGAGCGGCCTGGCGGAGCCAGATCCGCCGCGTTCCCGGATCGGACACGCGCTCCGGTCTGGGTTCTTGCTCAAGCGAACAGGGATTTGTGCTGTTCGCGCAGCAGGTTTTTCTGCACCTTGCCCATGGTGTTGCGTGGCAGTTCGGCCACCACAAAACAGCGCTTGGGGATCTTGAAGTTGGCCAGTTGGGCTTTGAGGGCTGCGATGATCTGATCGCCATCCACCTTGGCGCCCGGTTTGGGGATGACCACCGCCACGCCCACCTCACCAAAGTCCGGGTGGGGCACACCGATCACAGCGCTTTCGGCCACGCCGGGCATGTCGTTGATGTAGCCCTCGATTTCTGCCGGGTAGACGTTGTAGCCGCCGCTGATGATGAGGTCTTTGCTGCGGCCCACGATGGTCACGTAGCCACGCTCGTCCACCTTGCCCACGTCGCCGGTCTTGAAGAAACCGTCGTCGGTGAACTCCTCGGCCGTCTTCTCGGGCATGCGCCAGTAGCCCTTGAAGATGTTCGGGCCCTGCACCTGGATGCCGCCAATCTCGCCCACCGGCAAGGCTTTGCCATCGTCACCCAACACACGCAGCTCCACGCCTGGCAGCGGGAAACCCACCGTGCCGCCCCGGCGCTCGGTCTGGCCACCAAAACGCGCATCGGCGGCGTAGGGGTTGGAGGTGAGCATGGCGGTTTCGCTCATGCCATAACGCTCCAGAATGGTGTGGCCGGTGCGCTCCTGCCACGCCTTGAAGGTCTCGATCAACAGCGGTGCCGAGCCTGAGATGAACAGCCGCATGTGGGCGGTGGCCTCGCGCGTCAGCCCCGATTCGCCCAACATGCGCACATACAGCGTGGGCACCCCCATGAACACGGTGGCCTGCCGCATCCAGGCAATGGCCTGCTTGGGGTCGAACTTGGCCATCCACAACATCTTGCTGCCGTTGAGCAAGGCGCCGTGCAGCGCCACAAACAGACCGTGCACATGGAAGATGGGCAGCGCGTGGATGAGCACGTCGCCCGGCTTCCAGCCCCAATAGGTTTTGAGCACACGCGCGTTGGACAGCAAGTTGTTGTGCGAGAGCATGGCCCCCTTGCTGCGCCCGGTGGTGCCGCTGGTGTAGAGGATGGCGGCCAGGTCGTCGGGGCCGCGCGCCACCACCGTGTGCTGGTCACTGCAATGGGCGGCGCGCTCCAGCAGGCTGCCGGTGCGGTCGTCGCCCAGCGTGAACACGTGTTGGGTACCCGCCTTGAACGCGATCTTGCTCATCCAGCCAAAGTTCGCCGGCGAACACACCACCACCGCCGGTTCGGCGTTGGTGACGAAGTAGTCGATCTCGGCGCTCTGGTAGGCGGTGTTGAGCGGCAGGAACACGTGGCCGGCGCGCAGCGTGGCCAGATAGAGCACCACCGCCTCCACCGACTTTTCCACCTGCACCGCGATGCGCGAAGCGGGCGGGATGTCCAGCGATCCGAGCAGGTTGGCCACCATGGCGGTGGCGCGATCGATGTCACGCCACGAATAGCTCAGGCCCCCATCGGTTTCGATGGCGGTGCTGTCGAGATCGGCGAGAAAAGCGGCCCGCAAGGCCGCGAAGAGGTTGTGTTGGCTCATATCCGTGAAGTGAGGGAGGAATCAGTCAAACTTTGCGCCCGAGGCCTTGACGACCGTGGCCCAGCGCTTGACTTCGTTGCCCACAAACGACCCGAACTGCGGGGGCGTCATGGTGCTGAATTCGGCGCCGTTGCCGGCCCAGATGGTCTTGAGTTCATCGCTGGCGCCACAGCGGCGGATTTCTTCGGCGATGCGGGCCACCACATCGGCCGGTGTGCCCTTGGGCGCCCAGATGCCGTACCAGGTGCTCACCGTGTAGTCGGGCAGGCCCACTTCGGCGGCCGAAGGCACATCGGGAAAAGCCGGGTTGCGTTTGTTGCCCGACACCATCAGCGCCTTGACGCGCCCACCCTTGATGTGAGCGGCAGACGACCCCAGGCCGTCGAACATCACATCCACCTGCCCGCCCACCAGGTCGCGCAGCGCCGGGCCGGCGCCGGTGTAAGGAATGTGGGTAATGAAGGTCTTGCTTTGCTGCTTGAACAACTCGCCCGCCAGGTGGTGCGACGTGCCGGTACCAGCCGAGCCGTAGTTGAACTTGCCGGGACTCTTTCGCACCAGCTCCAGGAAGCCCTTCATGTCGGCCACCGGCACGTTCTTGGGGTTGACCACGACCACCTGCGGCACGTTCGCCACCAGGGCGATGGGCACGAAATCCTTCTCGATGTCGTAGTCGAGCTTGGGGTACATGGACGGCGCGATGGCGTGGTGCACCGCACCCATGAAAAGGGTGTAGCCATCGGCCGGCGCCTTGGCCGCGATGCCCGCGCCCAGCGTGCCGCCAGCGCCGCCTCGGTTGTCCACAATCAGTTGCCGCCCGGTGAGTTTGGCGAACTGCGCCGACAGCGGACGTGCAAATGCGTCGGTGCCGCCGCCTGCCGGGAAAGGCACCACCAGGTTGACCGGTTTGCTGGGCCAGGTGGACTGCGCGTGGGCATGCCCGAAGGCGCCCAGCACACCCAGGCCGGCACTGGCTCCGGCCAAGGCAGAGGCATGGCGCAGCAGCGCGCGGCGGTCGAAAGAAGGGTTCATGGTTTGTCTCCGTCGTTGTGATGGCCGGGAACACCCCGGCGGGTGAAAGAACGGTTCAGGCTTTCAGCAAGTCCTCGACCTCGCTGGACATCGGGATGCGCCCTTGCGCCAGCTGGGCACGGTGGCGGTCCAGCCGCTTGAGATCGTAGAGGTAGTTCACCATCAGGCCATAAGACTGCTTGAGGCCTTTGGCCGAGGGGTCGCCGGCCCAGTTGAGCCGTTCCACGCGGGCGCCGTTGCCCAGGTGGAAACGCGCCACCGGGTCCAGCGGCTTGCCCTCTTGCCACTGCGTGCCGAGGTAGCGCGCGGCAGCCCCCATCAGAAAGCGGCGCAATGGCGACTTGGTGTCCAGCGCCAGCGGTTTGTCGAGTGCGCCCAACACGTGTTCGGCGGCGGGTGGCTCAAAGCCCACGGCGCGGCCCAGCTCGGCACGCGGCTTGTCGCCCAGCGCCGCCAGCTCGGCCCCGATCTGGCGGCCCAGCCAGGCACGGAAACCCGGGATGGGCGAGAGCGTGGCAAAGGTCTTGAGCTGGGGGAATTCCTGCTTGAGCGTGTCCACCACGTTTTTGATCAGCGAGTCACCAAAACTCACCCCACGCAAACCCACCTGGGTGTTGCTGATGGAGTAAAAAATGGCGGTGGTGGCTTTCTTCAGATCGGCCGCCGCCGCCGATTCGTCCAGCAAAGGCTCGATGTCGCTGGCAATGGCATCCACCAACGCCACCTCCACAAAAATCAGCGGGACGCCCGGCAAACGCGGGTGGAAAAAGCCGTAGCAGCGGCGGTCGCTGTCCAGGCGGTTCTTCACGTCGGCCCAGCTGCGGATGTCGTGCACCGCCTCGTACTGGATGAGCTTTTCAATCAGCGAAGCGGGCGAATCCCAGCTGATGCGCTTGAGTTCCAGAAAACCCACATCGAACCAGGTGGAGAACATGTACTCCATCTCCACGTCCAGCGCGAGCAGGCGCTTGTCGCCCTTGAGGTGGGGCTGCATCTCGGCACGCATCTCCACCAGAAACACCACCCCACCGGGGTAGACGCTGAAGCGCTGCAGCAGGCGCCGGCGGGGCGACACGGTGGCACGGCGGTAGTGCACTTCGGCAGCGGCCTCGTCGGGTGTGCCCAGCGCCGCCGCGTAGCGGGCCTGTGCGTCGGCCGTTTTTTTGGGGTCGGCCACGAACATCTCGCTCATCAGCAGCCACAGGTCGCGCCGGCGTTCGGGTGTGGCCCCCAGGTACAGCTGGGCCATGGCCTCGGCACGGCGCCCGCCTTCCACCTCGCTCACGCGCGGATCGATGATGGCGCGCAGCTCCTCCAGCGTGCGTCGCAGCATGCGCGGTGACATGGCCTCGTCGCCCTGGCGCAAGGTGGCGGCCAGGCGGTCACGGGTGGAACGCGCGGCGGGCTTGCCACGGCCCGGCGTGGGCGGTGGGCTGGCACCGGCGGGCGTGCTCGTGGCCGGCGCAGTGGCCGCTTTGCCCTTGCCGGGCAACAGGCTGGAGACCCGCCGGCCAATCCAGTCGGTGGTGGTGTTCATGGCATCAGGCTCCGGGGTTGTTGGCGCGAGAGTTCACGCAGCGCCTCGCGCTGGCGCAGCAAGTGGGTGCGCATGGCCGCCTCGGCACCGCAGTTGTCGCGCGCCTGCAGCGCGGCAAACACCGCCATGTGCTCAGACAGGCTTTGCTCCAGCCGCCCCGGCACCTGCAGCGACTGCTGGCGCGACAGGCGCAATATCTTGCGCAGATCGGCGATCACCTGCGCCAGCCAGCGGTTGTCGGCGAGCTGGATGATGGCCTCGTGGATGACGTGGTTGGCCTCGTAGTAGGCGGCGATCTGGCCAGCGGCGGCGCAATCGCGCAGGCGTTGGTGCATCCCGTCCAGCACCCGCAGATCGGCGTCGTTCACGCGCGACGCGGCCTCAAACGCACAGCGCCCTTCCAACAAGGCGATGACCGGAAAAATCTCGTCCAGGTCGCGTTCCGTCACCTGGTTGACGAAGCAGCCCCGGCGCGGCTCGTGGCGCATCAGGCCTTCGGCGGTGAGCACCTTGAGTGCCTCGCGCAGCGGCGTGCGCGAAATGGCCAGGCGCTCGCACAGCGCGGGCTCGTCCACAAACGCCCCCGGGGGCAGCTCACCGCTGTAGATCAGCTCGCGCAGCCGCACTGCCACGTCTTCGTGCAGCGACAAAGGGGCGGTGGTGGTGTTTGAAATGGCCATAATTTTCTGTAATTACGAGAAATTACAAACGACCTGCTCTGCTTTGTCAAGCAAGCTGTTGGCGGCGTTGGGCCGCCCACTGAGGCGGCGCCCTGGTCAACGGCCCTGACGGGGTTAGGGAGAAAAGTGGCGGGCGATCAAGAGGCGCGGCGAGTTGTCAGATTCAGCCTCTGCGCGACGCCCACACACCCATGACCAAGCCCGCCAGAACCATGGGCACACACAGCCATTGGCCCATGCTCAGGCCCAGCCCGAGCAGGCCCAGGTGGGCGTCGGGCTCGCGGAAGAATTCCGCAATGAAGCGGAAGCTGCCGTAGCCCACCAGAAAGGCCGCGCTGACCTGGCCGGTTTTGCGCGGGCCACGCGCGTACAGCCACAGCAACACAAACAACAACACGCCTTCCAGCAGGAACTGGTAGACCTGCGAGGGGTGGCGCGGCAGATCGCCCGCACCGCGGAACACCATGGCCCAGGGCAGCGACGGATCGGCCACACGGCCCCACAGTTCGCCGTTGATGAAGTTGCCCACCCGCCCGGCCGCCAGACCGGTGGGCACACAGGGCGCCACGAAGTCCATCACCTGCAGCCAGGGCCGCTGGCGCGAGCGAGCAAACCACACCATGGCCAGCAACACGCCGAGCAGCCCGCCGTGAAAGCTCATGCCGCCTTGCCACACGGCCAGGATTTCCAGCGGGTTGGCGAGGTAGTAGGCCGGCTTGTAGAACAGGCAATAGCCGATGCGCCCGCCCAGCACCACGCCCAGCACGCCCAGGAACAGGATGTCCTCCACGTCACGCCGCGTCCATTGCGGCAGGGACACAAACGGCGGGTGTTGCAAGCGGCGCGTGCCCAGCCACATGAAGAGGCCAAACGCGGCCAGGTAGGTCAGGCCATACCAATGGATGGCCACGGGGCCGAGCTGCAATGCGACCGGATCGATCTGGGGGTGTATCAGCATGCGGGCGATTGTGCCTGTTCACGCACAAAGCCCACGAAGCGCGCCAGCGCCGGGCGCGGCTCGCCCTGCGCCCACACCAGCCGGGTTTCGCAGCGGGGCACGCCGGCCTGCGCCCACTCGCGGTAGACCACGCCGCTGCGCTCGAAGCGGGTGACGCTGCGTGGCACCCAGGCCACGCCGATGCCGGCCGCCACCAGGTTGACGATGGTCTGCATCTGGATCGCCTCCTGTGCCACCTGGGGCGAGTGGCCATGCGCGTGGTAAAGCGCAAACAGCGCGTCGAAGATGGACGGCAGTATTCGGCGCGGGAACAGCACCAGCGGCTGCGCCAGCACCTGAGGTGCGCTCAGGCGGCGGGTACTGGCCAGCGGGTGCGCGGCGGGGATGGCCAGCACCAGGGGTTCTTCGGCCACCGGCAGCGAGGCCAGGCTGGCGGGCACAAAACCAGGCGAATGCAGCAGCACGCCGGCATCGATTTCGCCCCGCTCCAGGGCAGCCAACTGCACGTCGCCCGTGGCTTCGATGAGGTCCAGGGCCACGCCGGGCGAGTGGGCGCGAAAACCACGCACCCAATGCGGCAGCAACTCAAAGCCCACAGGCGACACAAAGGCCAGCCGCAGACGGCCGACCTCCCCGGCCGCTGCCGCCTGCGCCACCCCTGGCAAACGCTGCGCGCGGGCCAACAGCTCGCGCGCCTCAGGCAGCAAGGCCTCGCCTGCCGGGCTCAGGGCCACGTGGCGGCGGCTGCGCTCAAACACGCGCACACCCAGCACGGCCTCCAGCTGCGCGATGGCCTGGGTCAGAGGTGGCTGGGTCATGTGCAGCCGCGCAGCCGCACGGCCGAAGTGCAGCTCTTCGGCCAACACCACAAATTGGCGCCACACGCGCAGATCTATCGTCACCTCACTCATACACCAAGCATATCAATAAGCCCTGCAAAATGGATTGGAAGCAATCACGGGCAGGGCGCAAAATGTCGCCTTTCTCCACACCGTCCCCCACACCTCAGAGCCCGCCATGGAAACCAAACCGATCCAGATCAACCGCCGCAGCGCCAACATCACCGAAGGCAAGTCGCGCGCGCCCAACCGTTCCATGTACTACGCCATGGGCTACGAGGAAGGCGACTTCAAGAAGCCCATGGTGGGTGTGGCCAACGGCCACAGCACCATCACGCCTTGCAATTCGGGCTTGCAAAAGCTGGCCGATGCGGCCATCGCAGGCATCGAGGAGGCCGGCGGCAACGCCCAGGTGTTTGGCACGCCCACCATTTCGGACGGCATGGCCATGGGCACCGAAGGCATGAAGTACTCGCTGGTCAGCCGCGAAGTCATCAGCGACTGCATTGAAACCTGCGTGGGCGGCCAGTGGATGGACGGTGTGCTGGTGGTGGGCGGCTGCGACAAGAACATGCCCGGCGGCCTGATGGGCATGCTGCGCGCCAACGTGCCCGCCGTCTACGTGTACGGCGGCACCATCCTGCCCGGCTCGTACAAGGGCAAAGACCTGAACATCGTCAGCGTGTTTGAGGCCGTGGGTGAAAACGCGGCCGGCAAACTCAGCGACTTTGACCTCCACGAGATCGAAAAACGCGCCATTCCCGGTACCGGCTCGTGTGGCGGCATGTACACCGCCAACACCATGTCGTCGGCCTTCGAGGCCCTGGGCATCTCCCTGCCCTACTCCTCCACCATGGCCAACCCGCACGACGAGAAGATGAACTCGGCCAAGGAGTCGGCCAAGGTGCTGATCGAGGCCATCAAGAAAGACATCAAGCCGCGCGACATCGTCACCAAAAAGGCCATCGAGAACGCGGTGGCCGTGATCATGGCCACCGGCGGCTCCACCAACGCGGTGCTGCACTTCCTGGCCATCGCCCACGCCGCCGGTGTGGAATGGACCATCGACGACTTCGAGCGCATCCGCCAACGCACCCCCGTGTTGTGCGACCTCAAGCCCAGCGGCCAGTACCTGGCGGTGGACCTGCACCGCGCCGGCGGCATCCCGCAGGTCATGAAGCTGTTGCTCAATGCCGGCCTGCTGCACGGCGACTGCATCACCATCACCGGCCAGACCATCGCCGAAGTCCTCAAGGACGTGCCCGACCAGCCACGTGCCGACCAGGACGTGATCCGCCCCATCAGCAACCCCATGTACGCACAAGGCCACCTGGCCATCCTCAAGGGCAACCTCAGCCCCGAGGGCGCCGTGGCCAAGATCACTGGCCTGAAGAACCCGGTCATCACCGGCCCCGCTCGCGTGTTCGACGATGAACAATCGGCCCTCGCCGCCATCCTGGCCGGCAAAATCAAAGCCGGCGACGTGATGGTGCTGCGCTACCTGGGCCCCAAGGGTGGCCCCGGCATGCCCGAGATGCTGGCCCCCACCGGTGCGCTCATCGGTGCCGGCCTGGGTGAGAGTGTCGGCCTCATCACCGATGGCCGCTTCTCGGGCGGCACCTGGGGCATGGTGGTGGGCCACGTGGCACCCGAGGCCGCGGCCGGTGGCACCATCGCCTTCGTCAACGAAGGCGACAGCATCACCATCGACGCGCACAAGCTGGTGCTGGAACTCAACGTGAGCGAAGCCGAACTGGCCAAACGCCGCGAAGGCTGGACAGCACCCGCACCGCGCTACACGCGTGGTGTGCAGGCCAAGTTCGCGTTCAACGCATCAAGCGCCAGCAAAGGCGCTGTGCTGGACGACTACTGATCTGCGGCACCGGTCCAGACACAGGCCGCCAGCCCCACGTGGGCTCGGCGGCCTTTTTTTGCCCGGTGCGGCTCACTTGGGCCGCTGGATCTGCCCCATGTTTTTTTTCAGCCGCTGGATGCGGTCATCGTGGCGCTTGGCGTCTTTTTCCATGCGTTTGCGTTTGGTGTAGCCCGACAAGTCGGCCCATGTCCACCACACGATGGCCAAGCCCAGGGGAATCATGGTTTGCCACCAGGCCCACTCAGCCACAGGGCCAAATTCAAGCCATTTGAGCAGCATCAACAACAGACCCAACGCCAAAAACCACATCATCGACTCCATCGTCTCGGGCACCGCCCGCAGGAAATTTGAGTTGGCCCAGGAACCGCCGCGCAAGGGGCGACTCCTAGAATGGCGGCAAACACCGCACCATGACCTGAAGGATACCGCGATGAAACACATTTTGACGATAGCGTTGCTCGGCAGCCTGGCCGCAACGCCCGCCCTGGCCAACGAGGCGCTCGCCAAGAGCAAACAGTGTGTGGCCTGCCACGCCGTGGACAAGAAGTTGGTGGGACCGGCCTACAAGGACATCGCCAAAAGGTACGCCGGTCAAGGCGATGCGGCAGCCAAACTTGCCGCCAAGATCGTGACCGGTGGCGCCGGCACCTGGGGCGCGGTGCCCATGCCAGCCAACACCCAGGTCAACCAGGCCGAGGCGCTTCAACTCGCGAACTGGGTCCTGGGCCTGAAATAAACAAGGCGCCACCCAACATACAAAACGCCCGCAGCTGCGGGCGTTTTGCTTGGGAGGTTGGCGATCAGTTGTTCTCGGACAGCTGATCCAGAATCGCTGGGTTCTCCAAGGTGGAGGTGTCTTGCGTGATGGCCTCGCCCTTGGCGATGCCACGCAGCAGGCGGCGCATGATCTTGCCGCTGCGGGTCTTGGGCAGGTTGTCACCGAAGCGGATGTCCTTGGGCTTGGCGATGGGGCCAATTTCTTTGCCCACCCAGTCGCGCAGGATCTTGGCGATGGCCTTGGCCTCTTCGCCCGTGGGGCGCGGGCGCTTGAGCACCACAAAAGCCACAATCGCCTCGCCGGTCAGGTCGTCGGGACGGCCCACCACAGCGGCTTCGGCCACCAGATCGGTTTTGGCCACCAGAGCCGATTCGATTTCCATCGTGCCCATGCGGTGGCCCGAAACGTTGAGCACGTCGTCGATGCGACCGGTGATGCGGAAGTAGCCCCGGTCGGCGCTGCGCACAGCACCATCGCCGGCCAGGTAAAAACCTTTGAGCTCCTCAGGGAAGTAGCTCTTCTTGAAACGCTCCGGGTCACCCCAGATGGTGCGGATCATGGACGGCCAGGGGCGCTTGACGACCAGGATGCCACCCGAGCCGTTGGGCATGTCGTGGCCGGCTTCGTCGACGATGGCGGCGGCAATGCCCGGCAGCGGCAGCGTGCACGAACCCGGCACCAGTGGCGTGGCGCCAGGCAGCGGGGTGATCATGTGGCCACCGGTTTCGGTCTGCCAGAACGTGTCCACGATGGGGCAACGCTCGCCACCCACGTGTTTGTAGTACCACATCCAGGCTTCGGGGTTGATGGGTTCGCCCACCGAGCCCAACAGGCGCAGGCTGCTCAAGTCGGACCGCGCGGGGTGCACTTTTTCGTCGCCTTCAGCGGCCTTGATCAGCGAGCGGATGGCCGTGGGCGCGGTGTAGAAGATGGTGCACTTGTGGCGCTCGATCATCTGCCAGAAACGGCCAGCGTTCGGGAACGTGGGCACACCTTCGAACACGATCTGCGTGGCGCCAGCGGCCAGCGGGCCGTAGGCCACGTAGCTGTGGCCGGTGATCCAGCCGATGTCGGCGGTGCACCAGAAAATGTCGTTGGGCTTCAGATCGAAGGTCCAGTCCATGGTCAGCTTGGCCCACAACAGGTAGCCGCCGGTGCTGTGCTGCACGCCCTTGGGCTTGCCGGTGGAGCCCGAGGTGTAGAGCACAAACAGCGGGTGTTCGGCACCCACCATTTCGGCCGGGCAGTCGGTGGACTGGCCCGCCATCACCTCGTGCATCAGGCTGTCGCGGCCGGCCACCATGTTGCAAGCGGTGGGCGTGCGCTGAAACACGATCACGTCTTTCACACACTCGCAGCCACCCAGGGCGATGCCCTCGTCCACGATGGCCTTGAGCGGCAGCTCCTTGCCGCCGCGCAGCTGGTAGTTGGCGGTGATCACAGCCACGGCACCGGCGTCCTGGATACGTTCCTGCAAGGCCTTGGCCGAGAAGCCACCAAACACCACACTGTGGGTGGCACCGATGCGGGCGCAGGCTTGCATGGCCACCACACCTTCGATGGTCATGGGCATGTAGATGACCACACGGTCACCCTTCTTCACGCCTTTGGCCTTGAGCGCATTGGCGAACTGCGAGACCTTGCCCAGCAGCTCCTTGTAGGTGACCTGGGTGACCTCACCGCCGTCGGCTTCGAAGATGATGGCGGTCTTGTTCTCGACCGGCGTGCCCATGTGTCGGTCGAGGCAGTTGTAGGAAGCGTTCAATTCGCCGTCGTCAAACCACTTGTAGAAAGGCGCGTTGGACTCGTCCAGCGTCTTGGTGAAGGGCTTGTGCCAGCTCAGGTTTTCGCGCGCCAGGCGCGACCAGAAACCTTCCGGGTCCTTGTCGGCCTCGGCGCACAGCGCTTCGTAGGCTGCCATGCCGCCCACACGGGCCGCCGCCACCGTGGCGGCGCTGGGTTCAAACACGCGGTTCTCGATCAGCGTGGACTGGATGGCAGACGATGGTGCGGACATGCTTCGGTCTCCTCGGATGTTGTCGGACAGGGTCGCGTTTGCGGACGGGACGGACTGTGCGGCTGGGCTCTTACGAGCCACTTACACAAGCCCCCAGCCACCGCGCCGGCCGCCCCAGCCACAGGCTGGTGGCGGTCTGCCCACCTACAATAACAGGGCTTTCCCCTACCTTCCAACCCATGTCCAAAGTCCCCCAAAACAAGCCCGCGCCCAGCATGCGCAGCCTGCCCAACCTCATCTTCGCCAGCCGCTGGTTGCAGCTCCCGCTCTACATCGGTCTGATCGCCGCACAAGCCATCTACGTGTTCCATTTCTGGGTCGAACTGGTGCACCTCGTGGAAGCCGCTTTTGGCAACCAGGGCGCACTGGACAAGCTGGTGGCCAGCATTGGCTACAAGAGCGACGTACAACTGACCGGCCTGAACGAAACCATCATCATGCTGGTGGTGCTGGCCCTGATCGACGTGGTGATGATCAGCAACCTGCTGATCATGGTCATCGTGGGTGGCTACGAAACCTTTGTGAGCCGCATGAACCTGGAGAGCCACCCCGACCAACCCGAGTGGCTCAGCCACGTCAATGCCTCGGTGCTCAAGGTCAAGCTGGCCATGTCCATCATCGGCATCAGTTCCATCCACCTGCTCAAGACCTTCATCAACGCCGCCAACTACGACGAGAAGGTGCTGATGTGGCAGACCATCATCCACGTCGTGTTCCTGCTCAGCGCCATGGCCATCGCCTACACCGACAAGCTGATGTCACACGCTGACAAACACTGAGCCTCACCTACCCCATCGGAGCCACGCCATGAGCACCACCATCCGCCAAGCCGACCTCATCGAATCGATTGCCGGCGCCCTGCAGTACATCAGCTACTACCACCCGGCCGACTACATCGCCCACCTGGCCCGCGCCTACGAACGCGAGCAGAGCGCGGCCGCCAAGGATGCGATCGCGCAGATCCTGACCAACAGCAAGATGAGCGCGACCGGCCACCGCCCCATCTGCCAGGACACCGGCATCGTCAACGTGTTCCTGAAAGTGGGCATGGACGTGCGCTGGGAAGGCTTCACCGGCAGCCTGGACGACGCCATCAACGAAGGCGTGCGCCGCGGCTACAACCACCCGGACAACACCCTGCGCGCCAGCGTGGTGGCCGACCCGCAGTTCCTGCGCAAGAACACCAAGGACAACACGCCCGCCGTGATCTTCACCGAGCTGGTGCCCGGCAACACGGTGGAGGTGACCGTGGCCGCCAAAGGCGGTGGCTCGGAAAACAAGAGCAAGATGGTCATGCTCAACCCCGGTGACAACGTGGTGGACTGGGTGCTGAAAACCGTGCCCACCATGGGCGCCGGCTGGTGCCCGCCCGGCATGCTGGGCATCGGCATCGGCGGCACCGCCGAAAAAGCCGTGCTGATGGCCAAGGAAAGCCTGATGGACGACATCGACATGTACGAGCTGCAGGCCAAGGCGTCCAAAGGCGAAAAGCTCGACCGCGTGGAAGAGATGCGCCTGGAGCTGTTTGACAAGGTCAACGCCCTGGGCATCGGCGCGCAGGGCCTGGGTGGCCTGACCACGGTGCTGGACGTGAAGATCAAGATGTATCCCACCCACGCGGCCAGCAAGCCGGTGGCCATGATCCCCAACTGCGCGGCTACGCGCCACGCGCATTTCGTGCTGGACGGCAGCGGCGCGGTCTACCTCGACCCGCCCAGCCTGGACCTGTGGCCCAAGGTCGAGTGGGCACCCGACACCGACAAGAGCGTGCGCGTCAACCTGGACACCCTCACGCCCGCCGAAGTGGCGAGCTGGAAGCCCGGCCAGACCCTGCTGCTCAACGGCAAGATGTTGACCGGCCGCGACGCCGCGCACAAGCGCATCCAGGACATGCTGGCCAAGGGCGAGAAGCTGCCGGTGGACTTCACCAACCGCGTCATCTACTACGTGGGTCCGGTCGATCCGGTCAAGGGCGAGGCCGTGGGCCCCGCCGGCCCCACCACCGCCACCCGCATGGACGGCTTCACCGAGATGATGCTGGCCAAAACCGGTCTGATCGCCATGATCGGCAAGGCCGAACGCGGCCCAGTCGCCATCGAGGCCATCAAGCAGCACAAGAGCGCCTACCTGATGGCCGTGGGCGGCGCCGCCTACCTCGTGTCCAAAGCCATCAAGACCGCCAAGGTGGTGGGCTTCGAGGACCTGGGCATGGAAGCCATCTACGAGTTCGATGTGGTGGACATGCCGGTCACGGTGGCCGTGGATTCGGGCGGCACCAGCGCCCACATCACCGGCCCGGCCGAATGGAGCAAGCGCATCGCTTCGGGCGAATTCAAAGGCATCGCCATCGCGGGTTGATGGCGAACGCGCCCATCGGCGTCTTTGACAGCGGCGTCGGTGGCCTGAGCGTGTTGCGCGCGCTGCGCGCCGAGTTGCCCCACGAACGCTACGTCTACTTCGCCGACAGCGGCCACGCACCCTACGGCGAACGCGGCGACGCGTTCGTGATCGCGCGGTCGCTGGCCATCGCCGAGGGGCTGGTCCGGGACCACCACATCAAGGCCCTCGTGGTGGCCTGCAACACCGCCGGCCATCCACGCGTTGCGACAGCGGCATCCCTTGCTGCCCATCGTGGGCGTGGAGCCTGCGCTCAAGCCGGCGCTGGCGGTGACACGCACAAGGCGGGTGGGCGTCTGGGCCACCCGGGGCACCCTGGGCAGCCCCAAGTTCGCCGCACTGCGCGCTTCTTTGGACGGCCAGGCCACATTCGTCACCCAAGCCTGCGATGGCTTGGCCCTGGCCATCGAACAGCAGGACACCGACCCGGGGCCGGTTCAGGCTTTGTGCGAGCGCTACCTGAGCGCGCTTGGCCACTTCGGCACCAGCGCCGGCGAGATCGACACCCTGGTGCTGGGCTGCACCCACTACGTGTTTGTGCGCGAACAACTGGCAGAACAGCTGGGGCCTGGCGTGACCCTGGTGGACACCGGCGAACCCGTGGCCCGCCAAACCCGCCGCCTGTTGACCAACGCGGGCCGGCTGGCCGACCCGACCGGCCCGGTGCTGCCAGCCGTTGCGTGGCTGGACACAGGCTCGGTCACGCGACTCGCCGCAGCGGCCTCACGCTGGCAGATCTGACGCGGCCCACAACCGCTCACGCCCCCGCTCCAGGTGGATGAGGTACAGGCGCAACTCCAGCTCCAGCTGGTGGTAGTCGGGCAGCATGTGCTGGCACAGCCGGTAGAAGGCCTTGTCGTGTTCACGCTCGCGCAGGTGGGCCAGCTCGTGCACCGCGATCATGTCGAGAAAGGCCAACGGCGCGTCGCGGAACACGGAGCCGATGCGGATCTCGCGCGCCGCCTTGAGCTTGTTGCCCTGCACACGCGACACGCGGGTGTGCAAGCCCAAGGCGTGCTGCACGACATGCAGCTTGCTGTCGAAACAGACGCGGTCCAGGCGCGGCGTCTGGCGCATGTGGGTTTGTCGCAGCCCCTCCACATGGGCGTACAGCGCGCTGTCGTTGCGTTTGCCGTGGGGTTGCGGGTGGCGCGCCAGCAGCCAGGGCGCCAGGCGCCCGCCGTCCAGCAGGCCACGCGCCTGCTGTTGCAACTCGGGGGAATAGGCCGAGAGGTATTTGAGCGGCGCGCTCACTAGGGGGCCTGGGCCGCAGCACGCTCACCGCGCGCCATGTTCACCGGCCACAGCAGCAGCAGGCCCACCACAAACAGCGCGGCCGTGGACAGGATGGCCAAGCGGTGGTTGCCCCCCGTGGCCCAGGTGATGGCCCCGTAGGTCAGCGGGCCAATGATGCTGGCCAGGCGGGTGGCCAGGGTCCACAAACCGTAAAACTCGGCGCGCTGCGCGGGCGGCGCGAGCAGGCCGGCCATGGCCCGCCCCGCTGATTGGCTGGACCCCATGCACAGACCGGCGATGACCGCCGCGTACCAGAACATGCCTTTGGTGGTCGACAGCGCTGCGACCACGCAGGTCACGATCCAGCCGACCAGCGTGATGGCCAGGGCCCGCTTGTGGCCGACGCGGTCCTGACCGTAGCCAAAAGCGAATGCCCCCAACGCGGCGGCGATGTTGAGGGCGAAGATCAGCACCATGGTTTCCTGGGGCGCAAAACCCACCACCTGCTCAGCGTAGATGGCGGCCAGGGTGATGGCCACCGCCACGCCACCCTGGTAGGCCACCGCGCAGCCCATGAGCCACATGAAATCGCGGTAGTGGCGCGCCTGGCGCCAGGTGGCCCGCAGACGGGCGAGCGATGCACGCAGGCCGCTCTGGGCCAAGGCCTGGGGGTTGGCTTGCGCGCGCTCACGCAGCAACGTGAAGGTGAACACCGCGGCCACCGCAAACACCACCGCCGTGATGAGCATGGTGACCGGCACAAAATGGGCGGCCGGCAAGCCGCGCGCTTGCGCCCACAACACGTAACCCAGGCTCAGGCCCAGCGCCAGCATGCCACCCACATAGCCCAGGCTCCAACCCCAGCCACTGACCCGCCCCATGGACTGCGGACGCGCCAGTTCGGGCAAAAAGGCCGCGATCAGCGAATCGCCCCACGAATAAAAGAGGTTGGACAGGATGAGCAGTGCCACAGCCAACGCCACCTCGCCCGGCCCCACCAGCGCAAGTGCGGCGGTGCTCATCACACACCCCACGGTGCTGAGCAGCAGCAACTGCTTCTTGTTGGCCCGCAAATCGGCCAAGGCACCCAAGGTGGGCATGGTCAACATCACGATGGCGTAGGACACGCTCAGGGTGGCTGTCCAAGCGAAGGTGGCCCAGTCCGCACCGCCGGCCACGCCGCCCACGAAGTAAGCGGCAAACACGGCCGTGAGCACAACCGTGGTGTAGCCGGAGTTGGCAAAGTCGTACATGGCCCAACCCAGCACCTCGCGGCGGCGCACACCGGGGTTGAGCGCGCCGGTCAGGCTGTTGGCCATTTGTCGATGTGTCGGTTCGGTGGATCAGGTCATCAGTGCAGGTGGCGCGGCTTGCGTGGGCCACCATGCCCACCCGCCGACCCACCGGGGCCACGCGGCGGGCGGCCCAACTGCATGGAATTGATCAGCGCATCAAATCGGTTGGAGAACAGCTTGTCGATGGCCACGACCACATCGCCCAATTCGGACGCGTCGAAGTGGCGCTCCATGATGTGCACCACGTCCTGCACCAGCAGGTCGCGCTGCACCTGCATGATGGCCGCCGGCGTGGGGCCCACAAAACACATCATGAAATCGTCGCGCGACTCGGCCTCTTCGTCCTCGTTCTCTTCGTCGAACTCGGTGTCGTAGAAGGACACCTCCAGCGCGGCACCGGCGGCGGCGATGTCGTTCAGCGCCATGCAGGTTTCCTCGATCACCTGGCGGAAGTCCTCGTCGCCACTGACCGTCCAGCAGATTTGCAGCAGGTGCTGAGGGGCGTCAAAGCGGATGCCGGGTTCGTCTTCGTAGGCGCTGGCCGCGCCGTCGGCCAACGACTTGGCGCCGGCGTACGCCCACAGCGGCTTGAGGGCTTCCTGAATCTGCGCAAAGGCCACGTCGTCGCGCAGCGGCACGTCGCCGTGGACATGGATCTCGAAGGGGGCGTCGTAAGGGGTCATGGTCTGTACTCTCAAAAATGGCTGGCCGTCACGTCGCCTGGTGCCCCGAACCGGCACCGCCAACCCGCGCCGATCAAGGCTTCACGGGAAAAACGGGGGGATTTCGAGGGCAAACGTCTGCACACGCGAAACCGCCAGATCAGGTCTTGGCTGCATTTTCTCATGCCGCCGAACTGGGGGCGAGGCCCTGCAACTACGGCGGCCCCCAGTCGGGCACGGGGCGCTCTTCCAGGTGATGAAGCCACTTCGACTGCACGCGAACAGCCCCGTACCCGATAACTCGTCACGTGCTAAATTCGGGCGATGCCAATCTATCAGGTAACGCCAATCGGTAACAACAGAGACGCGCTTGCTCGTGCTGTGACGACCACGATAAATGAGCGCGACCGGATTCCCCTGCAGAACAACATGGGCTGGTTTGTTGACTTCGATGGGACCACTATTGAATTGTCAAACACGCTAGGTGTCACGGGTCAAGCGAAGGGTGAAATCTCGCCCGTTGGGTCAACGCTGATTACCGCCGTAACCTCCTACTATGGTCGCGGCCCTACTGACATGTGGGAGTGGCTCAAAATTCGCTTCGAGAGAAACTGATGGCGACTACACGAGCCAGGCGGCCCACTGAAGCGGAGTCCGTCCCACAAACCCCGCAGTCGAGTCCAAATGTAAATTTTGGAACACCCGGGCACGACTTCACACTACAGGCCGTAATGGAGTTGCAGCGCTCTACTGGAGAATTGACTGCGACAGTCAAAAGCTTGAAGGACGCGGTTGAAAAACTGGAATCGAAGGTCGACAAGGTCGAGGACAAGGTGTCATCGGTGACACACAAAATCTATGCAGCCGGCGTGGTTCTCGGGATACTAGTTGTCGTTGGTGGATTTATTGTCAACAAAGCCTGGGACTTGATGGCGTCTCAACTGGCCGACCGCGCACCTCCTCCTGCAGTTACACAGCCCAAGTAACACCGCCGCGCTATTTTCCTACGCCGTTCTGGCACCAAGGTAGAAACAAAACTCGGATAGCAACCCCCGTGTATGGAGGGGCCACGAATGCGTCACGCAGGTAGCCTGCTACCCCTCAATCAAAGGCGCCACAAAACGCAAAAAGCCCGCCCACCCCTGTGACGGAGTGGGCGGGCGAAGGGCCGGGCGAACCAGGCCAGGAGACAACAGCGAGCGATCAGGGCGACGACGGGTGGCGCTTATCCTCGATGTCGAGGATCTTGTCGAGCTGGCTGCTCACCTCGGCGTACTTGGCGCGGCAGATGGCGATGGCGCTGGCGGCGTCGCGGTCAGTAGTGAACCGGAGGCCTCCACCAGTGGAAGCGGCTGGGGGCGCACCCTCAGCGTCGCCGGCAGGGGCTCGCAGGCCACCACGGCCGATGTCGTTGAGCACGCCCACAGTGTTGGGGTCAAGGCAATCACGGCCAGCCAGGCGGGCAATTTGGACACGGGCGGCTCCCAGTTGGGTGTTGAGGGTGGCCAGCGTTTGGGCGTGCTGGCCGGCGGATGCGTCCATGCCCCGGCGGGCGTAGCGCTGTAGGTCTTGCGCGTGGTCTTTGGCTTCGAGGTCGGCCTGGGCCACACGGCCGGCGTGCCACTGGTAGCCGGCCCAGAATGAGCCAGCGGCCAGCACGGCGATGCCGGCGAGCTTGAGGGTGGTGATGGAAGGCAGGGCAAACATCAGTCGTCTCCCCAATCCGCAGGAAAGCTCACCATGTCAACGGTTTGCCCCGCGAGGGCATGGGTGCAGTCCCCCAGGTACTGGATGCGGCCATCGGTGACGAAGGTGTGGCACACCTTTTCAATCTTGGTCTGCACGATCTCGCCCGATCTGATCTTTGCCGCCACTTCGTCGTTTGTTGCCGGAGGGGTCCACTGATTCCAGCGGACCAGCACGCTGGGCGTGAATGTTGGACGCTCGGCGTCCTGGTTCCAGCCCCAACGTGGGCCAGCGCCATCACCGTGTTGAATCCGGTGCGCCATGTCGCAGCCGAGGCACCAGAACATGAGGCCGTTATCGGTCGTGTTGCGCAGCAGTCTGGACAGCATCCCCATCACGCCAACACCTGTATGCCCACCTGGGCGCCGGCGTCGGTGATGGTGATGACGCGGTTCATGACCTTTTCGGGCAGGCGTGTGGAGACGTGGACCCACTGTTTGCCCTTGACCCCTTCCAGGATGAGCTGGCCGATGCCGAGCACGGACACCTGGGGCGCGAGCGCCTTGGCCACCTGGTAGGGCGTGCCGAAAGTGGGCACCACGATGTCGGCGGCCTGGCCGCGCGTGTGGTCGGAGCTGGTGACGCCGCCCACGGCGCGGTTGACCTCTGGCCCACGGTAGGCGCTGGTGACGATCACCGGGCGCTGCAGGTGTTCGCGGATGCGCTGGAGCATCTCGGCCGTGGCCTGCAGCTGGGGCAGGAAGCCGGGCGGCGGGGTGTTGTCCAGGCGCAGGCGCTGGGCGGTGCTGCTGCGGGTGAGTTCTTCGAGCGAGAAATTGGCGGTCAGGCGCATGGCGGTGGGCCTTTCGGGGCGGATGGATCGGGGTGGATGCGGAAGTTGTCGGGCACACCGTGCCGCCAGTACTTGCTGGTGGTGATCTGCACGGCGCCAATGCCGGCGAGCAGCAGCACCGTCACCCAGTCGGGCTGGTAGGCGGTGGCCAGGGGGGCGTAGATGGCCACTGTGGCGGCGGTGGTGAGCAACGCGAACGCCCAGCGCACCGGGCGCAGGGTGTTGCGTTTGTTCATGCGGGTGGCGCGGCAAAAGCACGTCCACCACAAGGCGGCGGCCAGCGCCAGGTAGATGACGTCTTTCACTGCCCTGCCCCCTTTCGGCCGATGAACACGCTGAGCGCCCCGGCAATGGCCTCGCGCAGGGCCAGCCAGCGGTTGCCCACCCAGCCGATGAGGAAGGCCACCAGCGCGAGCAGTTCCACCGCTGGGATGGCGAGGTAGCGCTCCACCAGGTAGGCCAGCGTGCCGCTCAAGATGGCGGCCATGGCCACGTAGCGGGCAACGTACTTGGCCGCCTCGGTGCGGCTGGTGGTGTCCACCTCGCCCAGGCTCACCAGCGTGCCAATGAGGGCCGCCACCATGACGGTGGCCATGGGCCCGAACTGCGCGCCGACGATGCCCGACGCAATGGCCACAAGAGACGCCCCGGCCGCGCCGGAGGTGGAGATGGGTTCGCTCATGCTTGGGGTGGTGGTCAGAGTTGGTCGGGGTCGGCGCCGGGCGGGTAGTAGGGCTGGGGCTGTAAGGCTGGGGCCGCTGGTGCAGACGGCGTGCCGCGCAGCTCGGGCGGCAGCTGCAGGCGGTCCAGCTCGTCGGCGTGGGCCTGGGCGCAGTGGGCGCGCTGCCAGAAGAACAGCGCATCGATGGCGCGGGCCGTCCAGCCCCAGTAGCGCTGGCCTTTGACGCGCATGCGGTGGGCGCGGCTGCTCAGGGTTTCGTCGGCCCAACCGCCAGGGATGGCCGCGTTGAGGAACTGGTCCAGGGCGATGAGCACTTGCAGCAGCCAAGCCCACACCTTGAGCAGGCGGGCGCGCATCAGGGGCGCTCCTCTTCGAGCACCTGGCCACCCAGCACCTCGGCCACCTTGTCGGCGGTGATGGGGCCGCTGCCGGGCAGGCCCGGAATGGGCTCGGGCAGGCTCTGCTCCACCATCATGCCCAGCAGCACCGGCAGATCAGGCCGGTCCAGGTTCACATGGGCGCGGTTGTTGAGCATCTCTTTCATGCCGATGCAAATGGGATGCGTGCTGGCGGCAATGCCCGCCACCAAGGCAAAGCCCAGGCGGTCTTTCCAGGCGCCTTCGGTGATGTGGCGGGGGCGGGTGTCGGGTGCGGGCGGCAGGCTTTCCCACTCGCCGGTTTCGGCGTTGTGACGCTTGCCGATGACGGTTTCGTCATACGCCGCCAGTGGGATCATGTCCGGGGCGTCGATGACACCCGACGATTTGGTGACGGCGAAAGCGATGCGGGCGGGGGTGATTTGTGCGTAGTGCATCAGTCGTACTCCATAACGGTCCAGCGGCCGGCGCACGCGCTGGCGAAGGTGTTCGGCACCGCCAAACGAAGATTGGTTGGACTTGTGAGGCGGCGGGTCGGCTCTTGAACAGAGGTGCCGCCGGATCTGAAAGTCGTGTTGACTACGGAATCCGCAAAACCACCCGCGAAGGTGATGACAGCCTTGGCCGTGTTCACGCTGCTGATGGTGATGTCCACGTATTCGGTGTCTTCACCCGATCCGCTGCTCAGGCTGGTTGTGCTCACATAGCCCGATTGGATGGACTTCATGCCACCGCCACCGAACAATTCACTGAATAAGCTCATTCATCTCTCCTTTTCAGACCCAGCCCTTGGAGGCCGTCCACACCAGAACGGCGCGGGCGTTTTTGACGTTGAGGGTGCATTTGCCAAGCGCATTGCGGATCTTGTTGGGACCCGGATCGAGGGCCGCCGTCAAGGACTCCGAGAGGTCCAGAAACTCCACCACCGTGCTGCCATCCACCAAACCAGTGGTAGGCAGCACCAGGTCACCCGAACCGGTGAGCACGTGATGAAAGCCAGCAATGGCGGGGCCGCCAGCCGGATACGTCACCATGGGCCGGCCCGACACGGACGCGATGTCCCACCAGTCGGTCGGGGCCAGGGCTGGGTCCACCGTGCTGGGCGAGAGGTTGTTTCGCGCACGGTAAGTGCGGCCATTGAGCAAGCTCCACGCCGTGTCGCCAGCGGTGTAGTTGGTGCCCGTCACCCACTTGGGTGAGTTGACGGCCGCCACGGCGGCTTGCGCCTGGGCGGATGCGGTTTGGGCCGACGCATAGGCTTCGGCGGCGTTGCTGTAGGCGTTCTCTCCCACAAGCTGCAAGCCCGTGGCGTAAGGCCCCAGGGCCACACTCCACGCGTAAGCCCGCGCATTGAATGTGCTGCGGTCGTTTAGGTCCGGCGCGGGGGGCAGCGCCGGGATGGTGGTCGGCGGTGAGGCCATCAGATAAGTCCTTTCACAACAATGTCCAAAGTGGCTTGGTTGAATGCGTCGTAGGCCATGGAGCCACTGCCGATGCCGAAGGTGGTGAGCCCCGTGTAGCCGCGCTGGCGCGTGGCCACCCAGGCCACGGGCACGTCGAGCACCTGCTGCACCAGGCTGACGGCGTAGTCGGCATTGGCACGGGGCATGGCCACCCGGCAGCGCAGGTTGGTGGCCTTGTGGCGGCGCTTGATGGTGGTGGTGCCGTCTTCGGCCACGTCGATGTAGCTGTACGACACCGGCTCGGCGATAGCACCTTGCAAGGTGCCGCCCCAGTCCAGCGCGCTCATGAGCGGCACGAAGTCGCCCACCACGATCATTCCGATGCCCACGGGCTGACCGAGGGCGGCGGTGACGGTGATGGTGAGTTCGGCCGTGGGGCGCAGCGGGATGTCGGTGGCCACCACGCGGTTGAGCGGGCGCGCGGGCGCATACAGGTACTCGTACCAACCGAGCGACGGCTCCAACAGAAAGTCGCTCTGCTCAAAAATCACCGTGCCGCCTGGCGCGTCTTTGACAGTGATGCTGTACTGCGCCCCTGTGAGGCCGTACAGCGCCACGGCGTTGAAGAAGCCAGGACTCAGCACATAGGTCATGCTGTTGGCGCCCAGGGCGGCGGTGCTGGAGTAGATGTCGAAGGGCGCCCATCGGTCGGTGGGGCCCCAGTCTTTCCAGCGGGTGGGGTCGTCTTCGGGCAGCGGGCTGGCGGCACTGGTGTGACCCTGAGCGCACTTGTATTTGCGGTGCGTGGTGGGGCGGGCCACGATGTCGCCCACCGCGTAGGTCACGGCGGCGGCCCAGGCCTGCTCCACATCACCCAGCACCGTCCAGCGGGTGGGATCGTCTTCGGGTGTGGGCGTAGCGGCGCTGGTGTGCGCCACCTTGCACACGTAGTTTTTGCGGGTGGTGCTGCGCTTGGCCACCTGGCCCACGGTGTAGGCCACGCTGGAGCCAGACCAATCGGCAGCCGTGCCCGAAGGCTCGGGCACGGTGGTGCCGGCGCCGATCATTTCGGCGGTGATGGCAATGGGGTTGATGATGTTCATGCTGCGAACGTGCGCATGCCTGCGCCGCCTTCGGTTACGTTGTCCAGCGTCTCAGCGGTGCGGCGCTGGTAGGTGTTGCCGTCGTTCACCACCACCTGCAGGCGCTGCACTTCGGCCGTGAGGCTTTCAACCAGCGCTTCAAGGCGCTGGGTGTTTCCACCCAGCATCGATTGCGTTTGCGTGGCGGTGTAGATCTGCGCGGGCGGCATGTAGGCCAGCTCTGGCCCACGTTCGCCCACCATGGCCCAACCGCCGCTGTGCCAGCCACCATCGGCAAACCGGGGCAGATTCATCCAGGCATAGGGGTCTTCCTGGCCGTAGTAGCTCAAGAACTCGGTGGCGCTTTGCGGCGTGCGGCCGGTGTCCTGCTGGAACTGCTGGTAGGCCGCTGCAGCCGCTGCCGTGGCATCGATCTGCGCCTGCGAGGCCCCTGCCCCAGCCATGGCGGCCGCCACGGCGTCGGCACCGCCCAGGCCCAGCTCGCCACCGCGCACGGCGTTGAGGTAGACCTGCGCCTGTTCGTAGGCCGTGCGGTTTTCGGCGTTGTAGGCCAACAGGCCACCATAGATTTGCTCTTGGGTGGCCGTCATGCTGTAGGGGTCGGTGGTGTAGCCCGAACCCTCGCCATAGGCGTTGGCGTACATGGGCGCCGACTGTGTGCCGGCGTTGGGGCGCCGGCCCGTACTGCCCGGCTTGATGGCCTCCTGCAGCTCGGCAATCGCATCCACCACCGACACGTAGCCCGCGCGGTTCACCTCGGTGCCGGCGTCGGCACGGGTGAGCATGTCGCGCCAGTACACCAGGGTCTGGTCCAGCGCTTCCATTTGCTGCTGAGCCACCAGCAGCTGGCGCTCGGCTTCGTTGAGCTGGTCGCCCGCGAAGCGCGAGAGGTCTTCCAGGTCGCCGGCCAGCTTGAGCTGGGCGAACTGCTGTTCGGCCAGGCTGGCGTAGTTCTCCATGCCCATGCCACCGCGCGCGCTGTCAATGGCGTTGGCCAGCGCTTCGGCATCGGGCAGGCCCAGGCCAGCGCGGGCCGAGGCCAGCGCCTGCTGGATGGTGTCTTGCCCCCGCGCGGCCGCAGCCACAGGGCCAAGGGCTTCGGCCCGCAGGGAGTTGACGCCCTCGCTGAGGATGTCGAACACTGCGGCCACTTCGTCGCGCAGGGCGCTGGCGCCATCGGCCTGGCGCTGCCACAGGGCCTTTTCAGCGTCCACCGAGGCCTGCAGTTGCTTGAAGGCAGCGTCGCGCGCCTGCGTGGCCGCCGTGGTGATGCCGCTGGCAGTTTGCGTGACGGCTTCGGTGACACTGGCAAAGGCGGGGGCCAACTGCAGCAGGGCCGCGTAGTTCTTGCGGCCGCTTTCGGTGCTGAGGTCTTGCGCTTCCACCAGCGCGCGGAAGGCATCGCGCGTGGCGGGCATGGACAGGCCCAGCTCACCCATGGCCTCAGCCACCTGAGCGGTGGCAAAGCTGGCGCGCTCCGCGTCGCTGTAGAAGTTTTCGTAGTAGCTGGCACTGGCGGCCGCCAGGCCTTCCATGCTGCCGAACATGGAAATCAGCGCGCTGGTGGCTTCGTCGGTGAGGCTGGCCAGCTGCGGCATGGCAGCACCCATGCCTTCGAGCGCGGCCTGAATCTGGTTGATCTGGGTGACCACCATGGACAGGCCGTCCATGGTGACGGAGTCGCCCAGGCCCTTGAGCATGGCGTCGGCCCAATCGGGCGTGGACTCGATGAGCACGTCGCGCACATCTTTGGAGATGGCGTTGAGGTACTCGGTGTAGCCCTTTTCACCATCAGCAAATTCGCGGCCGGGCCACTTGTCTGCGCCCTGCTTCCAGTCGATGAGCGACTGGCCATCGCGCATGATGTTGAGTGCACCCCAGGCGCCGTCGCCGCTGCTGTCGTCAGCAAAGCCGGTGGCGGCCCAGTAGCCGGCGTCTTTGCCGAAGGTTTTGGCGGTGGTGTCGAGCACTTCCACCAGGGATTGCGAGAGCGCGGCCGCGCCTTTGGAAACGCCTTCGTTGTGGACGTCGAGCGCAAAGTCGAGTCCATCCACACCCAACCCGGACTTGCTGCCCTGCGCCTTGCTGTACGAGCCAGCACCGCCCGCGTGCAGGGTGCCGGAGTCGTCAAGGCTGCCCAGAATGGCCAGGGCGGCGATGGCGATCCAGCCCCACACGGGCACAGAACCCAGCGCCGCGGTGGCCCCCGCCGTGGCACCCGTGCCGGCCACAGCGCCCGAGACCGCCCCCGCAGCAGCCACCGTGCCCGCGCCACCGATGAAGCCGCCCACGGCGCCGTATTCCTTGCCGAAGCCGTAGGCGCTGAGGCCACCCGCCGCGCTGAGGCCGACGCCACCGGCTGTGGTGCCCATCCACGTGCCCGCGCCGCCGTTGGCGTACGCGCCGCCGATCAGCTCCCACTGAGAGTAGAGACCGGGGTTGGCCACCATGCCGGCATAGCTGCCGCCCTCGGCGGCAACGGTCATGCCGTTCATGAAGCCGGTGTAAGCAGCGCCCGCGCCGGAGGCATTGTTCATGAGGCTGTAGCCGTTGGACACGTTGTTGAACATGCCCCCGCTTCCATCCTGCGAGCCCCCCATGCCCATCGCCCCCATGCCGCCCTGCACCACGGCCTGGATGACCGGGCGCAGCACCATGGTTTTGAACATGTTGACCACGGTGTCGCGCAGCACTTCGGCAAAGTCTTTGCCGGACTCGAAGCCGCGCATGAGGGCGTCGGTGAGGGTCTGCTCGATCTGTGCAGACGTGCGCGCGAAATCCTGCTGCAGAACGCGGTTGACGACGGCCGAACTCTCGATGCCTTTGGCTTCCACCAGCTTGCCCACCTGGGCGCGCTTTTCAGCGTCGCTCAGGCTGGAGCGCTCCACGTCGGCGATGAGCTTGGCGTACTTCAGCTCCACCTGGCGCACGGCCACGATCTTTTCGCGCTCAACGGCCGACAGGCCGACCATGCGCAGTTCGTCGGCGTAGGTGTCGCGCAGCTCTTGTGCTTGGCGCAGCATTTCGTCACCGCGCTGATTGAAGGTCTTCAGTTCGGCGGCCTTGAGGGCGTCCACGTAGCGCTGTTGTGCGTCGGTTTTGTTGTTGATCGCTGCGACAACCTGCTCCGAGTTTTTGAACCCGGCGATGTCGGCAGCGTTCGACTGCATGCGGGCCAACGCGGCGGCCTCGATGACGGCACGGCTTTTGCCCCACACCTCGTTTTCCGCCTCCAAGGCGATCGCACGGCGCAGGATGGCCTCGGCATCGTTGTTGATGCCGGCGAGTTGCTTGTCACCCTGCGCCACCAGGTCGCGCTCCAACTGCAGCGATTCGCGCAGCACCACCTGGGCACGCTGCGCGGTGGCCACGCGGCGGGCTTCGGCCAGCTCGGCCTGCAGCACGGACTTGGCGCGGCCATCGGTGGCCACGGCAATCTGTTCTTGCAGGCGCAGCACCTCGCGTTCGCCGTCGGTCAGTTTGTCGGCCTGCAGGCCGTACACCTGCAGGCGACGCAGAGCCTCTTCTTCGGCCACCGCACGCGAGCGCAGGGCCGCGATCTGCATGTTCTCGGCGTTGACGCGCGCGATGGCCGTGTCTTTGAACTGCTCGCGGATGGCCTTTTCGCCAGCGGCCACGCGCTCGGGGTTGAGCAACGCGCTTTCGGGGTTGGCCGCGCGGATCTTGTCCAGGCCTTCGCGGTAGTCGTCCAGCGCTTTGTTGAGCTGGTATTGCTTGCCCAAGCCCTTGGACTGCGCGGCCTCAACGGCGCCGCTGGCCTCAATGCCGGCACGTTGGGTGGCCTGGCGTTTGGCTTCGGCGGCGGCGTTGTCGCGCACGGCCTGGGTGACGCGCTCCAGGTAGTTGAGTTCGTCTTGCGCGGCCTGGATCATGGCCTTGCGGTCGGCGGCGCTCTGGCCGAACGCGCCCCCACGGGTGCGCATGGATTCCAGCTTTTCGCGTGCCGCTGCAATGCGCTCTTCGCCCGTGTCGGAGCGGCCGATACCGGTGATCGCATCCCACATGGACTTGCCCTTCCGGGCCCAGAAGTCCATGGCGGTTTCGAGGGCACCCATGTTGGCCTTGTAGGCTTCGATGGTGGGCTTCACCGCGTCGGCATAGGCGGCCTGGGCGATGCGGGCGGCCTCGGTCTTGCGGCCCTGTTCTTCCAGTGCCTTGATCTGCTCGTACTGGCTTTGGGTCAGGTAGCCCAGCGCCTCATTCAGCTTGAGCGTGGCTTTGGTGGGTTCGTCGGCCAGCTCTTTGAACACCTTGGCCGTTTCGGCCACGCCCTGGCCAGGGTACTTTTCCAGCTCGGCGGCAAACAGGGTGTACCGCTCCAGGCTGTCGGCTGCCACACGGCCGTTGGCAGCAATCTCGGTGAGGGCGGTGCTGATGGCGCCGCGCGAGAAGCCGGCGCCCGAGAGCTTGGAGACGATGGACTCCAACTGGCCAGCGGTGACGCCAAGGGTGGTGGCGGTTTTGGTGGCGGTGATGTCCAGCAAGGCGGACTCTTTGCGGCCAGATTCAAACGCCAGGGCCAGGCCTGCCGCCGCTGCAAGCGCCAGGGTGAGCGGGTTCACCATGCCCATGACGTAGCCACCCAGCGCCTTGGCAGCAGCGCCCACGCCGCCGAATTGGTCTTTCAGCTGGCCGCCCTGCTGGATGAGCACGAGCAGCGGGTCTTGACCGCTGGCCAGGCTGGTGACGATGTCCGTCATCTGGGCCGGCACCATGCGCAGGGCATTGGTGTACTGGCCGGTGGAGATGGTCAGCGAATCGGTGCGCTGGCGGGCCTGTTCGAGCTGCTGCAGGTAGGGCTGCAGAGCGCCCACGTCGGCGCCGCGCTGGCGGCCGAGGGACTCGAAGAATTTGGCGGTGCCCTTTTCGCCGGCCTCGGCCGCAGCGGTGGCGCGCTGGATGCTGGCCACGATGCTGCGAGTGTTGGCGTCGATCTTGGCCGAGGCCTGGGCACCAGACGTGCCCATGGCATCGATGCCGGCACCCGCCTTGCTGGCGGAATCGGACACGGCGCGGGCCATGCCAGCGGCGCCGTCCTCAATGCGCTTGAGACCCTGGAGCGCGCCAGAGCTGTCCACCTCGGTGGCGAGCTGGATTTTTTCTTCACGTGTGGACATGGCAGGCGAAAAAAAGCCGAGTCACCCCGGCGGTTTGTTTTTGGCGATCTGGTCGAGGGCGCCCTCTTCGAGCGCCTGCACATCGGACAGAAAGTCGTCCCACTCGCGGCCCTGCAGACCGAGGCGGTCCATCAGGGAGAAGAGCGGCACGTAGTTGAGGCCAATGGGGCCACCTGGCCCCAGCAGCCACTGGGTGCGCAGGCGCATGAAGGTGGTGAAGGCCTGCCAGTTCTCGGGCCAGACCTCCACCGGGTCTTCGGCTTCGAAATCTTCGGGCTCCCAGCCATCGGCGCGCATTTCGGCGATGGTGGGCATGCGCTCGTAAGCCGCCTGGGCGGCGGCCTTCAGTTTCCCAGCCGGCCTTCGGTGATGGCGGTGCGGTACTTCTCCATCACGGCGGCAGCAGCGGCGGGGAGTTCGTCCGCCAGCTCGGCCAGGCTCTGCAGCGTGAGAGGT
This sequence comes from Hydrogenophaga atypica, assembly GCF_042665215.1. Lineage (NCBI taxonomy): Bacteria > Pseudomonadati > Pseudomonadota > Betaproteobacteria > Burkholderiales > Comamonadaceae > Hydrogenophaga > Hydrogenophaga atypica. Next base: position 180,521 of record NZ_JBHTCA010000004.1, read on the forward strand.
TCGTCCAGATCCCAGCCCACCAGCACTTCGCTGAGGTACTGGGCGTTTTTGTCCACCGTCTTGCTCATGAGGGTGCCGAGCGAGAACTTGCCATCGGCGGGCGGGGCCTCGCCCGCGTCGTTGAACATGCGGTCAATGAACTCGCCGAACTCACGCCGGGTGCGGTACTTGTACTTGACAGAGAGGGCACCGGTGCTGCCGTCGAGCATGGGGAAGGTGACAACGGCGGGGAAGGATTCGGGGCGCTTGCCCAATTGGATTTTGGCCATGATGCTTGTCTTTCGCGGGGATAGAGAAATGCCCGTGCCCACCCCCACCGTCCCCCGCGAAAGGGACGAATGGGGGCGGGTCGGTGCGCGGGCTGGGCCACCTCAGTGGCCCGGGGATCAGGAGGCGTAGCGGGTGCTGCGGTTGTTGCCGCTGACGGAGACGCGCAGCATGGTCACCTGGCCTTCTTGCATCACTTCTTCTTCGTTCAGCGCCACGGTGCAGGGCAGCAGGGTGATGGCGCCGCTCTTGGCGATGTTGCGCATGATGGTGTCGGTCTGCACGTCGGTGAGCGTCTTGAGCGCGGTGTAGCCCGGCGAACCGATGCTGTCCGCGTCGATGTTGAACGAGCGGGTGATGGGGGTGAAGCCGTCGTTGATGGTGTATTCAACGTCGCTCTCCAGGAACTTGTAGTTCACCTGCTTGGGTTCGCCGCCGCTGGACTGCGGGTTCATCACCGTGGTGATCTGGGTCCAGGCGCTGACCTTGCGCACCGAGCCCACGCCGGTACCGGCCGGGAAGAAGGTGGTGCTGGTGGTGTCTGCGCCTTCGAGCGTGAAGGTGTCCACCGTCACGCCCTTGATGCGGAACGCGCGCTTGTGCAGCCGGCCCCAGCCGGACTGGATTTCGACGATGTCGCCGTTGGTGTAGCCGTGGGCCACCGAGGTGACCACGGCTTCGGCCGCGTTGGTGACGATGGTGGTGGCTTTGGAAGCCGCGATGGTGCTGGCCACCCAGAGGGTGGTGCCGGAAGGGGTACGTGCCATAACAAGGGCCTTTCAGAAGTGAAAAAACCCACGCGAGGTGGGCGGAGTGGTTGCATGCGCCCTCGCGGGCAAGAAAAAACCCGCCTTGGTTGCCCAGGGCGGGTTGCTCAGGTGGCCGTGTGGCCGGTTCGGTGCGGGTCTGTCGGGTCTACCGATCGGCCCAGATTTCAAAATCCTGCATGGCGCCGCGTGTGGCGGGGTCGTCTGACGGGGCGGCCTGCAGGGCGGCTTGTGGTGTGGCGGTAAAGCCTGGGGCTGCACACAGTGCGGCCTCGATGTTGAGCATGAGCTGGCTGGCGCCCAGGCGGGTGCTGTGCCAGGCGGTGATTTGCATGAGCGCGGCGCGCTCGGGGGGCAAGGTGCCTTCCAGGTACACCAGAGCGGGGCCGCCCACCTGCTCGTAGATGACGTAGGGCAGCTGGGCCTCTGCGGGTGCCTGGTCGGGGTAGACGCGGGGGCACACGGCCTGCAGGGCAGCAGTGAGTTGGGCTTCGAGGCTCATGGGTTGTTGATGCGTTTGAGCAGCTCGGCGCGAGCTGCTGCCATGGCCTGCGGAAACTTGGCCATGGCGGGCCGCACAAAGGGCCGGGCGGGCACGTGCACGGGCGTGGGCAGGGTGACGTAGTAGGCGTCGAGCGCGGCGCGGTTGCGGCCGTTGCTTTTGGGCTTGGGCTTGCCGTACATCTCGGGCCGCACCTTGGGGCGCACGCGGCCTTGTTCGTCCTGGTAGTACTCGTAGCGCTGCAGGTGGCCGAACTCCACCAGGTGGCCGTGGGGCGCCTTGCGGGCGTTCCAGCTGACGTGATAGACGGCGCGGCCGGGGCCGCTGTTGTCGGCGCTGTAGGCCTGGTAGATGGCGCTGGCCAGCTTGCCGCTGCTGCGCTTGCCCCGGTTGGCGTTGCGCTGCACTTCCTGGTAGAGCACATCGGCAGCGGCCTGGGCGGCGGGGCGGGCTGCCTCTTGCATGCGGGTGCCCAGCTTGCCCATGAGGCGGTTGAGGCCGCCGAGGTCGGCTTTGATGGTCATGCTCATTGCGTGGCCTCGCACACCAGGTACATGTAGCCCTGATCGTCGGCCGGTTGCACGGCCAGGATGTTGAACACCGTGGTACCCAACACGGCCACGTGGCTGTGGTTGATGGCGGCGGTGCGGCGCACCAGCATGCTGGCGCGCACGGTGCTGACGGGGGCGCCGGCCTTGAGGGCTTCCATGCCGCTGAGGTAACGCACCTCGGCGCGCACTGTGCACACGTCTGTATGGCCGGGCAGCGGCTGGCCGGCTTCGTCTTGCGCGGTTTGTGGGGCGCGGATGTGGACCACCTCGCGCAGGCGGCCGGGGTCGATGGGCATGGTCAGAGACTCCACACGCGGTAGGTGTCCAGCAGGCCATCGGCAAAGCCCTGCGGCACTGCGGGGCGTTCGGCGCTGCGGGTGCGGCGCTCGTACATGTCGCCAATGGCGAGCAGCAGCCATTGCTTGATGGGGCCGGGCACGTCGGCGGCGGTGGTGCCGTAGCCGGCGGTGTAGGCCACTCGCACGGCGTTGATGCGGCCGGCCTGGGTGGCAGGCCAGGCCACGCCGGGCGCGGGCACCAGGTAGGCAGGCTCACTGTAGGGGTCGAGCTCGTAGTCTTCACCGGCCAGTGTCACCAGGGTGCCGGCCGCGTCGAAGTACTGCAGGCTCTGCACCTGCAGGGCGGGTGGCATGGGCAACTTGATGGCGTCGGGGAAGGCATCGAGCGCCAGCAGCCAGGGCGTGCTGATGAGCGTGCGCTGCAGGCGGTCTTCGCAGGCCTCGCGGGCGGCGCTGATGAGGGCCGTGATGAGCGTGTCGTCGTCGTTGACGGTGACGCGCAGGTGTGCCTTGGCCTCGGCCAACGTGAGCGGCTCAGCGGCTGGGGCGGCGGTTCGCTTGGGGTTCATAACGTGTGTTTTTCCGGGTCGTCGGGGTGGCTGGCGCCCTCGCCTGGCCAGCGCGGCCCACCAGGACGCGCGCGGTGTTTTCTTGCACGGGGCGCTGCGTTGCAGCACCGGTTCGGCTGTGTCCTGCGCCAGCAGGAGCACGGCGCAGCAGGCTGTCGATCAGGTAACCACCGGACAGCTCAGCGGCAGCCGGCGACCTCAGCTGGTAGCTGCCTGGCAGATCAGCGCCCACAGCACTGCCCGCCTCTGCCAGCGCGTAGGCGCCGGACAGGTTGGTGCCCACGGCGGTCAGCACCTGGGCCGCACCGGCCAGTTCGGCCCCCACCGGGGTGAGCACCGCAAAGCCTCCCGAGTGCTCGGCACCTACGGTGCCGGCCAGGCCATAGGCACCTGCAAAACTGGCGCCAGCCACACCCCCCAGGCCGTAGGCCCCGGGCAGGCTGGCCGCCACCACCGCCAACACGCTGTAGCCGCCCGCCTGGGCCTGGCCCACTGCCTGGCGCAGGGCATAGGTGCCTACGGCGTTCGCGCCCACGGCGTTGAGCACGGCATAGCTGCCCGCACTCTCAGCGCCCACGATGGAACTGATTGCGTAGCTGCCGGTGCTGTCGGCATCGGCGCTGGCGAGGATGTCGTACCCGCCGGGACTGTCTTGCCCCACCGCCGACAGCGCTTGGGGCCGCAGCGCCAGGGTAGTGGCGCCCCAGCTGTTGGCCGCGTTGACGCTGCCGCCACCGAAGGCCGCAGGGTTGTAGCTGCCAGATGTCCAGCCGGTGTAGTAGCCAGCACCTACCGTGCCATCGTTTGTGTCGGCACCGTTGAAGGTCAGCAGGTTGGTGAGGTACCCAGCCGTGTACAGCGTGGTGCCAGTGGCCGATGCGCCACCGCCGCAGCACACAATCCAGGCCCCTTCGGTGACAGGCTCGATGGCTGCCGGGTCAGGCCGGTTGTTGACGCCAGAGCCGGTGGCATAGGTCGGCGAAACGTCCATCGGCGTGGTTGGGTCCACGCCGCGAAACACCTGGATGGTGTAGGCAATGCCGTCGGCGTTGTTGCCCGACGGCGGAATGGTGACCGCCGTGTCCGGCGTACTGCCCATGACCTTGTAGCAGGTCTGGACGTTGGTGTCGTAGGTGGTGGCGGTGGTGCGCTGCGGCGTCAGTGGCGTGTAGCCGCTCGGCGTGCTGATGGCGACGGTGGGCGCCCGTGCAGCCGTGCCAACGCTTACCGTGACGACAACGAGGTCGCCCTCAATGGGTGCGCCACCACTGCCACCAGTGAGGCCCGTGGTGAGGCTGATGGAGCCGCCACCCTGGCCTGCAGCACCCGCCCCCTTGCCGCCTACATAAGAGATTGCCACATACGGTTCTTTCCGGCGTCCAGTTCAAGGCCCAGGGGGACGCTGCCCATGGGCCGCAGCTCATCAAGCGGCGGTGTCGCCTTCAACGCTCAGGGTGTAGGTGTCGTTGGCGGCAGGTGTGGCAGCGACCACGGCCCGGCGAATGGCGACCGCCTTGTGCTGCCCAGGCGGGATGCTGCCCAGGGACAGGCCCGCGCCTTTGCTGCTGGGCTGGCTAAAGGTCACACCGCCAGGGGCTGTGTTCTCGTTCGCAATCGTGCTTTCCGTGCCGTTGATGGCCGAAGCACCAAGGCCGATGGCGATGCGGCTGCCCGTGGTGTTGGCGCTGATCCAGATGACCGCGTTCTGGAGGGTGAGCGAGCCGTGGTTGTTGTGGACGTAGATGATCCGGTATTCGGTGTCGCCGGCGGCGCTCTCGGCGCTGCTGACGTCATCGAACAGATCAACCGGTACCAGCTCGGACGATTTGGCACCGCCGAGGGACGCGTCGGGGTTGCTGTTGGCGGCACCGCCGGAGAGGCGGTACTGGATGTCGGTGGAGGTGATGGGCATGGGAGGGTCTCCAGCAGAAGGCTGATCTGCAAAACACCCTGGGGGCAGGGTGTTTCACGCATCAGGCTGGTGGTCAGGCCTTGGCGGGCTTGAGGCTTTGGGCGAATGCCACGGCGGCCTTGTCGGCGTCTACCAGGCCGTCGGCCACGGCGGCCTTGGCCACGGCGGCGGGCATTTCGGCCACGTCGTCGGGCTGACCGTAGGCACAGGCAACCAGCACGCGCACCTTGACGGCCTTTTCTTTGGTGGCCGGGGGCGCAGGCGGGGTGATGGAGGCGCTGGCCAGCTTGGCCTTGCCTTCGTTGAGCAGGGGTTCCGCGACGTCGGGCGCGACTTCGAATTCGGCGCCTTCGGCCAGGTCTTCGGCAATGCCGGCCACGGTGCCGGCAGCGAGCGCCATCAGGGCGATGAGCTTGGACATGAGACTTCCTTGTGGGTGGGGTGGACGGGCCGGCCCGCCGGGCGGGTGCCTGGGCGGGCCGGGGCCTGGCGCCTATCAGGTGGCGCTGTTGCGGTAGGTCTTGACCGCGTTGACGTCGAGCAGGTTGCCGCCGGCACGCGCCCAGGCCAGGAAGCCGACCTGGCCCTTCTTCATGTAGGCGCTGTCCTCAAAGCGGAACAGGGTCACCTCCATGGCGTCGCGCACCATGTACTTGCTGTGGTCGCCAAAGCTGATGGGCTTGGCGTTGGCCGCCGGCGTGGGCATGGCGTTGTTGATTTCCACCGGGTAGCCCAGCAACAGGTCGGGCGTCTTGGCGGACATGCCTTCGTCGTAGCTGGGCGTCCAGATGGGGCGGCCGGCGGTGTCCTTGATCTTGCGCACGGTGCGGCGCATGGTCTGGCCGAACATGAACTTGAAGGCGGCGTCGTCGTAGGCCGGGTCGATGCTGTCCACAAGGTCCACCAGGTCGTCGTAAATGACGGTGGTGGTTTGGCCAGTGGTACCGGTTTTTCCCACGCCTGCAGCGCCCACCAGCGAGTAAGGCTGGCCGGTGCCGGTGCCGTCGGCGGTCATCAGGCGGTTCTGGATGCGGCCGATGCGATCGCGCACGCGCTGTGCCACCAGGGCCAGGATGTCGATGGACGTGTCCTGCAGCAGCTCGATGGGGATGGTGATGACCTTGGAACTCCACTTCTGCACGTTCAACGGCACGGTGCCGAAGGTGACGTCGGCATCGTTGGCAGTGGTGTTCTGCGCGATGATTTCGCCCTCTTCCGCCGTGCCGTCGGTGGTGGGATAGCTCAGGTCGGCACCGTTCTCGGTGACCAGGCGGCTGGCCACACGGCGAATGCCACTGTAGTCCTTCAGCGCTTCGATGAAGGTGCTGGCCAGCGTGGATTGCACCGTGTAGCCGCCCTCGCTGCCGGTGGTGGTGCTCATGGTGTTGCGGATGAGCAGGGATTCCTCGGCGGTGAGGTGCTTGCTCATCTTGCGCAGGAACAGGTCCACCGCGCGCTGGGCATCGGTTTGCTGGGCGGGTTTGCGCTCGTTGCGGGGCAGGTTGTCGAAGGCGTTCTCTGCCTCGTTGTCCAGCAGGCGCTGGTGGGCTTCGATTTGCTGTTCAACGCGCTCGGCTTCGTCCACGAGCGTGTCGAACTTGGCCTTGTTCTCGGCCGACCAGGTGGCGGAACCCGTTTCCTCCAGGAGGTTGCGGGCTTGCTTCTTCAGGGAGGCCAGGCGCTCCCGCAGGGCTTGGATGCTCATATCAGTCCTTTCGTGTTGAGCAAAAAAAACCGCCCAGAGGGCGGCGGTACGCTGCGCGGTAGCGCTTCAGGCGTTGAGTTCGAGCAGGCGCAGGCGCCGCTCGTTGTGGGCGCGCACGGCGCCCTCGTTGATCTGGGGCGGCTGGGGTGCCAGCAGCGCCTGGGGTGTCTTGTCGAACGCGGCCAGGTTGAACTGGCGGGCGCTGGCGTTGCTGGTGCCGGCCTGGCCAGAGGGCGCCAGGCGGTCGGCAAACTTGTTGTCCACCGCCTCTTGTGCGGTGAACCAGGTTTCGGCGTCCATCCAGGCAATCACCTGCTCGGTGGTGGCGCCAGTGCGGCGGGCGTAATCGGCCACGATGGCGCCATCCACCTTGTCCAGCAGGTCGGCGGTGGTGCGCATGTCGTGCTTGTTGCCCATGGCGAAGGTCCACGCGTTGTGGATCATGTAGAAGCCACCGTCCACGATTTCCACCTCTTGCGCGGCCGAGGCGATGGTGGTGGCAGCGCTGGCGGCCAGGCCGTCGATGTGGGCGATGGTCTTGCCGCCAAACTGCGCGATGGATGCCGCGATGGCGCGGGCTTCAAACACGTCACCGCCTGGGCTGTTGATGCGCAGGTGCAGCGTGGTGCTGGCGTCGAGGCCGGCGATGCTCTTGGCCACTTCCTGGGCGCTCACGCCCCAGTAGGCGTCGATCACGTCGTAGATGTAGAGCGTGGCGTCGGCAGAGGCCTCGGCGCGCACCAGCTGCAGCGGCTTGCGCTCTTGGGCTGCGTTGTCGCGCAGCAGTTGGATGAGTTTTTTCACGGTTGGGCTCCGGTGGTCTTGGTGCCGGCGGTGCCGGGGTGAAAGAGCTTGTCGGCCTCGCCGCCTTGCGGTGGCAGGTTCTTTTTGCGGCGGATCTCGTCGGCCGTCATCCAGCCCTGGCCGCTGCCTGGGCCACCCAGTGCGGCGCGGAAGTAGTCGGCCTGGGCCTTGCTGTTGCCTTCGAGCATGGCGTCGCGGTCGAACTCGAAGAAGTACCGCGAGGTGCGGAACAGCTTGCGGTTGAGTTCTTGCTCCAACCGCTTGAGGTGCGGCTGGATGGTGAAGAGCATGAATGCGCGGGTCATTTCCTCCAGGCCACTGCCCCAGCTGGTGGCCGCGCTGGTCTCGCCAATCAGGTGGGGCGGCACGCCAAAGGCGCGGGCAATGTCCACCACCTGGAACTTGCGGGCGTCGAGCAGCTGGGCGTCTTGGGCGCTGATGCTGACCTCCTTGGCCTTCAGCCCGTCGGTGAGCACCAGGGGCAGGCGGTGGGCGTTGTCGAGCCCGCTGTACTTGTTGGCGTAGGCCTGTTGCAGCGCATCGACGGCGGGTTGCTTCATCTGCCCTGGCGCCTCGATCACGATGCTGTGGTGCGAGCCGTTGGCGAAGAAGCGACCGGAGTACTCGTCCATCGCCATGGCGTTGCCGGTGGCGTTGCGGGCGGCCCACTGGATGACGCTCCTGGCCCGCAGTCCGTCGAAGCCGAAGCCGGGGAAGTGCAGCATGTCGTCCTGGTCGCAGCCATAGGTCCGCACGTCTTGCACGAAGTACTTGAGGCGCTCGCCCGACTGGACGCGATCAGGTTGCACCGCCTCGTAAGGCAGCGGGATCAGCTCGCGCACCGCGCCCGATTTGCTGCGCCCAATGAACACGAAGCCGGACTCGCGCAGCAGCTTGTGGCTGGTGATTTGCTCCCACATGCTGGCGGCGGTGAAGCGCGCGGTGGGCTGCTCGTTGAGCATCCACCAGTAGGGTGTGTCTTCCACCAGCTTGCGGCCGGTGCCGATGCGCTCGTACACGTTGACCGGCAGCTGGCTGATGACGCCCGCGATGCGGGTGACACAGCCATACACCGCCGACACGCGCATGGCGCTCTCTGCCGTGACGGCCATGCCGGCGGCGGCACGGTTGGACCCGAACAGCTCCACCACGCGCGGGTCGCTGCTGGCGATGGTTTCCGTGGCGCCGTTGCCAGCGTTGCGGATGGCACGGGTGGCCTCGCGCTCGGCGCGCCACTGCGTGAGGATGGGCGAGCCCGGCACTGTGGCGCGGGCCTGCACATCGTCCCAGGTGGTGGTGGTCATAGCGATACGAAGCCTTGTTCAATGGTGTTGCTGGGCTCGTTGGCCAGCGCCCGGCCCAGCGCCATGAGCGCCGAAATGGGGCCGTCGATCTTGTTTTCTGGCCGCTCTTTGGTGGGCGACATCAGCTCGTTGAACTTGCTGACCTTGACCACCAGGTTGCTGACCATCCAGGCCATGACGGGGTTGCCGTCGTGGCACAACTTGCCCTCCAACACCAGGTTCTCCACCTGGATGAGGGCGGGCGTGAAGAAGATGGCGCGCTGGGTGATTTCCACCAGCGGCAGGCCTTCTTCGATCAGCTTGCCGGCGAAGTACATGGAGAGCGCCGGGTCGAAGGCGATCTCTTGCACGTCGAACTGGCGGCACAGAGCGCGCAGGTCGTCGGCCACCACGTCGAAGTCGGTGAGGTCGCCATCGGTGACTTGCACGTAGCCCTGGCGTGCCCAGCCGCTCAGGTGGGCGTTGCCGCTTTCCTGAATGGCCAGCTCGTTGAGATACAGACGTGTGGACAGGCACCACTTTTCCACTGGCGCGTATACACCATCGGCGCCCAGCTCAAGGAAGTTGTGCTGGAAGACGATAGACAACGCGGCAAAGTCCTTCTTTTGCGCCAGGTCGAGCCCAATCCACGCCTTAGCCCCGTGGTACTCGGAGAGGTCGCGCAGCGAGGGTTCTGCGCAGCGGTCCCAGGCCCGCATATCCATCCAGGGCGACTCACCCGACACCCAGACGTTGAGGCGCTTGGTGAGGAAGTTGTTGAGCGCGCTCGGCATGGCCTCGGCCTTGCGGGCCGCTGCGGCCATGTCGTCGGGCAGGACCGATTTGCCGAAGTTCGGGTTGGCCTTGGGCCACACCGCCGGGTCGAACGGGTCGTCACCATCGTCGATGGTGTAGATGATCCCGAACACGCGGTCGTCGATCACCACCTTGTCGAGGATCTTGGTGATGTGGGTGCGCCGCTCGTAGCAGATGCCCGAGCGGTCGGTGCCGGCGGTGGTGATGGTCCACAGCAGCGACTGTTCACGCGCGCCCCGGGCGGTGTCGATCACGTCGTACACGGCGCGGGTTTTGTGGGCATGCAGTTCGTCCAGCAGGGCGAAGTGGACGTTCAGGCCGTCCAGCGTGCTGCCTTCGGCGGCCAGTGGCGCGCCCTTGCTGGCCGTGTGCGCCACCGTGAGGCTGTGCTGCATGATGGCCAGCCCCAGGTGGGTGCGCAGGCCTGGCGATCGCTCGGCCATGGCGCGGGCGTCATCGAAGACGATGCGCGCCTGGTCGCGGGTGGTGGCGGCGGTGTAGCACTCGGCGCCGTGCTCACCATCAGCGGTAAGCGAATACAAGAACAGACCCGAGCCCTTGGTGGACTTGGCGTTCTTGCGGGCGATCTCTTCGTACACCTCCAGGAAGCGGCGCAGGCCGGTTTCGCGGTGCACCCAGCCGTAGACGGTGGTGATGATGAAGCACTGCCAGGGCTCCAGCGCGATGTTGCGGCCTTCGCGTGCCCACTTGCCCTTGATGTGGGGCAGCAGCTCGATGAAGGCGCAAGGGCGCTCGGCGCGCGTCACGTCGAACACCCAGGGCCACTCGGCCGAGGGTTCGCGCTCCAGGTCGTCCAGCTGGCGCTGGCAGGCCAACTTCGTCCACTTGCACGCCACCAGGTCGCCCGCCACCACCGCGCGGGCATAGGCCAGCGCGGCGTTGACGTATTCGCTCATCGCGCGCCACCCACCGCGAACATGGCGAAGCCCGTGGGCCGCTCTGGCGGCGCGTCAATGCCGGGCAGCGTGGGCTGCACGTAGTTGCTGGCCTGCACACGGCCACGCGCCGCAGGGCTCAGGCCGAAGTGCATCAGGTAGCGGTTGAGCTGCTCGCGGTGCTTGCCGATCAGCTGCACCAGCACGCTCTGCTGCGCGTAGCCCGAGGGCGTCACGGCGTGGCTGGCCTCGTACACCGCGTCGGCGTAGTCCATGCCTTTGTCAGACACCAGGCGGGCCACCTTGCTGTTGAAGGCGGTCTCCAGCTCGGCCAGCCGGCCGGCGGTCTGGCAGTACAGCGCCAGGGCGGCACGGTCCAGGCCGCTGATCAGGCCCAGCTCTTCCAGCAGCGGCGTGATCCGCTTCCATTCCTTGCGCGCCTCGGCACCGAGGTGCTTGGGCGGGCTCGGGATCTCGATCTTCGGGTTGATGCCAGCCGTGAGGTCGAGCGCCCGGTTTTTGGTGCGGTCAGAGAGGGGATTTGGCAGCGGCCCCCGAGACCCCAGGGCATGAACTTGTGCCATTGCAATCTCCAATGCAGAGCGGGGGAGTACCCCCCCCTCCAAAACTATCGCGCGTAAAAATTTGAGGAACCGGTCGGTCTGGGGAGAAAGGGTGTGGACTTTCACCCTCCCCCTCCCCTGCCGCCTGGGCGGGACCGCGCCGGTCAGCGCTTGACCACCGGGGCGCGCCCGAAGGCGCCGTCCTCGCGGGCGGTCTTGATGTCGTGGCAGCGCTTGCACAGCGGCTGCCAGTTGTTGCTGTCCCAGAACAGCAGCTTGTCGCCCTTGTGCGGCTTGATGTGGTCAACCACCACCGCCTCCACCACCTCACCGCGCGCCTCGTGCATGCGGCACAGTGGGTGTGCCCGCAGGTAGGCGGCGCGTGCTTTCTGCCAGGCGCTGGTGTATCCACGCTCGTGGGCGGTACCGCGCCTGGCGTCACTGGCCTGCGTGATCGCGCGCTTGTGCTTGTCGCACCGGCCTGAGCCGTCGCGCACCAGCTGGCCGCAGCCGGGGTGAGTGCAAGGCCTGGGTGCGGACGAGGGCATCAGGACAAGAAGTTGACTTGCTGCATATCGGATTCGGAGAACCCGTTGCTGACGCGAATGTTCTCGTCGACGCTCAGCGCCTGCGCGATCACGCTCATGGTGTCGAGCAGATCGCGCTTGTCCCAATGACCTCGCTCATCAACTGCCCGGTTCTTCCAGCACAAGGTGAAGCGATCTTGCGGGACCGACCGAGAGGCCGGGTGGTTCACCCCAACACAGATGAACGAAACGGGGGCGGACGGCGCCGACTTGCTTGGCGCGTCTGACCCGAGGTTCGCCAGAGGTGTGCAGTCCGACCGGCACCGAAAGCAGATTGATTCAGTGACAGTTCCCATATCAACTCCAAGACGCACCACAAAAAGAAAAACCCCGAAGCACTCGCGCACTACGGGGTTCGGCTGCAGTAAACAGTGAGTTGTGGTGACACGTTCGCTGCAGCTTGCCTGAAATGTACCGAAAAGGTCTATGTCGTAAAACTCCTTTTTGCAGTCTGCTCACGCTTCTGGCGCAGCTCTGCGCGGGCGGTGAACCAGGCTTGCAGGGCGTGGTCGGCCTGGTCGAGGTGGGCCTTGACGGTGGACTCTGCCTTGCACAGCGCCTTGGCCGTGCGCTTGATGTCCCAGTTCTGCACGTAGATGTGGTGCAGCGTGAGGTACAGGTGGCTCTTCACCAGGCGCAGGCTGTTGACGGCATCCTCGGTCTCGCTGGCGTCCAGGTCGTTGATGGGGATGACGGCTTCACCTGGGCCCGAGCGGGGCATGAGCCGCACGAAGGCCGACTGGCTGGGGTAGCCCAGGCCGCCACCGTCGCGCTGCTGGTGCCAGCGCGCCCAGTTTTCCAGGCGTTGCTTGATGTACTCAATGCGCGCCATCGGCTGCCCCCTTGCCCGCAGCTGCAGCCACAGCAACCGGCGCCCACATCACCAGGAACGCGCACCCGAACTGCACCATGAAGCGCGCCATGTCGGCTTGCACATCGGGCAAGTTGAAGGGCGTGCCCACCACGTGGCCGCGCTCCACGGCGTAGAAGCAGTTGGCTTCACCCCGCAGGCCGCGCCGCACCAAAGCATAGGCCTCGTTGCCCATCATCTGAGCCTGGACGACGATTGCCTTGTAGGTCTCGGGCATCTCGGCCTTGATGAGCTGTACACGCGCCTGCACATCAACCTGCTGGCCCGGCTTGTCTGCTGTCCTGGTGTCCATACTGTCCAACACTTTCTATAGAGGGATAAGGTGATCGGGGGAGCGGCACACGCGCGAGCGCGCTCATGCGCCCCTGATCACACGCCCGCCCGCCTTGGAAATTCGCGCTGTCCACCGGTTGGGCAATGCAGCAGCTTCAACCCCCAAAAGAGGGGGAACACCACTGCCATAGCCCTCCATGGAAGGGCCTGGCCACCGTGGACACTTGGACACTCAGGTCATAGGCGCGTGAACCGACATCCCCGCTACCGCGCCACAGTGGGGGCACTCGCCTCCCAGCCCTTCGGGCACACCGCTGCCAATCTTGCGTCTGGCGGTGTCTGCAGCACGGCGCGTTTCAGCGGCCCATGCCTGGTGGTGTTGATGGTCAGAACGGGGCATCGTCGCCTTCGTCTGTGGTGGGTGGTGGTGGCGGCGCGGGCGGCACCTCATCGTCGTCAGGGCGGGCAATGGGCCAGCCCTTGGGCCGCAGGTAGCCGTTGGCGCGCACGCCGTTGATCTGCTTCTTCGTGTGCTCCCAGCCCTCGCTGTCGAGCCACGCGCGGATCTGCCCATCCAGCGCCGCCGAACTTTTGCCCGCGTCCACGTGCAAGGCCTCGTTGAGCTGCTTGATCGTCACGAACTCGGTCAGCTCGTTCACGATGGCGCCAATGCCAGCCGCCACGGGTGGGCGCGTCAGCACCTCCAACAGTGCCGACATGACCGTGCTCTCCACCAGCCGCTTGTCCTGCATGGGCACGAACAGCCGTTCCTCTTCGTCAGGCTTCGGGAAGAAGCGCGCACCGGCCAGGTACTCGGCAAACGCCTCACCCAGCAGCTGGTCGCGGTACTTCTGCAGCCACTCGATCTTGACCCGGTTCTTCACCGGCACCGGCCACCAGCGGCGGTTGCCCGTGCGGTCCCTCAGCCATTGCTTTTCATTGGTGGTGCCACCCAGCACACACTGGCGCGGGTAGGCCTCCACCACACGGCCATAGCTGGGCCGGTAGCGGTCCACCTCGGCACTGATGAAGGCCTTGATGAGGTTGATGTCTGACTTGCTGAACGCGGCCAGCTCGGCAATCTCGTACACCCACAGGCCTTGGACCTGCTCTTGGCCATCCTTGCCGCGCCCCACATCAAAGTGGGTGTCGCTGAACCACTGCTTGCTGGCCAGCACCTTGAACAGCGTGCTCTTCATCAGCCCGCCCTTGCCTTCCAGCACCATGCAGTAGTCGAACTTGCAGCCCGGGTCCATCACCCGGTTCACCATGCCCAGCAGGAAGAAGCGCCCCACCAGGCACAGGTATTCGTGCACCTTGGGCGGCAGCAGCGCGGCGCCGGTCTTCGGGTCAATCTCACCAATCACCCACGGCAGCCACTTGTCCAGCCGCTTCGTGCCGTCCCACACCTTGCCGTCGTGCAGGTCCAGCAGGTAGTCCTGCACCGGGTGAAATTCACACTGGTGCGCCACCGTCTCAATGGCCTCGCTCAGCGCCGCGCGGCTGATGGTGGGCAGGCCGTAGCGCTGGCTCAGGTAGCGCCCCAGCAGCAGGTCGGTGGCGCCCGTCATTGGGCCCGCTTCGATCTTGCTGCCAGGCAATGGCCGGCGCAGATCGATGTTGTTGGTCAGCTTGTTCACCGCCACCAGGCCCACCAGGTCGGGGTCGTTTTCCAGCGCGGCAATCACCAGCTCGCGCGACACCATCCAGTAGTACTTCTTCCGGTTCCAGAACGGCGTGAGCCAGTCCGGGCGGCCACCATCACTTGAACCGCCGTCCTCAGCGCCAGCGAGGGGATCGCGATTTTTTCCGCCACCCTTGCCCCCACTCCCACCGCCCGCAGCGGCAGGCGCGGCATCAGGCGCAGGCGCATCCGCACCCGCATCCCCAGGCAAAGCAAAGGCCCCGCCAAAGAACGCGAGCACGCGCGCACCGTCCCACCCGTCGGTGTTGATGGCGTCGCCGCAGTCCCAGCCATCGGGCACGGCACCAGGCGCGGGGATGGGCAGCAGTTGCACGGTGCAGGCGTGCACGTCGCGCAGGTGGGCGCCGATGCCCAACATGGCGGCCATGCCCGGTTGCTCGTGTGCGGGCAGCAGCGGCTTGCTCTGCTGCACCACGGCCTGGGCGGCTTTGTCGGGGTGGGCCTTGCGTTCGGCCACGGTCAGGGCTTCGTGCTTGGCATCACAGTCCGGCCACAGCAGCACGGTGCACCCGGCCAGCCAGGCCCAGTCGGCCTTCTTCCAGGCCTTGCAGCCGCCGGGCCAGCTGGCCACGCAGTACACACCGGAGGCGGTGGCGTCCAGCAGGGCCTGCAGGGCGTCGCCCTTCTTCTCGCCTTCCACCAGCACAACGGTGCGGCCGTTGGGCAAGGCATGGCCCGGCAGGTACAGCGGGCGGGGTTCGTCAAACTGCCGCCACGTCCACTTGGCCGTGCCCGTGTGCGCGCTCACGCACCAGGTGTAGGGCAGCGTGTCTTTGCCGCCGTCGCTGGTGCGAAAGCGCACCACGTACCCGTGCAGCTCATCGCCCGCGCGGTAGGTGGCGGTGTGCTCAATGTCTTGCGCCTGGCGGTGGTGGTGTTTGAAGGTGGGCGCCGGTGCCATGCTGGGCACAGGGCGCACGGTGGTCCAGCCCTCTTCCACCCGCTCGCGCTTCGGCGCGGCAGGCGGCGGTGGGGGGCGCTCAATGCGCTGGTGCTCAGCACTGCGCTGCACACCGGCCACATCCTCCAGGCCCTCATCACGCGCCACCTGCACGGCGGCTTTGCCCATGGTCAGGCTGTGGATGGCGGCGTACAGGCTCACCAGGTCACCGCCTTGTTCGCCGGTGGCAAAGTCGGCCCAACGGCCGTTGTTGAGGTTGACGCTGCAGCTGGTGCCTTCGCCCCCGCTCAGCCCGCCACACACCCACTCGTGCCCGCGCTTCACGCCACCCGGCAGCCAGGCGGCCACCAGGTGCTCGGCGTTGTGCAGCAGCGCATCGGCCAGCGCCGTGAAATTGATGGGGGGCAGCGGCCCCCGCTCGGGCCTTGCGCCCGGCGTCTGTTGTTGTTCGGCCATGTGTGCTGGGGGTGCTGGTCAGGCCGCCTGGGCGGCGCTCCATCCACCCAGCACCCGGGCCAGGTCCACAAACGGGGCGCTGTTCGCGCTGTCGTCGGCCTGCAGCTGGGCGGGCACGTATTCCGCCACCGGGCGGTTGCGGTAGTCCACCCGGCGCAGGCGGGCAATCTCAAGCGCACCACAGCGCTTGAGGTTGTCCACCGTGCGGCGTGCGGCCAGGTAGCCCACACCCGCGTGTGCGGCCAGCTCGGCCAGCGTGGGCGCCTGGTGCGGCTGGGCCAGTTGCACGGCCGATGTCAGCAGCGCCTGCCGAATTTCACCCGCTGGCCTCATGCGCCACCCCCTTGGCGGCCGGGTTGGGCGTGCGCGGCGTTGTTGGCGTGGCACACGTCCAGCAGGCGCTGCACGGCCACCATCAGCTCCATGGCCTGCTCTTCAATGTCGCGCTTTTCGCGGTCGCTCACCACGCCATCGGCCATGGCTGTCAGCACGGCCTGGGTCAGGTCGGCGGCTTCCTTGTTCTCGGCACCCAGGCGGGCCAGCAAGGCCTTGGCATCGTTGTCGCCCGTGCGCGCATCCTTCACAAAGCGCCCGCCACTCTCAGCGGCCACCACCACGGCGTAGGCGTCGGCGTCCACCGCGCCCACCTCGTGGCACATGCTGGCAATGGCGGCGGCCTCTTCCACGCCCAGGTGGCGGCTGCGGTCGCTCACCGACAGCTTCTTGCGCAAGTCCTCATCACTCAGGCCCAGGCGGGCGGCCACAGCAGGCCGGCCCCCAGGGTAGTAGCGCACCATGCGCGCCAGTGCATCCACAGCACCACTCATGACCATGATCCCTTCAAACAGACAAAACGATTCACAGGCGCGCCGGCTGTGCCGACACTGCGCCCATGCACAACAGAAAGACCCCACCGACCCAACCCGCACGCTTGCGCGGCCGGAGGAAAGCCCATGCGGGCCGGGTCACGGCTGACTGCAGCCGGCGCGTGGTGGGGAAAGGGGGCGGGCCGGCCACTCCCGCTACGATGGGCGCTCCTACACACCACAACGCAGCCCAGGGAGGGCCAGCCCATGAACGAAAAATTCGTCGCACAACTCATTGCCGAACTGCAGGCAACCCAGGCCCAGGCCATTGGCCTGCTCACCCAGGCGCTGTGCCGGCAGTTGGACGCGAAGAAGCTCAAACGAGACTTAGAAGGCATCAGCCGCGCCTACGAGCAAAGCGCCCAGGCTTCGCGCCTCGTGCTGGTAGTGCTGCAAAACGCACAGGCCGCAGCCCACGCCGAAGCAGTTTTGCAAGCCAACGATCAAGCCGGCGGCGCCCATCCCAGCCACAGCTGAGCATTTCGCCCAGCTCGTGCAGCCACAGGGCGCGCGTTTGTTCCAGGGCTTCAGCCATTGATTACCTCCAAGCAAGAAAAATAGACAGACATGACACAAGACATACCGCTGGCACCCATTGCGGGCTGGACCACCGGGCCCATACCGGCATACGGCGCGGTCATCCTTCGCCTCGACTACCTGCTGCACCCAACGCAGCAGCCAAGCGAAGCCCTTCAGACGCCACACTTCGTGCTGACCGCTGCACAAGCCCTAGAGCTGAGCGAGGCACTGAAAAAACACGCAGCGGCGTTGAAAGACGGACCACCAGAAGGCACGGGGCTACCGAAACACTGACGCCAACCTCAGCCATTGGCAAACTCCTGATTGAAAAAGGGGGCGGGCCGGCCCAGCCCGGTACATTGGTGGCTCTGACCCACACCAACGAACCGAAGGGACCGACCCATGGAAATCGCCTCAGCCCTCGCCGGGCTCAAAGCCCTGATCGAAGTCACGAAAGCGGCCGTAGACGCCAGGGACGACACCAAAGCCAAGGGCGCGCTCCTAGACATGCAAAGCCGCCTGATGGACGCCATGTCGGCAGCACTGGAATCACAGGCCACGGCTCATTCGCTTCAACTGGCGCTCCATCAAGAGCAAGAGAAAACTCGTGTTCTGGAAATGAAGCTTCAGGAACGCGCGCGATACACGCTCGCGCAAATAGCGCCCGGGCAAGGTGCGATGGCATATCGCTTCGAGCCAGACGAGGAAGGGAGTCCAACCCCATCGCACTACGTATGCCAGCCGTGCTTCGACCAGGGCCGGAAATCGGTTCTTCAACCAGGCGACCTTTGGGGATCCCCAACATGGACGTGCAGCCTTTGCAAGCTGCGACTTCCTTGACCAGTCCATCACGCCACCTCCCGCTCTGCATCCTTGATGCGCTCAACGGGCGCATCGGCGCGCGCCTGCAACTCCGGCCAGATCAGGCGCCAGTCATGCGGGCGCATGTCCCAGCGCATCACAGCACCCCGCGTGGCCCGCTCAATGGCGGCGGCCAGCTCGGGCGAGCAGGGGCGCAGCCTGTAGCCCACGTTGCGCAGGTGTCCAAATGTGGTGCCAGCCGCTACAGCCAGCGCAACCCGTTCCGTTTGCGGCAGGGGTGCCAGGTAGGTTTTGAGGTTCATGCTTTATTACACCATTGGGTGACATTCTATGTCAACACCAAATGATGATGTGAACGGTGTCAAGTTGCGCTATGAGTGAACTGTCTGACGTCTACCGGAATCGCCTGAATGCGATATGCGTCGCCAAAGGCTGGGTCAGTCAAAAAGACCCCACCCGAGGGGCACCGTCAGAGCTTGTGAAAATTTTTGGGCGCACCAGCTCTTTTTGGAGTGACCGACTGCGAGGCCACCGCCCAATCTCCCACGATCTCGCCTATGAAATTGAGGACAAACTGGGCCTGCGCCGGCTTGAGCTTTCAGAATGGGAAGAATCCCCATCCCCGACTGGCTGGCCTTTTTCGAGCAGCCTCTATGCCGCCATATTGAGCCTGGACAGCAATGCACTCCACCGGGCTGAAAACGTACTTCGCGCCCACCTCGACATGCCCGGGCTACCAATCACCGAAAACCAGAAAGCCGCCTGAAAGCAAGCGCCCGAATCTATCGATTTCCAGCCCGTTTGTAACAGGTTGAAACGCAAACCAAAATCCACAATCAGGGAGCCAGCACATGCCACACGCCACCCGGCCCAACGACCCCGACCAACCCATTGAGCGCAAAGACCTGCCCCGCCCGCAAGACAGGCCGCGCCAGATCACATAAAACGCCGCAACAAGGCCGCCGCCCCCGCGCCCAGCAGCGCCGCCACCGGGGTGGTGACCATGGACTTGTAGGCGTTGTCCACCACCGCATAGGCCGCCGCGCTGGCGGTGCGGTAGTCGGCAGCGGCGCGGTCGGTGGCGCGCAGGCTGGCCTTGCGCAGTTCGGCCAGCGGGTCAATGGTGGGCTTGCCCTCATGCGCCAGCTCCGCATTGAAGCGCTGCCATTCGCCGTAATGCTCCACCAGGCCGGCCTGCGCCCAGGCTTTCACCGGGCTTGACACCAGGCCCTGCCGCGCCACCTGGCGGGCCAGCACAAACCACAGCAGCGCCGCCCCCAGCAACGCCCCCGCCAGCACGGGCGAGGCGTGCCAGCGCTCCAGACCCAGCGCCCCCATGCCGGCGCCACCACCCAGCAGCAACAGCAGCAACTGGTGGGCACGGGTGCGCACCACGTCCAGGTTGGCCAGGCTGAACTTGGCCGCCTCTCGGCTGTTGAATTCGGCCACATCGATCTCGGTCATTTCCCTACTCCACTGAGGCTTGCAGACCCCATTCTGACGGGCGCCACATGCACCACGTGGTGTGATTTTGCACGAAATATCACCAACTGGTGTTGACATTGACATCACCGTTTGATGTAATTGCATCCGCACCCCACTCAAGGGGCGATGGAGTCGAAATGCAAGCCGCAGCCACCCCCACCACCAACAACCCCGGCCCGCTGATCTGGGTCGTGTGCCACAACGAAGCCGCCCGTGACGCGGACGTGCTCCTGGGCGAAGCGCACCGCTTGGCGCGCCTCAAGCCAGCACCCACCCGCCAGGCGCTGATCAGCGCGCTCTATTCGGGCTACCACGAGCTGCGGAAAGAAGCGGGGCACTCAGCCGAACGCGCCCTCAACCGTGGCCTGCTGCTGTTCTGCTGGCCCAGCACCAAGGTGCTGCAAGGCGGTGCCGCATGAACGCGACCCCGCCCCGCCACCTGCTGGACGATTTGGTGCAGAACCACTGCATGCCCGGCCCCGGCCCTGGGCTGGTGGGCATCCAGTACCGTGCGCCCTACCAGCGCCACACCACGCTGGTTTACGTGCCCGAGGTGGAGCTGGACCGCGCCAGTTCTGCAGCCTCGCAGGCGTCGGCCAGAGGCGAAAGCACCGCCAGGATGCCCACCACATCGGCGGGCGTGGCAGCGGGCAGCAGTGATTCGGCAATCGATCGCGCCGTCAAAAGCCGTTCGTACACCAGAAGCGCCGCCCGGCCTTCTTCGGTGCGCCCCATCCGGTCAACGATGCGCAGGCGCGCGTCAAACGGGTCGGTGTTGCTCAGTGTGTTCATCGGCTCCCTTTCGGCCATGGTTGTGACAGGCCGCCATGCTACGCGGTGCACGGAAGGGGGTGCGGCATGAGCCAGCTCAGCGCCTCGGTATCTGCCGCAGCCAATCGTCTGGCTGCCCACCTTCGCGCACCCACAGCAATACACACCGGGCCAGCACCGCTGGCGTGGCCCAGCTCGGCAACGGGTGGTGCTGGCTGCTCGGGTCGTGCATCGCTGCATCCCACACAGCCTGCTTTACGTGATTGGCACGTGCCCACGCAACCAACTTGTCGCTGGCCGTCTCCGTCAACAGGCGGTGGTTTTGTGAATACGCGGCAGCGCGGCCCGTCTCAGGGTCCAGCAGCAGTGTGTACGGCAGCTTGAATTTCTCAGCAGAGGTCATTTCATCCATGGCAAAACTCATTCACATTGTTGGCCCGCAGGGCTCCGGCAAAACGATGCTGGGCGCACTCATCATCGCCGACCTCAAAAGACGCGGCAAGACGGCCTTGTGCCCGCAGGACCACGGCCTGATCGACTACCGAGAGACCCGCGAGCCGAACAGGCTTCGAGACCGCGCGTTCATCGACCCGGAGACGGGCAAGGCCACAACTTACGACGTCCTGGTCATCGAGCACGAGCGCGATCTGCCACCACTGGGGCAAGTGGAGCACAGCGATCAGGTCATCCATTTGCAATGGGCCAGAGAGGTGCAGCGATGACCCCCGCCAACACCCTCGCCGCCCTGGCCCTCATGGCCGTGCTGGTGGGCGCCACCGCCCTGAGCGGCGACGACGAGCGCGACGCAATCAACGCCCAACTGGCCCGGCAAGACGCCCAGGCCATGCAAGCCCAGGCCGACGCCGACGAGCGCGCCGCCTTCGAACTGGACGTGCGCCAGGCCTGCGCCCACATCCACGGCAACCGCGCCCGCGTGCTGCGCGTGGCCGGCACCGGTGAGCTGGTGTGCAGACGTGTGGAGGTGGTGCTGTGAATCACACCGAGTTCTTCCTGATCCTGGCGGCCATCTATCTCGCGCCTTCCGTCTCGCCCCGCCTTCAGCGCCTCACCGCGATCGCCTTCACAACCGCCGCTGCGGTCACCCTGTTGGCCAAATTCGGATACCACATCTGATCATGGCCCCCGACCTCTTCGGCGCCATCCACGCCCAGTACACCGGCCGCCTGCTGCGCGCCCCCGAGGTGCGCAACAAGGTCATCGACGGCGAAGGCCACATGGTGCCGGTGCTGTGCCTCGACATCGAGAGCGACAGCCCCATGCGCCTGCCCATCCATGTGGAACAGCCCTACCCGCTGGACCACCACGCCCAGTGCCAGGCAGCCGCCCGGCGCCTCACCAAAGGCATGCACATCACCGTGGAGGCGCCCATGGTGGGCGTGCGCCTGGTGGTGGCCAATGCCACCCACATCCACCCCCAAACCACACAGGAAGCATCTTGAGCCACCCCGCCAGCACCGTGCAACTCACCCTGCGCGACACGCCCACCGGCGCCGTTGCCGTGCACAGCACCTTCAAACCCGCCGTGGGCCACCCCGCCACACCCGCGCAAAGCCTCGCGCTCGACATGCTGCGCCGCTCCCCGCGCGAATGGCCGGTGGACTTTGCCGACGCCGAGCCCACGCCCGGCCAGAGCCGCACACCGCGCATCTACATCAGCGGCCCCATCACCAACGTGGCAGACCACAACCGCCCCGCCTTCAACCTGGCCGCGCAGGCCCTGCGCACCGCCGGCTGGCAGGTGTTCAACCCCGCCGAAAACGGTGTGCCCGATGAGGCCCCCTGGGCCGAGCACCTGCGCGTGGACATCAAACACCTGATGGACTGCACCCACGTGGCCACACTGGACGGCTGGCAAAACAGCCGTGGCGCCACGCTGGAGGTGCGCGTGGCCACACAACTGGGCATGCAGGTGAGCAGCCTGCAGCACTGGCTCAGCCAGGCCACGGAAGAAGCCCGCGCCACGGAGGCCGCAGCATGAGCAAGCGCCCCGGCCCCCTCAACAAGTTCGCACCCCACGGCCTGCCGGCCAAGGTCATCACCTTCTTCCTGGCCAACCCCGAAGAAACGCTCACCCGCGTGGACGTGGCCGAAAAATTCAGCGCCACCGCCAGCAGCGTCCACACCCAGCTCAAAAGCGCGGTGGACAGCGGCGCCCTGCTGCGCGTGCCCGACGAAGACGGCGAGTACGTCTACAGCCCAGGCCCGGCCATGGCAGCGGCGCGCATTGCAGGCAGCGCCACACGCCGCACCCCGCGCCCACCCGTGTACGTGGACCCCACCGACATTGCCAAACTCAAGCCCGAAAAAGGCGTGCCCGTGCCCCTGAGCCGTGTGCACGGCGGCTGCAAGTGGGACGGCATCTTTGCCAAGCTGACCGAGCCCGACACCAGCGTGCCCCTCAAGTTCGAGTGGTACGTGCCCCTTCTGGCCGAAGCCACCAAGCGCAACAAAAAGGGCGAGGACCACCCCCAGTACCTCGTGCGCAAAACCAGCCCCACCACCGCCCGCCTTTGGAGGACCAAGTAATGCCCCTCACCGCATACGAGCTGGGCGGTGCCCAGCCCGACAACGCCTGGCCCACCGCCAAAACCATCGAAAACGAGGCCACCGACCCCACCCCCACGCCCGAGCAGCACTTCGCCGTGCTGCCGCTGGAGGTGGTGGTGGCCAGCCTCACCAACCCGCGCAAGACGTTTGACCAGGCCAAGCTGCAGGAGCTGGCCGACAGCATCAAAGCCACGGGCGTGCACCAGCCCATCCTGGTGCGGCCGCTGCCCGGCAGCCGCCTGCAAGACACCTTCTTCGAGGTGAACACCCTCACCCGCCGCACCGGCCCCAAGCCCACGCACGAAATCATCAGCGGCGAGCGCCGCTACCGCGCCAGCCAACTGGCCGGCATGCCCACCATCCCTGCCATGGTGCGCCACCTCACCGACGACCAGATGCTCGAAATCCAGATCATCGAGAACCTGCAGCGCGACGACCTCACCCCGCTGGAAGAGGCCGAGGGCTACGAGCACCTGATGCAGCACGCCGGCCTCAACGCCGACCAGGTGGCCGCCAAGATCGGCAAGAGCCGCAGCTACGTGTACGCCCGCAC
The DNA here is from genome assembly GCF_042665215.1 of Hydrogenophaga atypica. Lineage (NCBI taxonomy): Bacteria > Pseudomonadati > Pseudomonadota > Betaproteobacteria > Burkholderiales > Comamonadaceae > Hydrogenophaga > Hydrogenophaga atypica. The sequence continues at coordinate 203,832 of NZ_JBHTCA010000004.1, forward strand.
CAAGCTGCTGGACCTCGGCCCCCAAGGCCGCGAGGCCCTGCGCGAAGGCAAGCTGGACGCCAGCCGCGCCTTGCTGGTGGCGCGCATCCCAGACGGTGAGCTGCAAGCCAAGGCGGTGGAGGAACTGACCGAGGAAGACTTCTACGGCCAGATGCCCAGCTACCGCCAGGCGTGCGACATCGTGCAGCGCGAGTTCATGCTGAAGCTGGAATACGCCAAGTTCCCCATCAAAGACGCCACCCTGGTGCCCGCCGCCGGTGAATGCAAGGCCTGCCCCAAACGCACCGGCGCGAACCCCGACCTGTTTGCCGACGCCAAGGGTGCAGACATGTGCACCGACCCCAAGTGCTATCACGGCAAAGAGGCCGCCCACCAGGCGCGCCAATTGGCCGAGGCCCAGGCGCGGGGGCAAACCATCATCACAGGCAAAGAGGCCCGCGAGCTGATGCCCCACAGCTGGAGCACCCGCGTGGAGGGCTACCTGCGCCTGGACGACGCCAGCGACAGCCCCACCGACAAACCCCTGCGCACCGTGCTGGCCAAGCAACTGGCCAAGGCCGATGTGCAGCCCATCCTCGTGGCCAACCCGCACAAAGAAGGCGACCTGATCGCCGTGCTGCCCACCGACAAGGTGGCCGAGCTGCTGCAGGCCAAGGGCGACAACAAAGCCGCCAAGAAACTGCAGGGCGATGCCGAGGCCGAAGCCAACCTGCAGGTCGAGCGCGAACGCGCCGAAGCCAAAAACGCCCTGGAGCAAGCCTGGCGCTGGGCCGTGCTGGAGGCCACCTGGCAGCAAGTGCACGAGCGCACCCAGGGCCAGACCAGCGGCCCCGAACTGGACCGCGTTACCCGCCACATTGCCACCAGGGCCGCCGACCGGCTCAACCAGGACGACGCCAAAAAGCTGTGCAAGCTGCTGGCCCTGGGCAAAGTGGCCCCCAAGGAAGGCCTGCTGGACTGGGTGCGCAACGACAGCACCAACCCCGGCGCCGCCCTGCTGCTGATCACCATGTTCAACGAGTGCGGCTACCACCCGCACCTGATGGACTACAGCGGCAAAGACGGCAACGACGCCCTGTGGCTGGTGGCCGAAGCCTTTGGCGTGGACAAAGCCGCCATCGAAGCCCAAACCCGCGCCAACACCCGCGCAGCCCAGGCCAGCGCGCCCACCACAGCCGCACCCGCCGCCGAGGCCACGGAAGCCTCTCCACCCCTGCACCCTGCTGCGCAAGCGCGTTCTGCGCGAGGGGGCAAGCCCAAAGAAGCAAACCGCCGACCCCCCGCTGCGCGAGGCGCAAAACAGGCGCCCGACGAAACGCCCAAGCTCAGCGCTGCCCATGCCTTATCAGGCATCGCTGCCGCGATGCAGAAAGACGAAGCGGCCGCTTCGACGGCCGCCGCTGACGCTGCTGGCGATGGCGCTGCCGATGAGCACGCTTCGGATGTCAATCCAGGCGCCGCTGACGCGTCGCAGGGCGATGAGGCGGCCGCTTCGACGGCCGCTGGGGAAGACCAGGGCGCGACGACCAACAGCATGGCCAACCCAGACCTGTGGCCGTTTCCGAAGGGGCGGGTATGAGCGCCACCATGCACGATCTCCACGCCGTCGGCTTGAACCCATTCGCCGTGCAACTGCTGGCCGAGTCCATGCTCAAGTCGGCCTATGTCCAACACTGCGGCACCAAGCCACTGACATTCAACTACCCCGTGCAGCGTGAGGACTGCGCCGGTTGGCTGGGCGTGCGCATCACGATTGAAGCGGTGTCGGTTGATGAGCAGCCGCAGGCAGAACCCGACATGCTCAAGGTATGCGAGGCGCTGGGCTTTGACCCAACGAACCACCACAACGCGGCCAAGTGCCCGTATTGCCGTGGGCAGCAGCCGCAGGCCGAGGCGGTGCCGAGCGATGTGACAGACGCAATGGCGCTCGCATTCCACCGTGCACTGACTGACGGCGCAATCGGACAAAGCGAGGTCGAGGAAATCAAGACCGGGCTTCGGGCAGCCATCGCGGCCCAGAAAGCGAGCGCCACATGAACGGCCGCAAAAAACCCCGCCAACCCCGCTGGCCCGCCCGCGTGGACTCCATGCGCTTGGCCATCATCAGCGCCGCATGCCTCACCGACGCCGAGACCGCCGCCCTGCTCGAACCCCTCCACCTCGCGCTGGCAGCAGCGCGGCAAGCACGCGCCACCGACGACGAATGGTCCAACCTGGCCATGGCCTGCGCCGTGGCCCAGGCCATCGAGCGCCAGCGCGTGGTATGCGGCCTGGCCGAGCACCTGCAAAGCGCCCACAACGTCCTGCAGGCCATCGCGGCCCGCAGCCACACGCCCCAAGGCTGGCGCCCCACCCCGCTCTACTTCCACGAGATCGACGCCCTCACCACCTTCGTGGATCTCCACCACTTCCAGATCAAGCAACTGGGCGCCGCCGAATACAAACGCGCCGTGCACGCCGCCATCAACGAAGTGCAGCAGCTGACGGCCACAGGGCTGTGTTTGGAGGCGGCATGAGCAAAGAACGCCCAATCCTTTTCAGCGCGCCGATGGTGCGCGCCCTGCTGGCTGGCACGAAGACGCAGACACGGCGGGTGGTAAAGCAGGAACCCCCAGACGAAGTCGACGGTTGCTGCTGGGTTGACCTCGACGGCGTCCACCAATTCGCCTGGACCATCGGCGAAGACCAGGACATCCATCCATCGGCGACACAGTTTTCTTGTCCCCACGGCCAGCCCGGCGACCGGCTGTGGGTGCGGGAGACGCACTACCTCCATGGCATATGGGGCGTGCACAAGGACGAGCACGGCAAACGTCGCTGGAGTTTCCACCCGAACCGGGACATGGGCGTCCAGCTCTCGGAGCCGAACGGCTTCATCAGGGGCCGCAGTACGACAGTGCCAGGGTGGCATCGCCGCCCCAGCATCCACATGCCCCGCTGGGCCAGCCGCATCACCCTGGAAGTGACCGAGGTCCGCGTGGAGCGGCTGCAGGACATCAGCGAGGCGGATGCCCAGGTCGAGGGCGTCTACACCGACCCAGCGTGCCCTGCCTACGACGCATATGCCCAGCTCTGGGACGAAATCAACGGCGCTGGCTCTTGGGAGGCCAATCCCTGGGTCTGGGCGATCACATTCAAGCGAGTTGAGAAATGAGCGAAGCCGCCATCGAAAAAGAACTGCGCAGCCTGCGCGAAACCGTGGCCACACTGGTGCGCATGTTTGGCCCACGCCTCACACGCGAGCAGGTGTGCCTGCGTCTGGGCGTGAGCCGCCCCACCCTGGCCAAGCGCTTGGAGCTGGGCCAGTACCCACGGCCGGGCAAAGACGGCAAGTGGCTGCTGTCAGAGATCCTTGAGTGGGAGGCCCGGCACTGACTTACAGCCGCTTGGCCAGGTCGCTGGCCTTCGGCTGGTAGTAGGTCATCGCCATCTTCGGGTTCTTCCACCCGAACATCGTGCACAAGTCCAGCACGTGGAGGCGCTGGGCGATGCGTGTGGCGGCTGAGTGCCGCGCATCGTGGAAAGTGAAGCCCTCCAACCCGGCCCGCTTGCGGTACTTGATGAACATGGCCGCCAGGGTCGGCGGCGTCAGCCCGAACACGCTGGACTCGTCCCAGCCCTTCATGCCCGCCACAATCCGCCGCGCCACCGGCGACAGCGGCACATGCCGGCCGGCGCCCGTCTTGCTGGTGTGCAGCACCACGTAGTCGTCGCGCACGTCGGCCCAGGTCAGGGCGCACAGCTCGCCGGCGCGCATGCCGGTGGACAAGGCCAGCAGAAAGCAAGCCGCCACCGCCTGGCCCACCGACCGCACGGGCCAGCCATACCGCAGCGCCCGCAGCATCTTGCGCACCTCAGGGCCGGCGATCACGCGGGTGCGGTGGTCCGGCTCAGCAGGCCTGGTCACATCGCTCATGGGGTTGGCGGGAATCCACCCCCACTCGCGCCGCGCCACCTCCAGCACGTTGCCCAGCAACGTCATGTCGCGCAACACCGTGCCGCGCGTCGTCACCTTCAGCCGATCATCGCGCCAGGCCACCAGGTCGGCCTTGGTCACATCGGACAGCTTGGCATCGAGCGGCAGGCGATGGCCCGGTTTCTCGTCAGTCGGCGGCCGTTCATACGCCTGCAGCCGCACCAGCTCCCAGCGCTCGCCCCGCTTCTTCGGGCTCACCTCTTCGGCGTACTTGCGCAGGGCATCCCGCAGCGTTTTGACAGTGCCCACCTTGCCACTGCCGATGGCCTGCAGCTCCGCTTTTCGGGCCACCGCCCACTCCCGCGCCTCGCGCGCCGTGGGGAAAGTGCCCGAGTCGCGCACACCGCGCACCTCAACCTGAATTCGGTACGTGCCCTGGGGTGTTTTCTTCGGCGTGGCCATCGGGGGATTGGTGGGGGATTTTCGGGGGCAAACACCTTACAAATGTTCGCGCTGGCTGGAATATACCGAAAACCCACCGGCCCGGAAGCCTTGATTTTTCTACGTTTTTACGACAATCGAAAAACGCTAGAAACCTATGTGGTGCCCCGAACCGGACTTGAACCGGTACGCCCGATGAAGGGCGGCAGATTTTAAGTCTGCTGTGTCTACCGATTTCACCATCGGGGCCAGGCCCGTATTTTCGCCGCAATTCGTTCAGTCACCCCTTGGCCCGACCACGCCAGGCCCCGACCCCGAGCCGGGCAGCAAGGCGCAATAAAAAAAGTTCGATTTACAAATATTAAAATCAATGCATTTATAATCAATAAAATCATTTAAAAGTGAAAACGCCTGGAAATCGCGGTGGAAAGAAGCTATAGTTCCGCGCATTGTCAAATTTTTTGCTATTGATAACCACGAGTTGTCATTTTGCAGAACCTGCAAAGGAAACCCACATGCCCACCCGCCGCCCCGTTTTGCACGCCCTTTGGAGCACCCTGGCACTCGTTTGGGCGGGCCTGCTGCCGTCGGCCGCGTGGGCCCTGGACGCGCCCAAAGGCAAGGTGGTGCTGACCGTCAGTGGCAAATTGGGCGCCAGCAATCGGGCGGGCAAGGCGGTGTTTGACATGGCCATGCTCGAAGCCTTGCCACAAAAGACCTTCACCACCATGACACCGTGGGAGAAAACGCCGGTGAAGTTCTCCGGCCCGCTGCTGCGCGATGTGCTGGCCGCCGTCAAGGCCCAAGGCAGCACGCTCAAGGCGGTGGCACTGAACGACTACAAGATCACCATTCCCCTGGAAGACACGACCAAGTTCGACCTGATGCTGGCCCACCGCATGAACGACAAGCCGATCCCCGTGCGCACCAAAGGGCCGCTGTTTGTTGTCTACCCGTTTGACAGCAACCCGACGCTGCAGAACACCGTCTACTACGAGCGTTCCATCTGGCAATTGGGCGGGCTGGAAATCGACTGAGGCCCATGCAGCGGCGCAAAGCCACGCAACGCTTCTGGGCGTGGCTCGGTCTGGCCACCGCCCTGATGCTGGCCGGGCTGCTGGTGCTGATGGGCATCTTTCTGCGCCAGGCCCGACTGGCGGAGGAGGCCGCGCAGTTGCAAGCCGACTCGGTCACCGCGCTGGTGTTTCAGCTGGAGCGTGAATTCCTGCGCATGCGCGGCGGCGTGGCATTGGCTGGCGAAGCAGACGAAGCCAGCACCGACTGGGACGCCCTGACGCTGCGCCTCGACATCTTTTTAAGCCGCCTGGACCTGCTGCTGACCAGCCCCAGCGTGGACCGCCTGCGTGAAACGCCTGAATACCAGGCGGCCCTGCCACATCTGCAGGTGCTGGCCGAGCGCATTCAACCCTGGCTGGACAACCCGGCGGCGCACCGCAGCAACTGGGCCACCCTCGCCCAGGACATGGATGCGATCGGCCCCGAAGTGCAGGCCTTGTCTTTCGCGTCCAACGCCATGATCTCGCGCCAGATGCAGCACCAGATCAGCACCCTGCGCGGCCAGAGCCGGATGATCGTGGGCCTGTTTGCCGCCCAGGCCCTGCTGCTGCTGAGTGTGGCCGCGACCATCGTGGTGCGCCAGCGGCGCCAGGAGCGCGAGCGGCTGGCACTGGAGCAGCTCAACCGCGAACTGGACATCGCGCGCCATCTGGCGGAGCAGGCCAACGTGACCAAGGGCCACTTCCTGGCGAACATGAGCCACGAACTGCGCACGCCCTTCAACGGCATGCTGGGCATGCTGCAACTGCTGCACGAAACGCCACTGGATGCGCGCCAGCGCGACTACCTGCACACCGCCGCCGATTCCGCACAACACCTGCTGACGCTGCTCAACGACATCCTGGACATGGCGGCCATTGAGGAGGGCAAGCTCAAGGTGGCGCCCGAAGCCATCGAACTGCCACGCGTGTTGCGCGACGTGGTCACCCCCATGGCCGCACAGGCGCGTGACAAGGGTCTGCAGTTTGATGTCCAGATGCCTCCCTCGTTGCCGCTTGCCGTGCGACTGGACCCCACCCGCACCCGGCAGGTGCTGTTCAACCTGCTGAGCAACGCCGTCAAGTTCACCGAACACGGCAGCGTGGGCTTTGAAGTGGCCGTTCAACCGGGGCTGTCGGCCGACACCATCGAACTGGTGTTCACCGTGCGCGACACCGGCATCGGCATGTCGGCCGAGTCGGTGGCACGCCTGTTCGAACGTTTTTTCCAGGTCGAGTCGCGCCTCAACCGGCGCCGTGGCGGCTCGGGCCTGGGCCTGAACATCTCGCGTGCCCTGGCCGAACTCATGGGTGGCAGCCTGCAGGTGGAGAGCCACGAAGGACAAGGCAGCACCTTCACCCTGCGCCTGCCCACCACAGTGGAGGCCAGCGTGGCGCCCTGCTTTGCCAACACCATGCCACCGCCGGCGCCCGTGCTGGCAACCGCCGAGGGGGGCGACATGGTCACCGCCACGGCCGGCACACCGGCGGCCCAGGTGCTGAAGGTGCTGGTGGTGGACGACCACCCCATCAACCTCAAACTGGCCACCGCCCTGTTGCAGAAAATGGGGCATGAGGTGGTTCAGGCGGTCAACGGGCGGCTGGCGCTGGAGGCGGTGCAGGCACAGGCCTTCGATCTGGTGGTGATGGACCTGCACATGCCCGAAATGGACGGGCTGGAGAGCACACGGCACATCCGCGCCCTGCCCGCACCACGCGGACAGGTGCCGGTGGTGGCACTCACGGCGAACGCGCTGGAGGAGGCCCGGCGCGAGGCCGAACAGGCCGGTGTCAACGGTTTTCTCACCAAGCCGCTGAAGGTGCAAGAGCTGCAAGCCGTGGTGCGCAACTGCCAAGCCGCCCCACACCGCGCACTGGAACAGGCCGCTGCCATGCAGGCGGCCTGAGCCCAGGCCCCCGCCCACCCGGTTCAGATCAGGACGCCGCTTCGGGCGATGCGGCCGGCAACCAGGGCACGAGGGCGGCGTGCAAGCCCTTCATGGTGAAGGGCTTGGGCACGTGCCCATCGAAGCCGCTGGCGCGGCAGCGCTCCAGGTCTTCCGCCATCACGTTGGCGGTGAGGGCCAGCACGGGCACGGTCTGCGCAGCGTCACCCGCCTCGCCGGCCCGCAAGCGTTCGGTGGCCTCGAAACCGTCCATCACCGGCATCTGGCAGTCCATCAGCACCAGGTTGAAGCGTTCTGCACGCAAACGGTCCAGCGCTTCCCGGCCGTTCTGCGCCAGCACCGCCTCCAGGCCCACCCGGCCCAGCACGGCCAGCGCCAGTTTCTGGTTCACCGGCTGGTCTTCCACCAGCAACACACGCCCTGTCAGGCGGGGCAAGGCCACGGCGGGCGCAGGGTGGCTGCTGAGCGGGGCCACCACGGGTGATGCCAAGGGCAGGGTCAGCTCAAACCAGAACGTGGCCCCTGCACCCGGCGCGCTGTGCACGCCGATGCGTCCCCCCATGGCCTCCACCAGTTGGCGGCTGATGGACAGGCCCAAGCCGGTGCCGCCAAAAGCCCGCGAGCTGGAACTGTCCACTTGGGTGAAGGGCTGGAACAACTGCTGCTGCGCCTCCGGTGCGATGCCTATGCCTTCGTCCTGCACCTCAAATCGCAGCGTCGCGCCAGGTTCCGCGCCTGTGTCTGAAGCGCAGGCCGGTGCCAGCCGCTGCAAACGCAGCACCACCTGCCCCGCCGCCGTGAACTTGATGGCATTGCCCAACAGATTGACCAGCACCTGTTGCAGACGCTGGGCATCGCCCAGCACCGCCGGTGGCACGTCGTCTGCCAACGCCAACACCAGCCGCAGGCCTTTGCCCTGTGCGGTCACCTGCAGGCGGCGCGCGCAGGTTCGGCACAGCTCGGCCGGCGACAGCGCGGCGCTGGCCAACACCAGTTTGCCGGCCTCGACCTTGGAGAAGTCCAGGATGTCGTCGATCAGGTGCAAGAGCGACTCGGCGCTCTCGCGGATGGTCTGCGCCTGGTCGCGCTGTTCGGGGTCCAGCCGCGAATCCAGCAGCAGGCTGACCATGCCGATCACCCCGTTCATGGGGGTGCGGATCTCGTGGCTCATGTTGGCCAAGAAGGCACTTTTGGCGCGTGTGGCCGCCTCGGCATGGTCGCGCGCCTGGGCCAGCTCGGCCAGGGTCCGCTTCTCCTGCGTGAGATCGTGCTCCACACTCACAAAATGGGTGATGTGCCCCGACACGTCGCGCAGGGGTGCCGCCACCACGTGGGCGGGGTAGACCTGGCCATCGCGGCGCCGGCGCAGCAGTTCACCACGCCAGATCTGGCCCGCCTTCAACTGCGCCAGCACCTCCAGGTAACGCGCCTTGTCCACCCGGCCGCCATCGAGCAGCGCGGGCGTGCGACCTTGCAGCTCGGCCGCCGAATAGCCCGTCATCTGACGCAAGAAGGGGTTGCTGTATTCGATGCGGCCCTGGTCGTTGACGATCAGCATGCCACTGGGGCTTTGCTCCAGCGCCTGCGACAGCCGCACGATGGTGGCCTGCTGCAAGGCCTCGGCCTGTTCGCCGGCGCGCACCCGGCGCATCAGCCACAGGTAACCCGCCAGCACGCTGGCCAGCCCCAGCAAAGTCACCAAGCCGATCACCGCCGACTTGCGGCGCCAGTCGGCCAGCACCGCCAAGCGGTCCACCCGCACCGACACAAACACCGGGTAAGCCTTGAGGGTGCGGTAGGCGCTCAGCGCATCGCCTTCGTCAGTGCCAAGTTCGTGGGTCAGGATGTCGGGCAACAGGTCGTCAAAGGGATAGGGGCCGCCGTTGGGGCTGTCATCGGTGCTGAACAGCACCCGGCCGTCGAGCCGGGCGACGTGCACGCGGTCGCTGTCGGGGCGGTGAAAGCGTTCCATGCGCCCGAGCAGGTAGTCCGGGTTGAGCGCGGCCACCAGCCAGACGGCTTCGTCGCCCTCGCCCATGCGCAACAGCAACGGCACAAAATAAGGCTTGGCCGGGTCACCCGGCTGCTCGGCCAGCGTGGGGCGGGCCTCGCCGATGTCGCGCCCCTCCCAGACCGGCCCCACGCGCAAGACAGACGACTCGCCGGTGGCGCGGTCGGCCGGCAAAAAACCCAGGGTATCGATCACCGCCCCCAGGTTGTTGGGCTGCGAACTGGCCCGAACCCGGCCACTGCGGTCGAGGATGGACAAAGAACGCAGGGCGGGCTGGCTGTGCTGCAAGCGCCGCAACACGCCATACAACCACTGCGGCGACGCGCTGGCCAAAGGTTCGCCCGAGACTTCGGGCAGGGCACGCAAGGTGTTTTCCACGAGTTGCAGGGTCTGGCCGATCTCGTCCTCAAAGATCAGCACGTTGCCCTGGGCGCGCACCAACTGCTGCTCCAACTGCACCTCGCGGTCGCGCCACACGGCATAGCCCACCGCACCCAGCACCGTGACCAGAAACAGCCCCAGGAACAGCCGCGCCAGCCACTGGTAACGCACCGCCGGACGCGGGTCGTCCGCGGGCGGGCCAAAGCTTCGTCCGGGCAACTGGGCCATCAGTTCGGCACGACGATCGACTCCAGCCGGTAGCGGCTGGCCGCACGCAACAGACGGCCATCGCGTTTGATGTCGCGCACAAACTGTTCGACGCGGTTGAACCAGGGCAGATCCCCCGGCGCCACGGCGTAGGCGTACTCGGTCATGTGGTACGTGCTGGTGGGCGAGATCAGGCGCGCCCAGTCGGTGGTCTCCAGCATCCGCCGGCTGTACGGGAAGTCGGTCATGAACACATCGGCACGGCCCGATTCCACTTCCTGCTCGCGCGCCATCGGGGTGTCCACCACCAGCAAGGTGGCGGCCTTCAGGCGGGCCCGCATGACCGGCTCGTGCAGGGTGCCTTTCATCACAGCCACCACCACCCCGGGCTTGTCGATGTCGTCCCAAGACTTGATGCGCCGGTTGCTGCGTGTGGTGATGGCGTAGATGTCGCTGGCCAGGGTGGGCCGCGCAAACAACAGCTTCTCGGCCCGCTGGGGCGTGACGCCGACCGCGAACATCGCCACGTCACACAGGTTGCCGGTCACGTCACCCACCAGGCGTGCGAACGAGCTGTCCACAAATTCCACCGCCACCCCCAGGTCCTTGCCCAACTCCAGTGCCAGATCGGCATCGACACCGGCCAGTTGCTGCGTGCGCGGGCTGCGCAGGCTGATGCCGTAGTAGTCAGGCCAGATGCACACGCGCAGTTTTTTGCTGGCCTGGATGTGCTGCAAGCGGCTGCCTGTGGGCGCGGCAGCGCTGGCGCCCTGCGCCCATGCGGCAGGTGCCAGGCCCAACACCAGCGCCACAACCATCCCACCCACACCGGCGGCGCCATGTTGTGTCGATCTCAAAAACATCCTGACTCCTTCGAAAAACACGTGGGCAAGGGCTGTGGGGCCAACGCCCCCACCACTCAAACGGCCGCCGCTTCGGTGGCGGGGGCCACCGGCGCGGTCAGCGGAATCACCACCTCGAACACCACACCCCCTGCGTCCGGATGGCGGAAGTCGATGTGCCCACCGAGTGCACCGGCGACGATGTTGCGCACAATGGGCAGGCCCAAGCCGCTGCCGCCATGCCCCAGTTTGGTGGTGTAGAAGGGATCGAACACATGGCGGCGGTTGGCTTCGGGGATGCCATGGCCGTTGTCCGCCACCGACAGGCAGACCTCGCTTGCACGCACCTCGGCAGCGATGTCGATGCGCCCGCGCTCGATGCCGTCCAGCCCGTGGATGTGGGCATTCTGAATCAGGTTGGTGAGCACCTGGCCCAGCGCGCCCGGGTAGCTGTCGAGTTCAATCTCATCGGGCACGCGGCACACCAACTCGTGGGCGCTGCGTTTGAAGGTGGGCTGCAGGGTGAGCACGATCTCGTCCACCACCTCGCGCAAGCGGAACCGCCGCCGCTGGTCGCTGGTCTGGTCCACCGCCACCTGCTTGAAGCTGCTGAGCAGTTCGCTGGCGCGCTCCAGGTTGCGCAGGGCGATGTCGCCGCCGGTGTCAACATGGGACACAAACGCCTCCAGATCGGAGCGCTTGAGGCCTTGTTCAATTTGGCGGCGGAACTGCCCGACCCGCTCTTTCAGCGTGGACACCGCCATGCGCCCGTTGCCTATGGGCGTGTTGAGCTCGTGTGCGACCCCCGCCACCAGCGAGCCCAGTGAGGCCAGTTTTTCAGACTGCACCAGGCGGTCTTGCGACGCCACCAGCCGCTCCTGCGCCAGTTGCACCGTCTGCAGCGCCTGCTCCAGTTCGGTGTTGGCGATGGACAGGCTGCGTGTGCGCTCTTCGATGCGGCCCTCCAACTGGGCGTTGAGGTCCAGCAACGCGGCTTCGGCGCGTTTGCGGTCGCTGATGTCCACGTCCAGACAGACAAATATCATGGGCGACTCGCCCCGCGCCACGTCGCCCGGCACACCAATGGTGGTGGACAACAGCCAGCGCGCCCGCCCGGCGCGGTCATGCACCTCGCCTTCGTAGGGTCCGTAGGGTTGCCCGGTGCGCCCCACCTCGGCCAGCATGTGCATGAAGTCCCGCTGTTGCTGGGGGGAGTAGATCAGCTCCTCCAGCCGCCGCCCCATCGCTTCGTCTTTCGACCAGCCCAACAGCGCGGCAGAGGCGGTGTTCCACTCCAGCACGCGGCCTTCGGTGTCAAACCACTGCACCGCCAGCGCGGGCGTGCTGTCGAGAATGGTGCGCAAGCGTTCCTCGCTGCGGCGCACCGCCGCCTCGGCCGCACGCTGGCTGGTGACGTCGATGCCAATGCAGCGGAAACCCTCGAAGCCCCCCTCGGCGTTGCGGTCCACGCTGGAGCTCCAGGCGATGTCGCGCACCGCCCCGCCCGCAGTGAGCATGCGCAAGTCCTGCCGGTAGGTGGGGCGGCGCAACTTGCCACCCACCACCACAAACTCTTGCACCATGGCGCGCTCGTCGGGCTCCACCAGATCGACGATGGCGCGACCACGTGCCGGCAACCCTGGCTGCCCCAGCACCTGCTCGGCGCTGGGGTTGGCGTAGGTCACGGTGCCATGGCGGTCCAGCTCGATCACCAGGTCGGCGGTGTGTTCCACCAGCTCGCGAAAGCGCCTGTCCTGGTCGGCCAGCTGGTGTTCGCGCTGCGCAATGGCCTGAGCGACCTGCTGCAAGTCGGTGCCCAGGCGTTCCAGCTCGGCAATGCCGCTGCTTTGGGGTGCCCCGTCGTACTGCCCCGCCGCTATGCGGTGGGCAAACGCCATGGCGCCGTGCACCACCCGCTCGATGCGGTGGGTCAGCCACACCGCCGTGGCCACGCCCACGGCTAGCGCCAGCGACAGCGTGACCACCGCGATCAGGATGGCCGCATCCCGCGACGCCTGCGCGACCGATTCGGGGTAGGCCACCAGCAAACCCCATCCGAGGCGATGGGACAGGCGGGCAGTGCCCTGGTAGGGTTGCCCATCAAACTCAAAACGCCCGCTGGCCTGTTCGCCGCGCAGCGCGGCTTGCACCAGCGGCAGGTTCATGAGGTTGGTGCGTTCGCGCACCATCTGCAAGTTGGGCGCCGACACCAGGGCACCCCGGTTGTCCACCGCCAGCAGCAAGAGGCCATCGCGCTGGTTGGGCCGGTTGGTCAGGCTCACCAGGCGGTCCATGGAGAGTTCGCCCAGCAACACGCCGCCCGCAAAAGGCACCGCCACCGCCACCACCGGCCGCCCCTGTATGGGCGAAAGAAATTGTGCGCTCCACTGCAAGGTGCCCTGCTCGCGCGCCGTGCGCAGCACCGCCACGGCACTGAGGTCGTTGCCCACCCATTCGCCCGCCTGCGCCACCACACCGTGGCGCAACAAGGCCGAGCGCAGGGTGAGGGTGTCGTCCAGCAGGTAGACGCCGTCAAGCAGGTTGTCGCCCAACAGCAGTTGCCGCGTGGCCACCGCGAACACATCGGCGGCGATGGCGGCAGCCGGGCCACCGGCCGAGTCGGCCAGCCCGGTCAGCCCGGTCAGGGTGGACATCAGGGCCTGGGTGTTGTCCAGGCCATGCTCCATGTTGGCCAGCGCCAGGTCGGCCACACGCGCCTGTTCGTCCTGGGTTTGCTGCTGCGCCAGCGGCAGGCGCCAGAAGATCATCATCAAGGTCAGCACCACCAAGGCCACCAGCATGGCGACCAGAAACTGGCCCACCAGCAAAGTGCGCAGGCGCCAAGGCCCGCCGAAGCGGCTCAAGCGAGCACCTCGTAGCGGCCCTGCCTCACCACCGTGATGTAGGTCTGCCGCACCGCGTCGCCGGTGGCATCGAACGCCACCACCTGCTGCGTGCCTTCAAACTGGCGCACCCGCAGCAAGGTTTGCCTGAGGTGCTCGCCGCGCTGCTGCGCACCCAAAGCCTGCAAGGCCACACGCATGGCGTCAAAGCCGGCCAGGTCGGCAAAGCCGGACGGGTTGCCGAAGCGTTGCTGGTACGCCAGCCGAAACTGGCGGTAGGCGGGCGCGGTGTTGGTGCGGTCCAGGAACTGCGCCGCCACCACCCCTTCGGCGGCACCACCCGCGAGCTCCAGCAGTTGTTCGGTGGCCGCCCATTCGGCGGTCATCAGCGGCAGGCTGGGCTGCAGCTTGCGCACCTGCTGTATCAGCTGGGCGGCGTCCACCGCACCCGTCAACAGCAACAGCCCGTCGGGCTGGCTGGCCAGGGCACTGCGGGCCAAATCGGCGAAAGCCATCCCGGGCTTGAAGCGGTAGCCCTCCCTGGCCACCACTTCCCCACCCAACGCGCGAAACTCGGTCTCGAAGTCGTCCAGCCAGCGCTCGGTGTAGGCGGCGTTGGACATGTCCAGCACCGCCGCCACCCGCAGCAATTTGCTGCGCTGCGCATGAAAACGGGCGCTGGCCTGCGCGTATTCCCGGGTGGAGGAAATGACCCGGAAAAAGTGGTCGTCCAGGCCGGTGAGCGCGCTGGTGGTCACGGTGGGCGACACCATGACCAGACCCGCAGCGTTGGCCAGGGGCACCATGGCCATGGCCATGGCACTGGTCATGGGGCCGACGATGAGCGCCACACCCGCCTCGCGCAGGGTCTGGAAGGCAGCGGCGGCGGTGTCGGGGTTTTGCTGGTCGTCGGCGGTCAGCAACGCCAGCTGGCGCCCGCCCACACCACCGGCCAGATTGGCTTGTTCCAGGGCCAGGAGCGCGCCGTCGCGGCCGGCCAACCCCAGGTCGGCGGTGCGACCGGTGAGCCCGCCCACAAACCCGATTTTGATGGGCGCGCTGTCGCAGCCCACCAGCCCCAGGGCGCTTGTGGACAGGGTGCCCAGAAGAACATCGCGGCGCGTCAGGGGGGGCATCAGGGCGTCCTCCAGTGGGTCACTCGGCGGCGGGGCCGTCCCGTCGCTGGCGCAACCAGGCCAGCAGCTGTTCCTTGTCCATGGGTCGGGCAATGTGGTAGCCCTGGCCATCATGGCAGCCCATGGCCACCAGCGCCGCCCAGACGCTGGCGTCTTCAATGCCTTCGGCCAGCACCTTCAAGCCCAGTTTGCGGCCCAGTTGGGTGACCATCTCAGCAATGCGCGGACCCTTGGCCTCGGTGATCTGGCGCACAAACGTGCGGTCGATCTTGATGCGGTCCAGCGGCAGGCGCTCCAGGTAGCTCAGCGACGAGTAGCCGGTGCCAAAGTCGTCGATGGCGATGGCAATGGCTTGAGCCCGCAGGCCGGCGAGCGTGGTTTCGAGGTAGGCCGTTGGCAACACCGCCACCGACTCGGTGATCTCCAGCTCCAGGTGCCGGCCTTCCAGGCCACTGACGGTCAGGGCCTGGGCCACGTGGTCGGTGAAGGCGGGGTCTTGCAACTGCACCACCGACACGTTGACGGCGATGCGCCGCGGCGCCAAGCCCAGGTCGAGGAGGTCACGCATCATCATGCACGCCGAGGTCATGACCCACTGGCCCAGCGGCGCCATCAGGCCGGAGCGTTCGGCCACCGGGATGAACTGATCGGGGGGCACAAAGCGACCATCCTCGGTGCGCCAGCGGATCAGCGCTTCCAGCCCGATCAGTTCGTGGGTGCTCAAGTCCACCTGGGGCTGGTAGACGAGGTAGAGGCGCTCGGTCTCGAAGGCGGCGCGCAGCTCGGCCAGCATAAGCGCGCGCGCGCGCGCCTCGGCACCCAGGTGCGCCGAGAAGGTGACGTAATGGCCCTTGTGGTCTTTTTTGGCCCGCTTGAGGGCAATGCTGGCGTCCTTGAGCAGGTCCACGCCCGCGCTGGCATCGCTCTGCAATTGCACGTAGCCACAGGTGATGGACAACTTGTGCGCAATGCCTTCGATGTTCAGCGGCACGCGCGCGGCGGCCATCAGGGCGTCGGGGTTGACCTCGGCT
The DNA here is from genome assembly GCF_042665215.1 of Hydrogenophaga atypica. Classification (NCBI taxonomy): domain Bacteria; kingdom Pseudomonadati; phylum Pseudomonadota; class Betaproteobacteria; order Burkholderiales; family Comamonadaceae; genus Hydrogenophaga; species Hydrogenophaga atypica. The sequence goes on from NZ_JBHTCA010000004.1 coordinate 219,602, forward strand.
TTGGGCCCCAGCACGCCAAATATGTCGCTGCCGATGCGTGCCAGCACCGTGTGCAACGGCAGGCTTTCACGCAGGCGCTGGGCCACCGCGCTGAGCAGCAGGTCGCCAAAACGGTGCCCCATGACGTCGTTGGTGGCGCTGAAGTCGTCGATGTCCACCAACGCCAGCGCATGCCCTTCTGCCCCGGCCGCGATCTGGCGGTCCAGCGCATCGACAAAACTGGCGCGGTTGGGCAAGCCCACCAGCTGGTCGTAGAACGCGAACTCGTGCAGGCGCTGCATCAGGTGGCGGTTGCGCAGCAGGTTGCCGATGTTGAAGCAGAACACGTCGAGCAAACTGCGGTCGGTGCTCTCGGGGGTCTGCTGGGTGTCGATGAAAACCGCCATGTCGCTGCCGTTGCGGTAGCCCACGTACAGCGCGACACCGGCTGGGGAAAACACGTTCTCGTGTCGTTGCAGCGAACGCTCCAACAAGGCACGCACGTCGGCATCGGGCAGGGTGTCCAGCGGCCGGTCGATGAGCGCCGAAAACTGGCCTGCCGCCGCCAGCACGCGGTACTCGCGCCCGCCTCGCTCCACCTGGGCGCACACCAGGCCTTCGGGTTGGGTGCCCAACAAGGCGGCCAGCTGGGTGATGACGCCCTGCGCAAACGTGTGCAGCCCCCCCTCTTCCATGAAATCGGCACTCGAGCGCACGATCAGCTCCAGCCCGCTGCGGTGGGCCTCGATCGCGCAGATCTGCTCGTAGGAGCGGATGGCGGTGGTCAGGGTGGTGAGCAGCTTGTGGCGGGTCAGTTCCGACTTGGTCTTGTAGTCGTTGATGTCGTAGCGAAGAATGGTTTCGTGCTCGGGCGCATAACCCGGCTGACCGGTGCGCAGCACAATACGGGTGGCGGTCAGGCCAGCCTCGTTGCGGATGAAATCCACCAGCTCCAGACCGGCGTTTTCGGTCTCCATCACCACATCAAGCAGCACCAGCGCGAGGTCGGGCGTGTCCAGCAAACACCGCCGGGCCTCGGCCGCGTTGTGGGCGTGGAGAAAACTTATGGACCGCCCGAACACCTGAACGTCTTGCAGGGCAAAGAGCGTGGCCTGGTGCACATCCGCGTCATCGTCCACGACCAGCACCTTCCACTCGCGTGCAGCGCGACGCACGCCCGCCATCCCATCGGCGGGCGCCTCGTCCTCGAAGGCAAACAACTCATCGCTGGATTCGGCCATCCGGAAGGCTCTCCAATCAGTCTGTCACGGCGCCCCAGGGCGCCCCAAGTAGCAAAAGTGCCCCTTGTGCCCAGCCCTTGGCCCGACACCATTTGCAAAACATCTTTCAGGATGAAGATATATCACGCTCTTCGTATCCCGCATCGCAGCCTTGTTTGTGCCACGTCAAAAAAAACGCCCGCAGATTTCGCTGCGGGCGTTGGATGACCGGGCGCAAGCCTGGCGACCGTGGTCAGCCGGGCTCGCCTGGTTCACAGGCCTTGGTCAGACTTATTTCGCGCCGCCGAGGATCCAGGCGGCCAGGGTCTTGGCATCGGCGTCGCTCAGCGCAGCCTGTGCGGGCATGGGCACGGCGCCCCATTTGCCGGAGCCGCCCGCCTTGATGCTCTTGGCCAGTTCGTCGGCGCTCTTGCCGGCGTACTTTTTGGCCACGTCCTGGTAGGAGGGGCCCACCAGCTTCTTGTCCACCGCATGGCAGGCCATGCAGGCGTTCTTTTGCGCCAGGGCCAGGTTGGCCATGGCGGGGGAAGCAACAACCATGGCAGCGGCGGCAGCAGCCATCACAAACACTTGTTTCATGAACATCTCCAGAGAAGAAAGAAAAAACGCAGTCCCAAACACAACTCAACCCGTCTGCGGGTGGCCCACGTGCAACTGGGTGCCCCACTCAAATATCATTATCTACTGATTTATGAGCCGGGTGCTCGGGGTTTTCCGCAGGCACCAAAGTGGGCATGATGGTACACGCCAAGGAGAAGTGCCATGAACACGCTGCCCCTGTTCCAGTCCTACTGGAGTGCGCCCCTCGTTGAAGTGAACCTGCTGGTGTTCGCCAACCTCGTGGGCGCCTTGTTGCTGGGCTTGCTGGTGGGCTACGAGCGCTCGTACCACGGCCGTGCCGCCGGCATGCGCACCTACGGCATCGTGTGCATGGCCTCGGCCGCGCTGACGGTGTTTTCGGGCTACCCCGGTTTCTGGTGGGGTGGGCTGGAGCACACGGGCCTGCCGCCGGTGGACCCCACCCGGGTGGTGCAGGGCATCGTCACCGGCGTCGGTTTTCTGGGCGCGGGCGTCATCATGAAAGAGGGCATGAACATCAGCGGCCTCACAACCGCCGCTTCGATCTGGGCTTCGTCGGCCATCGGCGTGCTGGTGGGCGTGGGGTTTTATGCCGCCGCCATCCTGCTGTCGCTGCTGTCGGCGTCGCTGATGATGTGGGGGTCCAAACTGGAAATGCGTCTGCCCTCCCGGCGTGCGTTGGGCGTCACCCTGGGCTTTGGCAGTGGTGTTGAGCCCGATGAGCGGGGCATGCGTCAACTCATGCGGTCGTGGGGCTACAGCGTGGCCGAGGGCTCGTTGCACATCGCCCGCCAACACCACCACGTGACCTGGCAGTTCGTCATGGTGGCCAACACCAGCCGCCCTGAGGCGGGTTCGCTGTTCGAACTTTCGCGCCTCCTGCGCCAACTGGAAGGGGTAGACAGCCTGCAACTGTCCCACGCGAGAAACTGAACCCAGCCCCCGCCCGAGCGCCATCGGGTAAACCCTCGCAACGACACGCTGCGCAACGCTTGCCAAATTGGGGAAGTCCTTCTAAACTCATCTTCACTTACTTTAGATATGAATTATTCGACTCTGAATGGAGTTGTTCTTGATCCGACCCAACTGAAGGAACTGCGATGAAAATTGTGTGCATCGGTGGCGGCCCAGCCGGCCTGTACTTTGGTCTCCTGATGAAACAGCTGGACCCCGCCCACGACGTGACGGTGGTCGAGCGCAACAAGCCCTACGACACCTTCGGCTGGGGCGTGGTGTTCTCCGACGCCACCATGGACAACATGCGCCAGTGGGACCCGGCCACCGCCGCCGAGATCGAGCAGGCCTTCAACCACTGGGACGACATCGAGCTGCTGTTCAAGGGCCGCACCATCCGCTCGGGTGGCCACGGCTTTGTGGGCATTGGCCGCAAGAAGCTGCTCAACATCCTGCAAGCACGTTGCGAAGAGCTGGACGTCAAGCTGGTGTTTGAAACCAACGCCGACAACGACCTGGCCTACGCGGACGCCGACCTGATCATCGCCAGCGACGGCATCAACTCGCAGATCCGCACGCGCTACGCCAACACCTTCAAGCCCGACATCGTCACCCGCCCCAACCGCTACATCTGGCTGGGCACACACCGCCTGTACGACGCCTTCACCTTCGATTTCCAGCGCACCGAACACGGCTGGTTCCAGGCCCACATCTACAAGTTCGACGAGAACACCACCACCTTCATCGTCGAGTGCCCCGAAGAGGTGTTTCTGGCCCACGGCCTCGACAAGGCCGACCAGGACCAGTCCATCGCCTTCTGCGAGAACCTGTTCAAAGACACGCTGCAAGGCCACAAGCTCATGACCAACGCCCGCCACCTGCGTGGCTCGGCCTGGCTGAACTTCCAGCGTGTGGTGTGCGAACAGTGGTGGCTCAAGAACGAGAACAACAGCCACGTGGTGCTGATGGGCGACGCGGTCCACACCGCCCACTTCGCCATCGGATCAGGCACCAAACTGGCCATCGAAGACGCGATCGAACTCACCCGCCAGTTCAAGTTGCTGGGCGACAGCCCCGACAAGATCGGCGAGGTGCTCAGCACATACCAAGAGCTGCGCCGCGTGGAAACCTTGCGCCTGCAGAACGCTGCCTGGAACGCCATGGAGTGGTTTGAGGTGTGTGGCAAGCGCTACTGCGATCAGCTGGAACCCGAGCAGTTCATGTACTCCATGCTCACGCGCAGCCAGCGCATCAGCCACGAAAACCTGCGCCTGCGCGACAAGGCCTGGCTGGACGGCTACGAGCAGTGGCTGGCCCAAAAGGCCGGCCTCAACAGCCCGGTGCCCGTGCCCCCCATGTTCACGCCCTACACCGTGCGCGGCCTCACGCTCAAGAACCGCATCGTGGTCTCGCCCATGGCGCAGTACAGCGCGGTGGACGGCCTGGCGGGTGACTACCACCTGGTGCATCTGGGCGCACGCGCCATGGGCGGCGCCGGCCTGGTGTTTGCCGAGATGAGCTGTGTGAGCGCGGAAGGCCGCATCACCCCGGGCTGCCCCGGCCTGTACAAGCCCGAGCACACCACCGCGTTCAAGCGCATCGCCGACTGGATCCACACCAACACCGACGCCAAGTTCGCCATCCAGATCGGTCACGCCGGCGCCAAGGCCTCCACCCGCCTGGCCTGGGACGGCATTGACCAACCGCTGGTGGAAGGCAACTGGCCCATCATGTCGGCGTCCGAGCAGCAGTACCTTGAAGGTGTGAGCCAGGTCTCCAAGGCCATGACCCGTGCCGACATGGACACGGTGCTGGCCCAGTTCGTCGCCTCCACGAAAGCAGCACACGAGGCCGGCGCCGACTGGCTGGAGCTGCACTGCGCCCACGGCTACCTGCTGTCCAGCTTCATCTCGCCGCTGACCAACCACCGCAGCGACGAATACGGCGGCAGCCTGGAGAACCGCCTGCGTTACCCGCTGGAAGTCTTCAAAGCGGTGCGCGCCGTGTGGCCGGCCGACAAACCCATGTCGGTGCGCATTTCGGCGCACGACTGGGTTGAAGGTGGCATCACGCCCGACGACGCGGTGGAGATTGCCAAGGCGTTCAAGGCCGCCGGCGCCGACATGATCGACTGCTCCTCGGGGCAGGTCAGCAAGAAGGAAAAGCCGGTCTATGGCCGCATGTTCCAGACGCCGTTTGCCGATCGCATCCGCCAGGAAGCCGGCATTCCCACCATCGCGGTGGGAGCCATCAGCGAGGCCGACCACGCCAACTCCATCTTGGCCGCCGGCCGCGCTGACCTTTGCGCCGTGGCCCGCCCGCACCTGGCCAACCCGGCCTGGACGCTGACCGAGGCGGCCAAGATCGGCTACACGCCGGTGGGCTGGCCCAAGCAGTACCGCTCCGCCAAGGGCCAGATGGAGTCCATCTTCGCCCGCGAGAAGTCCATGGCCGCAGCGGCATCGGCCAAATGAGCGCCAACCGTCACGCCCTCGTCACCGGCGGCGGCCAGGGCATAGGCGCGGCCATCGCGCAGGCCCTGGTGGCACGTGGCCTCAACGTCACCGTGCTGGGCCGCCGGCTGGCCGTGGTGCAGGCCCTGGCCAACACCGACCCGGAGCACCTGTTGGCCGTGAGCGCCGACGTGGCCGACCCGGCCCAGGTGGCGGCGGCTGTGGCACAGGCCGAGGCCCGCTTTGGCCCGGTGGACGTGCTGGTCAACAACGCCGGCCAGGCCCAGACCGCGCCTTTCCTCAAGATGGACCTGGCGTTGTGGCACCAGATGCTCAGCGTCAACCTCACCGGCACCCTGGTCTGCACCCAGGCCGTGTTGCCGGGCATGGTGGCACGCGGCTGGGGCCGCGTGGTCAACGTGGCCAGCACGGCCGGCCAGGTGGGCTATGCCTACGTGTCGGCCTACTGCGCGGCCAAACACGGCGTGGTCGGGCTGACCAAATCGCTGGCGCTGGAGATGGCCAAGAAGGGTGTCACCGTCAACGCGGTCTGCCCCGGCTACACCGAAACCGACATCGTGCGCGAAAGCATTGAACGTGTGGTGGCCAAGACCGGCCGCAGCGCCGAAGAGGCCCGTGCCGAATTCGTCAAATCCAACCCGCAGGGCAAGCTGGTGTTGCCCGAGCAGGTGGCCGACGCGGTGGCCTGGCTGTGTGGCGAAGGCGCCTCTGCCGTCACCGGCCAGCAAATTTCCGTCGCTGGCGGCGAAGTCATGTGAACACAAAGAAGGAAGACAAGATGAACAAGCCCCTCGACCCCGCGCTGCAAGCCGGCAACCACAAGCCCCTGGCCGGCTACCAAGCCCAGCACTTCCTGTGGGAAGTGAAAGACGGCGTGGGCACCATCACGCTCAACCGCCCCGAGCGCAAGAACCCGCTGACCTTCGACAGCTACGCCGAACTGCGCGACCTGTTCCACAACCTCAAGTGGGCGACCGACGTCAAGACCGTGGTGGTCACCGGCGCGGGTGGCAACTTCTGCTCGGGCGGCGACGTGCACGAAATCATCGGCCCGCTGATCGACCTGAAAGCGCCCGAGCTGCTGATGTTCACCCGCATGACGGGTGAGCTCGTGAAGATGATGCGCGTGTGCCCGCAGCCCATCATTGCCGCCATCGACGGTGTGTGTGCCGGCGCCGGCGCCATCATCGCCATGTCGTCCGACATGCGCCTGGGCACGGCCCGCAGCAAAACCGCCTTCCTGTTCAACCGCGTCGGCCTGGCCGGCTGCGACATGGGCGCCTGCGCCATGCTGCCGCGCATCATCGGCCAGGGCCGTGCCAGCGAGCTGCTCTACACCGGGCGCAGCCTGGGTGGTGAAGAAGGCGAGCGTTGGGGTTTCTTCAACCGCCTGAGCGAGCCCGAAGCGCTGCTGGCCGACGCCCACAAACTGGCCGCCGACCTGACCGCCGGTCCGAGTTTTGCCAACGGCATCACCAAAACCATGCTGCACCAGGAATGGGCCATGACCATCGAACAGGCCATTGAAGCCGAAGCCCAGGCCCAGGCCATCTGCATGCTGACCGAGGACTACGGGCGCGCGTACCACGCGTTTGTGGCCAAGCAAAAACCGGTCTTCCAAGGCAACTGACACAAGGACGCGGCATGAGCGATACCACCTACCTCGACTGGCCCTTTTTCGAACCTCGCCACGCCGAACTCGCGCGCGCTCTGGATGCCTGGGCGACCGAGAACATCCCGCACGCCCACGGTCCCGACGTGGACGCCGAGTGCAAGGCCCTGGTCAAGTCGTTGGGCCAGGCCGGCTGGCTCCGCCACGCGGTGGGCGAGTCTTCGCAGACCATGGACGCACGCGCCATCTGCCTGATCCGCGAAACCCTGGCACGCCACAGCGGCTTGGCCGACTTTGCCTTTGCCATGCAGGGCCTGGGCTCGGGCGCCATTTCGCTGCACGGCACACCCGAGCAGCGCCAGAAATACCTGAGCAAAGTCGCCACCGGAGAAGCCATCTCGGCCTTCGCTCTGTCCGAACCGCAAGCCGGCTCCGACGTGGCGGCCATGGCCTGCGCGGCCGTGGCCGACGGCGACCACTACGTGCTCGACGGCGAGAAAACCTGGATCTCCAACGGCGGCATTGCCGATTTCTACGTGGTGTTCGCCCGCACCGGCGAAGCGCCTGGTGCACGTGGCATCAGCGCCTTCATCGTCGAGGCCAACACACCGGGCTTCGAGATCGCCGAGCGCATCGACGTCATCGCGCCACACCCGCTGGCGCGGCTGCGCTTCACCAACTGCCGCATCCCCGCCACGCAGCGCGTGGGCGCGGCCGGCGAAGGCTTCAAGGTGGCCATGCGCACGCTGGACGTGTTCCGCACCTCGGTGGCGGCCGCCTCGCTGGGGTTTGCCCGCCGCGCGTTCGACGAGGCCCTGCACCGCGCCACCACCCGCAAGATGTTTGGTGGCGTGCTGGCCGACTTCCAGCTCACCCAGGCCAAGCTGGCGCAGATGGCCACCATGATCGACAGCGCCGCCCTCCTGACCTACCGCGCCGCCTGGAAGCGCGACCAGGGCCACAGCGTGACCAAGGAAGCCGCCATGGCCAAGCTCACCGCCACCGAAAACGCGCAGCAGGTCATCGACGCGGCCGTGCAAATCTGGGGCGGCCTGGGCGTGGTCAGCGAACAGCCGGTGGAGCGCCTGTACCGCGAGATCCGTTCGCTGCGCATCTACGAAGGCGCCACCGAGGTGCAGCAGCTCATCATCGGCCGCGAGCTGCTCAAAGAAGTGGCCCGCTGAACAACCGGGGAGACACGCCATGAAACACGCTGCGACCACAGCCCACGTTGACACCTTTGCCCGCGACAACCTGCCGCCGGCCGATCAGCAACCCGAATTTGTGTTCGACCTGCCCGAGCTGCAGTTCCCCGAGCGCCTCAACTGCGCCACCGAGTTGCTGGACAAACATGTGGCCGCCGGCCACGGCGACCGTGTCTGCATCCGAGCACCCGGCCTGACCTGGACCTACGCCGACCTGCGCGACAAGGCCAACCGCATCGCCAACGTGCTGGTGCAGGACATGGGCCTGGTGCCCGGCAACCGCGTGCTGCTGCGCGCACCCAACAACCCCATGTTGGTGGCGTGCTGGTTTGCGGTGATGAAGGCCGGCGGCATCGCCGTGGCCACCATGCCGCTGCTGCGCGCCAAGGAGCTCAAAGCCATCGTTGACATTGGGCAAGTCAGCCACGCGTTGTGCGACGCTTCGCTGGCCGAAGAGATGCGCCTGACCGCGCTGGAAACGCCCCTGCTGCGCCACCTGCGCCACTTCAACTACGAAGGGCCGGACAGCCTGGAAGCCGCCATGGAGCGCGCCTCGCCCTATTTCGACAACCTGGACACCGCCAGCGACGACACCTGCCTGCTGGGCTTCACCTCGGGCACCACCGGTGTGCCCAAGGCCACCATGCACTTCCACCGCGACGTGATGGCGATCTGCCACTGCTGGCCGCCGCACGTGCTCAAGCCCACGGCCGACGACGTGTTCATTGGCAGCCCGCCGCTGGCCTTCACCTTTGGCCTGGGTGGTCTGGTGCTGTTTCCCATGTCGGTGGGCGCGTCCACCGTGCTGCTGGAAAAGGCCAGCCCGCCGCAGTTGCTCGACGGCATCAAGGAATTTCACGCCACGGTGCTGTTCACCGCGCCCACGTCCTACCGCACGCTGGCGGCACGGGGCATTGAGCTGAAGCGGACCCACCTGCGCAAATGTGTGTCGGCCGGCGAGGCCCTGCCCGCTTCCACCCGCGCCCTGTGGAAAGAAGCCACCGGCATCGAACTGATCGACGGCATCGGTGCCACCGAGATGCTGCACATCTTCATCTCGCACACCGAGGACAAGGCCCGCCCCGGCGCCACCGGCAAACCCGTGCCCGGCTACCAGGCCAAGGTGGTGGATGACGACGGCAACGAGGTGCCGCCTGACACCGTGGGCAAGCTGGCGGTGAAAGGCCCCACCGGCTGCCGCTACCTGGCCGATGAGCGCCAGAAGACCTATGTGAAAAACGGCTGGAACGTGACCGGCGACGCCTACCTGATGGACGCCGACGGTTACTTTTTCTACCAGGCCCGCACCGACGACATGATCATCTCGTCCGGCTACAACATCGCCGCGCCCGAAGTGGAAGACGCGCTGATGCTGCACCCGGCGGTGGCCGAGTGCGCGGTGATTGGTGTGCCCGACGAAGAACGCGGCCAGATCGTGAAAGCCTTTGTGGTGTTGCGCCCCGGCCAGGAGCAGGACGCGGCCATGGTGAAAACGCTGCAGGACTTCGTCAAGCAGACGGTGGCGCCCTACAAGTACCCGCGCGCCGTCGAGTTTGTCGACAAGCTGCCCCGCACCCAGACCGGCAAGCTGCAGCGCTTCAAACTGCACGAAGCATGACGCCCCCACGCTCCACCGCTGCGCGGGTCGCTGCCCCCCGAGGGGGCGGGCCTTGCTTGGGGCGGCCCTGCGCTGCGGCCATTGAGGACTTGGACACATGAAACGTTTTGAGAAGCCGCTGCGCATCCGTTTCGCCCACTGCGATCCGGCTGGCATTGTCTACTTCCCACAGTACCTGGTGATGCTCAATGGCCACCTGGAGGACTGGTTCACCGAAGGCCTGGGCGTGAGCTACGCCGAGCTGCTGGGGCCGCGCCGCGTGGGCACGCCCACGGTGCGGCTGGAGTGTGACTTCACCGCCATCAGCCGCCCCGGCGACGAGGTGGTGCTTGGCCTGCAAGTCAAACACCTGGGTCGCAGCTCCTTTTCACTCGACTTCGACATCCGCGTCGGCGACCAGCTGCGCATGAAAGCCCACAAGGTGTTGGTGTTCACCAGCCTGGACACCCACCAGCCCATACCCGCCCCCGACGATGTGCGCCACGCCATCGAAACCCGTTTCTTGAAACTGTCCTGATTGGAGACCACATGCAAGTTCTGCTTCCCCCCGGCTGGCCCCGTCCCCGCGGCTACGCCAACGGCGTCACCGCCAAAGGCCGCATGGTGTTTGTTGCCGGCATGATCGGCTGGGACGCCCAGGGCGTTTTCCACACCGACGACATGGCCGGCCAGGTGCGCCAGGCGCTGCAAAACATCGTCGAGGTGCTGACCGCTGGTGGCGCCAAGCCCGAGCACATCGTGCGCATGACCTGGTACGTGACCGACAAAAAAGAATATGTGGCCGCCTACCCCGAAATTGGCAAGGCCTTCAAGGAGCTGATCGGCAGCTTCAACGCCGCCATGACGGCGGTCGAGGTGGCAGCGCTGGTGGAAGACCGCGCCAAAGTGGAAATCGAAGTCACGGCGGTGGTGCCGGACTGACATCCACCGGCTCACACAAGCACATTCAGGGAGACAACAAAAATGAACGAACTCAACGGCCACGACATCGAGGACCTGCGCCCCGGTTTGAGCGCGACGTTCTCGCGCACCATCACCGAGGCCGACATCGTGTTGTTTGCCGGCGTTTCGGGTGACAACAACGCGGTGCACCTGAACGAGGAGTTCGCGCGCAGCACCCCCTTCGGGGGGCGCATCGCGCACGGCATGCTGAGCGCCAGCGTGATCTCGGCCGCCATCGCCAACCGGCTGCCCGGGCCAGGCACCATCTACCTGGGCCAGCAGCTCAAGTTTCGGGCGCCGGTGCGCCCTGGCGACACGGTGCATGCGACGGTGGAAGTGGTGTCGGTGGACCTGGAACGCGCGCGCGCCGTGTTGTCCACCACCTGCCGCGTGCGTGACAAGGTGGTGATCGACGGCGAAGCCAACGTCATGACCACCTCGTCGCGGCAACGGGCACTGGCCACCACCGGCTGACCGGTCAGCAGACGGCCTCCTGACATCGGACAGCCGCCTGCGGGAACAGGCCAGGTGGCCACGACCGCCTGCGTGACAACGGCTTCTGTACGGCAACGTACGCTGGCCGCTTTTGTCCCTTTTTCTCCGCAGAATTCCCTTGAACAGAGCGTCCCTGGTCGGACGCTCTTCACGCCCCTGTGGCAGGTTCAAGGAAACGCCGATGCAACACCCACACGACGCCAAGTGCGCCACCCACCCCAGGTGCGCAGGCGGTCAGTGCGCATGCGCAGGCGCCTGCTGCCTGGCAGGCTCTTCCCAAACAGCCTACCCGGCCGGTTGAAAGCCAGTATCAACCACACGCTGGCCAACCGCATCCTGAAGCAACTGGAGCCGCACGACCGCCAGGGTCTGCTGGCTCAGGCGGAACTGGTGGAGCTGAGCGCATCCACCGTGCTGGGCGAAGGTGGCACGCTTCAAAGCCACGCGTACTTCCCCACCACCTGCATGATCTCGCTGGTGGCCCCCACACTGGACGGCAAACGCCTGAACCTGGGCCTGACCGGCCCCGAAGGTCTGTACGGCGGTGGCTGTGCATTGGGCATATTTGTCTCGGCGTGCGGCGCCGTGGTGAGCGCAGCTGGCATGGCCTGGAAGATCGAAGCCACCCGGCTGGCGCGTCATGGCCGCGACCACCCGCATCTGGTGTGGCTGGTGAGTCACTACTTGTACGCGGAGCTGCGCCAGTTGGGGCTGCAATCGGTGTGCAACCATTTCCACCCCCTGCAACAGCGGCTCGCGCGCTGTCTGCTGATGTGCCAGGACCGCATGCGCTCGCGCGACCTCTGGCTGACCCACGAACACCTGGCCCACATGCTGGGCGCGCGGCGCGCGGGGGTCACCGAAGCGGCCGGGTGGTTGCAGCAACAGGGGTTGATTCACTACAACCGCGGCCACATCGTCATCGCCGACCGGCCGGCGTTGCTCCAGGCCAGCTGCAGCTGCTACCAGCAGAGCCGCGCGATCTACAACCAGGCGCTGGGTCACGCAAGCTGAGGGCGGCAGGCACCCGCGCTGACCCGATGGCGACAGCCTTCAGAACGGCCTGAATCTCATACTCCGGCTCCCACCGACCCCGCCGCGCCGACCATGGATTTCAGCCTCAGCCCCGCCCAACTCGAACTGCAGCAACGCACACGCCGCTTCATCGCCGATGAGGTCATTCCGATGGAGCGCGATCCGCGCCAGGACGGCCACGGCCCACACGAAGCCCTGCGCCGTGATTTGGTTGAAAAAGCCCGCGCGGCCGGGCTGCTGACACCCCATGCGTCACCCGAACTGGGCGGTCTGGGCCTGTCGCACATCGACAAGGCCATCGTGTTCGAGGAAGCCGGCTACTCGCCGCTCGGGCCGGTGGCACTCAACATCCACGCCCCCGACGAAGGCAACATCCACCTGATGGAGGTGGTGGCCACCCACGCGCAAAAAGAACGCTGGTTGCGCCCGCTGGTACAAGGACACATCCGCTCGTGTTTCTGCATGACGGAGCCGGCGCCCGGTTCCGGCTCCGACCCGTCCATGCTGCAGACCACGGCCGTGCGTGATGGCGACCACTATGTGATCAACGGCCTCAAATGGTTCATCACCGGCGCCACCGGGGCCAGCTTCGCCATCATCATGGCGCGCATGGAAGACGGCAGCGCCACCATGTTCCTGAGCGACATGGACGTTGATGGCATCGTCATTGAACGCCAGATCGACGCGCTGGACAGCTGCTTCACAGGTGGCCACGGTGTGGTGCGCTTCACCAATGTGCGTGTGCCCGCCAGCGATGTGCTGGGGCAAATCGGCGAGGGCTTTCGTTATGCCCAGGTGCGACTGGCACCCGCACGGCTCACGCACTGCATGCGCTGGCAAGGCCAGGCGCGGCGCGCGCACGACGTGGCCACCGCTTACGCCCGCAGCCGCCACGCCTTTGGCAAGCCGCTCATTGAACACGAGGGCGTGGGTTTCATGCTGGCCGACAACGACATGGACCTGCACAGCGCGCGGCTTGCCATCTGGCACTGCGCCTGGGTGCTGGACCAGGGGCACAAGGGGCGGCACGAGTCGAGTTTGACCAAGGTGCTGTGTTCAGAGGCGCAGTGGCGCGTGGTGGACCGCGCGGTGCAGGTGCTGGGCGCCAGCGGTGTGTCGGACGAGACCATCGTCGCCCGCATCTTCAAGGACATCCGCGCCTTCCGCGTTTACGACGGGCCATCGGAGGTGCACCGCTGGAGCATGGCCAACCGGCTGTCACGCGGCACCGGGCACGGGTGACCCAAAGCGCGGCGAGCGCGGCGGTTGTGTCGCCTGGTAACTCAAACCCCCAGGCCGCCCAGCGACTTGCCACCGTCCACCATCAGGGTCTGACCGGTGATGAACCGGGTTTCCTTCGCGGCGAGGAATGCAATGGCGTGGGCGATGTCATCGGGTGAGGTCGCCGCACCGCTGGGCTCCAGCGCCTCAGCCGCCGCGTACAAGTCGCTGGGCATGCTGCGGGTCATGGGCGTGTCGGTGAAGCCGGGCGCCACCGAGTTGACGGCAATCTGCCGCGTGCGCAGGTCCATGGCCATGGCGCGCACCAGGCCCACCACGCCGGCCTTGGACGCCACGTAGTCTGCGGCGCGGTGCATGCCCAGCGCACCGCGTGAGGACACCGCGACGATGCGCCCGCCCGCCTGCATGCGCCGCGCCGCCTCCTGGGCCAGCACAAACACGCCGCGAAGGTTCACGTCCAGCGTGCGCTGAAAATCCGCATCGCTCAGCTCATCAAAAGCACGCGAGCGGTACACGCCCGCCACCGCCACCGCCACATCCACCGAAGGCTGGGTGTCCAGGATGTGGGCGATGGCCGTGCGGTCGCACACATCGGCAGCCGCGGCCTGGACGTCGAGCTTGAGCTGCTGCAAACGTTCGACGGCCTCGGTCAACTGGGCCTCGTTGCGGTCGATGGCGACCACCCGGTGGCCGTCGCGCGCCAGGCGCTCGACGGTGGCCAGGCCGATGCCGGAGGCACCGCCTGTGACAAAGGCAATGCGCAGCGTGTTCATGGGATCGTTCTTCATGGGGTTGTGTGATGGGAAAGTTGTGTGTGCAAGGCGTTGCAATGTAGGAAGACCCGCCGCAGCGTGGCAGCTATAGTTCCACGCAACGGAACTTTTCTGACCGGCGATGCCACCTCCACCGACTGTCGAATCGCTGCAGCGTGGCCTGCAGGTGCTGAGCGCCGTGCGGCGCGCGTCGTCCCTGTCCTTCACCGAACTGAGGGACGCCACTGGCCTGCCCAAGGCCACGCTGGTGCGGCTGCTGCACACGCTGGTGGAGAGCGGCTGGATCAGGCGCCAAGGCACACGCGGGCGCTACGTCATGGAAACCTCGCCCGGCCTGCCACCAGCGCAGCGCGCCCACCTGGCCCGCGTGGCGCAACTCGCACATCCCGCGATGACGCGGCTTCAGCAAGCCGTGCCGTGGCCCGTCAACCTGGGTGTGCGTGAGGGTGAGCACATGCTCATCGTCGATGAACCCGACGCCGTGGTGTTGGGCTTGGCGGCCAACCACCGCCAGTTGGGCTACCAGGCCCCCATGCTGCGGTCGTCGCTGGGTTTGTGTTACCTGGCATTCTGCCCTGCCGCCGAACGCGATGCGCTGCTGCAGCGGCTGTCGCACTCGGCCGATGAACGGGATCAGGCCATGTTGCGGTCTGGCAGGCTGCCGCAACGCCTGCGCGACGTGCGCACCAGCGGCTACGCGCTGCGGGATGTGTTGGTCGTGCCAGCCGACTCGCCCGAACGTTACGGCGCGCTATCGGTGCCCGTCACCAACGGGCAGCAGGTGCTGGCGTGCGTCTCTTGCTCGTGGCTGCTGCAAATTGCCTCGACCGAAGACACCGTGCGCCGCGTCCTGATGCCCATGCAAGATGCCGCGCAAGCCATGAAACGGGCGTTGCTGCACAACCTGGCCACCGCGTCCCCACCGTGAAGCGCAAGTCGTCAGAGAAGCCACAGCCGCCAGCGCACTTTGGCGCTAGCATGAACACAGAGACAGCCCTTCAGCAGCGCACCATGAACAACACCACCAGCCGAGCCGGCCCCGATGCGGCCGCCGTTGCCACCGAGCACAGCAACACCCTGGCCCTGCGCCGCGTGGCCATCGACACCCACCACGAAAACGTCGCCTACCTGCACCGCGACTGCGCCATCTACCGCGCCGAGGGCTTCAAGGCCCTGGCCAAGGTGGAGGTGCGGGCCAACGGCAAACGCATCCTCGCGGTGCTCAACGTCAGCAGCGACCCGCGCATCGTGCAGTGCCACGAGCTGGGCCTCTCGCAAGACGCCTTCGAGCGCCTGGGTGTTGAGAAGGGCCACCCGGTCACCGTCTCGCAAGCCGAACCGCCCGAGTCCATACCGGCGCTGTTCCGCAAGATCGAAGGCGAGCGCCTCGGCCGTGAGGACTTTCTGGCCATCGTGCGCGACATCGCGGCGCACCGCTACTCCAAAATCGAACTGACCGCTTTTGTGGTGGCCTGCAACCGCGCCGAGCTGGACCGCGAGGAGGTGTATTTCCTCACCGAAGCGATGGTGGCCACCGGCCGCCGGCTGGACTGGCACGCCCCGCTGGTGGTGGACAAACACTGCATCGGCGGCATACCAGGCAACCGTACCTCCATGCTGGTGGTGCCCATCGTGGCGGCGGCCGGGCTGGTGTTCCCCAAAACCTCGTCGCGGGCCATCACCTCGCCCGCCGGCACGGCCGACACGATGGAGGTGATGGCGCGCGTGGAACTGCCCTTCGACGAACTCACCGCCATCGTGCAACAGCACAAGGCCTGCCTGGCCTGGGGTGGCACCGCCGATCTCTCGCCGGCCGACGACGTGCTGATCTCGGTGGAGCGCCCGTTGTCCATCGATTCACCCGGCCAGATGGTGGCTTCCATCCTGTCGAAAAAAATCGCCGCTGGCGCCACCCACCTGGTGCTGGACATCCCCATCGGCCCCACCGCCAAAGTGCGCTCCATGCCCGAGGCGCAACGCCTGCGCCGCCTGTTCGAATACGTGGCACAGCGCCTGCACCTCTCGCTGGATGTGGTCATCACCGACGGCCGCCAGCCCATTGGCCAAGGCATTGGCCCGGTGCTGGAAGCGCGCGACGTGATGCGGGTGCTGGAAAACGACCCTCTGGCCCCCAACGACCTGCGGCAGAAATCGCTGCGCCTGGCCGGCCGGCTGATCGAATGCAACCCGGACGTTCGCGGTGGCGACGGCTTCACCATTGCACGCGACATCCTCGATTCGGGCCGCGCCCTGGCACAGATGAACGCGCTGATCGAGGCCCAGGGTTCGCGCCATTTCGACCACCACCACCCGCCGCTGGGCAAACTCCATTTTGATGTGCTGGCCCCCGCCGACGGTGTGGTGATTGGCATCGACAACCTGCAGATCGCGCGCATTGCGCGCCTGGCCGGCGCACCCAAAGTGCCCAGCGCTGGCGTGGATCTGTTCCACAAACTCGGCGACACGGTGCAAGCCGGTCAACCGCTGTACCGCGTGTACGCCGACTTTCCCGCCGACCTGGAGTTTGCGCGCCAGGCCACCCAGCGCAGCACCGCCTTTGCGCTGGGTGACGCCAGCCAGATGCCACACGTGTTTGTGGAGTTTTGAACATGAGCGCCCCCCTTTGCCTGCTGTGCCTGGAAGACGAAGCCGAGATCGCCAGCCGCGCCGCACACGCCGCACACCTGCCCCTGCAGGTGGTGCAACGCCACCGCTTCCCCGACGGCGAGTTGCGGTTGCAACTGCCGCCTGAACTGCCTGCGCGTGTGGTGGTCTGGCGCGGCCTGCACCAACCGAACGAAAAACTGGTGGAACTGCTGCTGATCGCGCGCGGCGCTCGGGCCCTGGGCGCCCAGTGGCTGGGCCTGGTCACGCCCTACCTGGCCTACATGCGCCAGGACATCGCCTTCCACCCCGGCGAGGTGGTGAGCCAGCGCGTGGTGGGCGGCTTTCTGGCCGATTTGTTTGACGCCGTGTTGACCGTGGACCCGCACCTGCACCGCGTGGCCACCCTGCACGAAGCCGTGCCCCTGCGCGATGCGAAGCGTGCCGTGGTGCTCAGCGGCGCGCCGCTGCTGGCCGAACTGATCGCCCAGCACCACAGCGCGCCCCTGCTGCTGGGGCCCGACGAAGAATCGCTGCAGTGGGTGGCCAGTGCCGCCCAAGCGCGAGGCTGGGACCACGCCGCCTGTGTGAAACAACGCCACGGCGACCGCCACGTCACCATTGCCCTGCCCGCCCTGCCCGCCCTGCCCGTGGCCGGGCGCGCCGTGGTGCTGCTTGACGACGTGGCCAGCTCGGGCCAGACGCTGGTGGAGGCCACCCGCCTGCTGCGGGCGGCCGGCGCCGCCAGTGTGGACGTGGCCGTGACCCACGCGCTGTTCGCGGGCGACGCCATTGACCGGGTGAAGGCAGCGGGCGCGCGGCACGTGTGGAGCACCGACTGCATCCCCCACCCCAGCAACGCGGTCAGCATTGTGCCGGCGGTGGCCGGGGTGTTGGCCCAATGGGCCTCGGCCTGAGGTCAGGCGGCCGAGTCCAACGTGTTCTCGCGCGCCAGCGCAATGGCCTCGCTCAGCACCGCGCGGTCGCCCACATGGTTGGCCAGGATGAGCACCAGCTTGGCCAGCACCATGTCGGCTTGCTCGTCGCTGAGTTCGCGCTGGGCGTTGATGAGTTCGGCGTAGAACACGTCGGGGTTGGCGATGTTGGGTTGTCGGTTGAGTGCCATGCTTGTCTCGCTGTTCATTGCAAGGCCAGTGCGCGTGCCAGCGCAGCCTGGGCCTGGGTGGGGTCGAACGTGCGCCAGCGGGCGGCCACATGCTGGTCGGGCCGGATGAGGTACACGGTGCCGGGCAACGCGTCGTAGCGCTCGGTCAACACGCCGGCGCGGTCGATGATGTCTTTGCCCACCTCCAGCACCTGTGCGGTCACGCCGCCCACGCTCACCGGCGTCGCCGAACCAAAGCTCAGCAACACAAAACCCTGACCCAACTGGTTGAGCAGCCAGGCGGCCTCGCCGTTGCGTTCAATGGGCGCGTCGGCGCAGTTGGTGCCGGGGCGCATGTGGCCGGCGAACGGCTCGCTGTCCGGCGTGTTGAGCGACGACGTCACATACGGCGTGGGGGTGGACAGGCGGCCGCTGTTGACCAGCGGACGCGCGAAGGGCTCGGTACGGGCCAGCTCCAGCACCGCGTTGCGCAGGCGCAGGGAGCTGCGGCTCTTGGGGGTGATGAAGTCGGTGGCGCGGGTGGAGTGGCCGATGTTGTCGTCGGCCGCAAAGGCGCGTTCCTCATGGTAGGTGTCGAGCAAGGCCAGCGGGGCGTTGCCGGCCAGCACGGCGTGCAACTTCCAGCCCAGGTTGTCGCAGTCCTGCACGCCGGTGTTGGCACCGCGTGCGCCAAAGGGCGAGACCTGGTGGGCCGCATCACCGATGAAGATGACACGGCCGTGGCGAAGCTGGTCGATGCGACGGCAAGCGAACTGGTAGACCGACACCCACTCCAGCTCGAAGTCCACATCGGGGCCCAGCATGGCCTGGATGCGCGGGATCACGTTCTCGGGCTTTTTCTCCTCCACCGGGTCGGCGTCCCAGCCGAGCTGGAAGTCGATGCGCCAGACGTTGTCGCACTGCTTGTGCAGCAGCACGCTCTGGTTTCTGTGAAAGGGTGGGTCGAACCAGAACCACCTTTCCGTGGGAAAGTCGGCCTTCATCACCACGTCGGCGATGAGGAAACGGTCCTGGAAGAACTGACCACTGAAGTCGGCGCCGATCATGCGGCGGGTGTCGCTGTTGGCACCGTCGGCGGCGATGACCCACTGCGCCTCCAGCTTGAAGATGCCGTCGGGCGTCTCCACCGTGAGGGTGGCGTGGTCGGCGTGTTGCTCAATGGCCAGCAGCTTGTGTTTCCAGCGCAGGTCCACCAGGGGTGCATCCATGCAGGCGCGCACCAGACGTTCTTCCAGGTGGTATTGCTGGTAGTTGATCATGGCAGGCATCTTGTGCTGCGTTTCAGGCAGCAGGTCGAAGCGGTAGGCCAGTTCGTCGCGGAAGAAGACCTTGCCCACTTGCCACTGCACGCCGGCGGCGGCAAAGTCCTGGCCCACGCCCAGGCGGTCCCAGATCTCCAGCGGGCGTTTGGCGTAGCACACGGCGCGCGAGCCCACGCTCACGGTGTTGTTGTCGTCGAGCAGCACCGTGGGCACGCCACGCTGCGCCAGGTCCAGCGCCTGGGTCAGGCCCATGGGGCCAGCGCCGATGATGACCACCGGGTGGCGCTTGAGCACACCGGCGCGCTGCTCATCACTTTGTTCGTAGGCGTATTCGGGGTAGGTGTAGGTCTTCTGCATGTCAAGGCTCCTGTGAAAGCGCCCGCTCAGTCCAGCTTGACGCCGATTTTGGTGATGACGGCACCCCACTTGTCGCGCTCGGCGCGGGCGTAGCTCGCCATGTGTTCCGGCGTGCCCGGCAGCGTTTCCAGGCCCATGGCCTGCAGCCTGGCCTTGACCACCGTCTGACCCAAGGCCTGTTGCAGCGCATGGGCAAATTTGGCCGTGGCTTCGGGCGGGGTGCCGGTGGGCACCACCAGGCCTTGCCAGGCGTAGCCCTCAAAACCTTTCAGACCTTGCTCGTGTGCGGTGGGCACGTCGGGCATGGTGCTCAGGCGGGCCGGGCTGGCCACGGCGATGGCCTTGAGTTTCTTGCCATGGATGAACGGGTAGGCGCTGGCGCTGTCCAGCCACATGGCCGGGATCTGGCCGCCCACCACGTCCTGCACACCGGGGGCAGCGCCCCGGTAAGGCACGTGGACGAGGTTCAGACCGCTCTGCTCGCGGAACAGCTCGCCCACCAGGTGGTGCGGGCTGCCCAGGCCGGCCGAGCCCCAGCTCACCGGGTCTTTCTGTGCCTTGGCCCAGGCCAGGAATTCCTTGAGGTTGTTCACCGGCACGGTGTTGGACACCACCAGGAACATGGGAAAACGCACCAGCAGGCCCACGGGCTGGAAGTCGCGCTCGGCGTTGTAGCTGAGCTTGGTGAACAGCGTGGGGTTGGCAGCGAGCGTTGCAAAGTCGGCGGTGAAGACGATGTTGCCGAAGTCCTTGGAGCGGGCCGTGTAGTCGGCCGCGATGTTGGTGCCGGCGCCGGGCTTGTTGGTCACGATGATGGTGCGGCCCAAGGGCTTGGCCATGGCCTCGGCCAAGATGCGGGCGACCACGTCCGAGCCGCCACCTGCGGCGTAGCCCACCACCCATTCGATGGGTTTGTCCTGCGCGGACGCGAGTGTGGTGGTGGTGGCCAAGGCCAGGGTCAGCAGCGATTGGATGAATGTTTTGCGTTGCATGGTTTGTCTCCGGGGTGGATGTGGGGGAAAAAGCTCAGCCTTCCAAGGCCTGCCACATCTGGCGGTCGCGCTCGGCCGTCCAGATGCGCGGGTCGGCGTGTTGGGTGGCCTCGTCATAGGCACGGGTCACGTCAAACGGCATGCAGTGGTTGAAGATGACCCAGTGGCCGTACTTGGGTTGCAGGGCGGCGAAGGTGGCCTCGTACACCTGACGCAGGTCCTGCCCTGCTGCAACGCCGGCTTGCACGCTGGCGTAGAGGTCGCGGATGAAATCGCGTGTGCCGGCCAGGCCGGCCTGCACCTGCTCGGGTGTTTGCAGCGCCGCACCTCGGCCGGGCACCAGCTTCTCGGGCTTGAGCGCGGCGATGTTGTCCAGCGTTTGGGGCCAGTCCTTGAAGTAGGCGTCGCCCGCGTAGGGCGTGGCGTCGAACTCGACCAGATCACCGCTGAACAGGATTTTTTCGGACGGAATCCACACCACCGTGTCGCCCTTGGTGTGGCCCCGGCCGAGCTGGATCAGCTGCACTTCGAGCTTCCCCAGCCACAGGCTCATGCGCCCCTCGAAGGTGAGCGTGGGCCAGGTCAGGCCGGGCGGGACGCTCTCGACGTTTTGGAACAGGCGCGGAAAACGGCCGATCTCGCTGTCCTTGTCGAACTGGCCGCGCTCGACCACCAGGTCGTAGGTGTCGCGGCTGGCAATGATGTGCTGCCCGCCTTCGGCCATGTAAGCCGAGGCACCCAGCACGCGCACCGCGTGGTAGTGGCTCATGACCACGTACTTGATGGGTTTGTCGGTGACTTCGCGGATGCGGCGGATCACGTCTTGCGCCATCACCGGCGTGGCCTGGGTGTCGATGACCATCACCGCGTCGTCGCCAATGATGACGCCGGTGTTGGGGTCGCCTTCGGCGGTGTAGGCGTAGGCGTGTTCGGACAGGCGGTCGAAGCTGACCTGCTTTTCTTCCAGGTCGGCGGCGGAGGCGAAGGTTTTGGTGTTCATGGCTGAATATTTGTCAATGACGAATTTGTTTATCAGAAACGAATGCGCGGATGGTAGCGAGAAAATTCGTCAATGTCGAATCTCTTTGCTTAGGTGAAAACCCGTAGACTGGCAGAATCCGCGCAACCTTTTGCCCGCCATGAAACACGCCCCCGCCCCCAGCCCAGACCACGACGACCCTGACAACGACGCCGAGGCCCCCAGCGGCCGGGGGTCGCGGGGCATCCAGAGCATTGAGGTGGGCAGCCAGTTGCTGAAGGCACTGGCGCGCTCGGGCCGCGCCATGGCCTTGAAGGACCTGGCGCGCGAGGCCGGCATGACACCGGCCAAATCACACCCCTACCTGGTGAGTTTTGGCAAGGTGGGCTTGATCGAGCAGGACCCGCTGAGTGGCCACTACGGCCTCGGGCCGCTGGCCATGCAGCTGGGCCTGATCAGCCTGCAGCAGTTGGACCCGGTGCGTTTGGTGATTGCCGAAATGCCCGGCCTGGCCCTGCGCACCGGCTGCACCGTGTCGGCCGCCGTGTGGGGTGCCCATGGTCCGGTCATCATCCGGGTGGAAGACGGCCCCACACCCGTGCGCGTGTCCATGCGGCACGGGCTGCCCGCGTCGCTGCGCAGCACCGGCACGGGCAAGGTGTTCGCGGCCTTTCGCGACCGCGCCGAAATCGCCGCCGCCCTGGCCGAAGAGGGTGCCGCCGGCGCGCTCGATGAACCCGCCTTTGCGGCCGAGCTGGCCGACATCCGGCGCGAGCACATCGCCCGCGTGCGGGACGATTTGTTGCCCGGCCTCAGCGCCTTGGCGGTGCCGGTGTTCGACGGTTTTGGTCGCGTGGCGCTGGCCATCGCCGCCATCGGACCGAGCGCCCTCCTGGACCTGCAAGCAGATGGCCCGCAGGCGCGGGCGCTGCTGGAGACCGGGCGCATGTTGTCACAGCGGCTGGGGCACGTGACCAGCCACTGAGAACCGGCAAACGCGAGCGATCAGCCCGGCGTTTTCCAGCCGCCACCCAGCGCCTTGTACAAGGCCACCTGGTTCTGTGCCAGCGCCAGACGGGTCTGCAACAGGGCCTGCTGGGCGCTGAACAGCGACCGCTGGGCATCCAACAGTTCGAGCTGGCTGGCCACACCACCATTCACGCGCAGGTCGGTCAGGCGGGCACGTTCGGCCTCAGACGTCAGCAACGCCTGCTGGGCGCGCCATTGCTCCGCCAGGGGCTCGCGCGCCACCAGCGCGTCGGCCACGTCCTTGAACGCGGTCTGGATGGCTTTTTCGTACTGCGCCACAGCAATCTGTTGCGCGGCCTGCGCCGACTCAAGCCCAGCCTGGTTGCGGCCGGCGTCGAAGATGGGCAGCAGCGCCTGCGGCGCCAGTGTCCATCCCCAGGAGCCGCTGGAGAACAGGTTGGAGAGCTGGTTGCTGGCCGTACCCACGCTGGCAGTCAGGCTGATGCGCGGGAAAAAGGCCGCCCGGGCGGCGCCGATCTGCGCGTTGGCGACCACCAGTTGCTGTTCGGCCGCGCGCACGTCGGGGCGCTGCAACAGCACATCCGACGGCAGGCCCACCGGCACCTCGGCCAGCGGCAGTGCTGCATCAAACACCGGCGCCCGGGTGGTAGCGGCGGGCGGCAAGGCACCGCCTTGCCCCACCAGCAAGGCCAGGGCGTTGGCCTCTTGCGCACGCTGGCGCTGCAACTGGGCCAGCGTGGCCTGGGCCGACGCCACCAGCGACTCGGCCTGGCGCAGGTCCAGCGCGGTGGCGGTGCCGTTGTCAAAGCGCAGCTTCGTCAGCGACAACCCGTCCACACGCGAGGCCAAGGTCTGGCGCGTGAGTGCGATCTGGTCGTCGGTGTTCTGCAGGCCCAGCCAGGCGCTGCTGACCGAGGCCACCAGGCTGACCTGCACCGCCTTGCGGGTTTCTTCGCTGGCCAGGAACTGGGCCAGCGCGGCTTCCTTGAGGCTGGCCACCCGGCCAAACAGGTCGATCTCCCAACTGGCCAGGGCCAGGCCCGCCGTGTAGGTGCTGCTGATGCCGTCGCCGTTGGCGGCCGGCTGGCGGTTGCCGGTGGCCGCCGCGTTGACGGTGGGCAGCTGATCGGCTTGCCGGATTTGAAACTGCGCGCGGGCCTGTTCGATCTGCAGCACCGCCACGCGCAGGTCGCGGTTGTTGGCGATGGCCGTCTCGATCAGCGCGCGCAACTCGGGCTCGCGCACAAAGTCCTGCCACGCCAGGTCACGCGCGGGCGTGGCCGCGGGTGCCGTGGCGGCGGGAAAGGCGGCCGGCACATCGACCGCAGGCCGTTGGTAGACCGGCAGTTGCGAACAGGCCGACAACAGCCCTGCCAACAACAACACGCCCAGCGAAGTGACCCGTCCGGGAACACCGCCGGGCTGGCTCTGCCAGACGGCTGGTGTTGCCCCCTGGGGGGTGACGCCGAAGGCGGCGCGGGGGGAAATAAATTTAATCATGCTTCACCCCCAGGTGCTCGGCATCGTGGGCATGCACCAGGCGCTGGCGCGCGCTGCCCTTGAACAGGCCGCGCACGACCACAAAGAAGATGGGCACAAACACCACGGCCAACACGGTGCCGGTGATCATGCCGCCGATGACGCCGGTACCGATGGCACGCTGGCTGGCAGCACCCGCACCGCTGGCAATGGCCAGTGGCAACACACCCAGGGTGAAGGCCAGCGAGGTCATCAGAATCGGACGGAAACGCAAGTGCGCGGCTTCCAGGGCCGCCTCCACCAGACCACGCCCCTGCGCTTGCAAGTCCTTGGCGAACTCGATGATCAGGATGGCGTTTTTGGCCGACAGGCCGATGATGGTGATCAGGCCGACCTGGAAGTACACGTCGTTGGCGTAGCCCCGGCCCCAGGTGGCCGCCAGCACACCCAACACGCCCAAGGGCACCACCAGAATCACCGCCAGCGGGATGGTCCAGCTCTCGTACAACGCGGCCAGGCACAGGAAGACCGCCAGCACCGCGAAGCCGTACAGGATGAGGGCTTGCGAGCCGGCGAGTTTTTCTTCGCGCGACTGGCCCGTCCACTCAAAACCAAAGCCCTGCGGCAATTGGCCGGCGAGCTTTTCCATCTCGGCCATGGCCGCACCCGTGCTGTAGCCCGGGGCGGCGCTGCCGCTCAGGCGCACGGCCGGGTAGCCGTTGTAGCGCACGGTCTGCATCGGGCCGGTCACCCACTGGGTGGTGGCAAAGGCCGACAGCGGCACCATCTGGCCACGGCTGTTGGGCACGTTGAGCTTGAGCACGTCTTCGGGTTGCATGCGGGCCGTGGCATCGGCCTGCACCACCACGCGCTGCAAACGGCCGCCGTTGGGGAAGTCGTTCACGTAGGCCGAGCCCAGGGCGGTGGAGATGGCGCTGTTGATGCCATCAAACCCCACCCCCAACGCAAAGGCGCGCTCGCGGTCGATGTCCACCTGAAGCTGCGGGGCGTCCTCCAGGCCGTCCGGGCGCATCTGGGTGATGACCTTGCTTTGCGAGGCCATGCCCAGCAACTGGTTGCGTGCGTTGATGAGCGCGTCGTGGCCCAGGCCGGCGCGGTCCTGCAAGCGGAAGCTGAAGCCGGACGAGGCGCCCAGTTCGGGGATGGGCGGCGGGCTCAGCGGGTAGATGAACGCGTCGCGTATGCCCATCAATGCACCGAAGGCGCGGCCGGCCAGCGCGTCCGCGCTGCTGCCCGGCGCGGTGCGTTCGGACCAGTCCTTCAGCGTCACGAAGGCCAGGCCGGCGTTCTGACCCTGGCCGGAGAAGCTGAAGCCCATCACGCCCACCATGCTCTGCACCTCGGGCTGCTTGAGGATGAAGTCCTCGACCTGCTCCATCACCTGGCGCGTGCGCTCCTGCGTGGCGCCGGGCGGCAACTGCACGTTGACGATGATGTTGCCCTGGTCTTCACCGGGCAGGAAGGACGTCGGCAGGCGCATGTACATCCAGCCCACGGCCACGCCAATGGCGAGGTAGATCACCAGGTAACGCGCGGCGCGCGGCAGCAGGCGTGCCACAAAACCTTCGTAGCCTTTGGCCGTGCGCGCAAAGCCCCGGTTGAACCAGCCAAAGAAACCGGTTTTGGCGTGGGCGTGGCCCGCCTCCACCGGCTTGAGCAGGCTGCCACACAGCGCGGGCGTGAGCGTGAGCGCCAGGAAAGCCGAGAAGGCGATGGACGCGACCATCACGGTGGAGAACTGGCGGTAGATGTTGCCCACCGAGCCGGCAAAAAACGCCAGCGGCACGAAGACCGAGATCAGCACCACTGTCACGCCCACGATGGCGCTGGAGATCTGGCCCATGGCCTTGTGGGTGGCTTGTTTGGGCGGCAGGCCCTCCTCGCTCATGATGCGTTCGACGTTCTCCACCACCACGATGGCGTCGTCCACCACGATGCCGATGACCAGCACCATGCCGAACATGGTGAGCACGTTGATCGAGTAGCCCATGGCCAGCAACACGCCCATGGTGCCCATCAGGGCCACCGGCACCACGATGGTGGGAATGAGGGTGTAGCGCCAGTTCTGCAGGAACAGGAACATCACCAGGAACACCAGCACCACGGCTTCCACCAGGGTTTCGGCCACCTGCTGGATGGAGATCTTGATGAAACGCGAGCTGTCGTAAGGGATGTCCCACTTCATGCCCTGGGGGAAGAAGCGCTCCAGTTCGGTCATCTTGGCGCGCACGGCCGTGGCCGTGGCCAGGGCGTTGCCGCTGGGTGAGAGCTGCACACCAATGCCCACCGAAGGCTGGCCGTTGAGGCGCGCCGAGGTGGCGTAGGCCTGGCCGCCCAACTCGATGCGGGCGACGTCTTTCAGGCGCACCGCCGAGCCGTCGGCATTGGCGCGCAGCACCACCTGACCAAACTGCTCAACGCTGGTGAGCTGGCCTTTGACCACCACGGTGGCGGCCACCTGCTGGCCCGCGATGTTGGGCAACGCACCAATTTCACCGGCCGACACCTGGGCGTTCTGCGCGCGGATGGCGTTGGTGACATCGGCCGCACTCAGGCCGTAGCCCAGCAGCTTGGCCGGGTCCACCCACACACGCATCGCGCGTTCGGAACCGAACAGCTGGACCTGCCCCACGCCGGGCAGGCGCTGCAGTTCGGGCACGATGCTGCGGGAGGAATAGTCGCCCAGCGCGACGGGGTCCAGCGACGGTTCGTCGCTGGAGATCATGGCGAACAACAGGAAGTTGTTGCGCGACTTGTCCACCCGCACACCCTGTTGCGTCACCGCCGAGGGCAGGCGTGGTGTGGCGCGCGAGAGGCGGTTCTGCACCTCCACCTGGGCCAGGTCGGCGTCGGTGCCTTGCTCAAAGCTCAGGGTGATGTTGCCGCTGCCGTCGGCTTGTGCCACCGACTCCATGTAGATCAGGCCAGGCGCGCCGTTCATCTCGCGTTCGATGACGGACAACACACTGTCCTCCAGCGTCTGCGCTGACGCACCTGGGTAGGCGGCGCTGATGACAATGGCGGGCGGCGCCACCGGCGGGTACTGCGCAATCGGCAACTGGGTGATGGACACGCCACCGAGCACCAAGATGAACAGCGCGATCACCCACGCGAAGATGGGGCGGTCAATAAAAAATCGGGCCATGCCTCAACTCCCTCAAGGCTTGGCCGTTGCAGCGGGCGCCGCCGCTGCCGGCGTGGGCGACCAGGGCACGGGTTTCACTGGTGCGGTGGGGGGCAGCATCATCAGCTTCTGGAAGCCGTCCACCATCACCTGTTCGCCGGCCTTGAGGCCATCGGTCACCACCCACAGACCGTTCTGCTGGCCCGAGATCTTCACGGTGCGTGGCACACGTTGGCCCGCACCATCGATCACGGTCACGGTGTCGCCCTGCTGGGTGCGGGTGACGGCCTGCTGCGGCAGACCAAAGGCATTGCTGGCCTGTGCCTGCTCCAGGCGCACGCGCACGTACAGGCCAGGCAGCAGCTTGCCACCCGGGTTGGGCACCTCGGCCCGCAAGGTCACCTGGCCGCTGGTGCTGTCCACCGACAGATCGGCAAACAGCAGCTTGCCCATTTGCGGGTGTTCGCTGCCGTCGTCCAGCACCACACGCACCTGCGCGGCCTGGGCGCCGCTGCGCTTGAATCGGCCGGCCTCGATGGCGCGGGTCAACCGCAGCACCTCGGAAGCCGACTGGGTGAAGTTCACGTACAGCGGGTCGATTTGTTGCACCACCGCCAGCGGGGTGGCTTCGCCCTGCCCCACCAGCGCACCTTCGGTCACCAGCGCGCGGCCGATGCGGCCCGAAATGGGCGAGGTGACGTTGGCGTAGTCGCGGTTGATGCGGGCGGTCTGCACGGCGGCCTGGGCCACCGCCACGTCGGCCTGCGCCAGCTTTTGTGCCGCTTCGGCGTTGACAAAATCCTGCTGGCTCACGGCACGCTGCGCCACCAGCGGGCGGTAACGCTCCACCGTGGCGGTTGCCTGGCCCAGGTTGGCCTGGGCACGCGCCAGCTGCGCCTCGGCGCTGGCCAGCGCGGCGGCATAGGGCGCGGCGTCGATGCGGAACAAGGCCTGGCCAGCCTTCACGTCGCTGCCTTCCTTGAACAGGCGCTGCTGCACGATGCCAGCGGCACGCGCCCGCACCTGGGCCACACGCGAGGCCTCGAGGCGACCGGGCAGTTCGGTGGTCAGGCCCACGTCACCCGGCGCCACCGTGACCACGCCCACCTCCACCGGCGGCATGCCCCCACCACCACCCGCGCCCTGAGCGGCGGCGTCTTTGCCGCCACAGGCGGACAACAAACCAGCGACGGCCAACACGGCCACCGACAAAACAAAAGGCGCACGCAAACGCGGCGCCAGGGGTTTGACATGCATCAATGCAGACATGGTCAACCTTTGGAGAAATGTGGAATTTGAAACAGTCCGGCAGTATACATACAATCTTGAATGTATAGTAGAGACCCGTTTCAAATGCCCCCACAAAAAGAGAGACATGGTCAGACGCACCAAAGCCGACGCACTGGCAACCCGTGACAAGCTGCTCGACGCGGCAGAACTGCTGTTTGCCGAACGGGGGGTGTCGCGCACCTCGCTCAACGACATCGCGGTGGCGGCGGGCACCACACGCGGCGCCATTTACTGGCACTTCCAGGACAAGGCCGCCCTGTTCAACGCCATGATGGAGCGGGTGACCCTGCCGCTGGAGGACACCTTGGCCTGCGCCGGCCAGGCCTCAGACGACGACACGCCCACGGCGCCATTGGAGCGCATGCGCTCGGCCTTTCTCAATGCCCTGCACAAAACCGTGCACGACACACCAACGCGGCGGGTGCGCGACATCGCCACCCACAAGGTGGAGTACGTGGCCGAAATGCTGGACGTGCGCGACCGCCACCTCAAGGCGCGCGACGAGTGTGTGGCCATGACCCGCGCGGGCTTGCTGCAGGCCGCGCGCCTGGGCGATGTGAAGCTGCCCATGCCCGCCATCACGGCAGCGCACGGGTTACACGCGCTGATCGACGGTTTGATCCAGAACTGGCTGCTGGCGCCCGAAGCTTTTGACCTGGAGGCCGCCGGTCGGCAGAGTTTTGATGCCTACATCGGCGGCCTGGGTTTCACTTGGGCGAACGCTCGGGCACCACGTCGGGCGGCAGCGGCGCCCGTGACCGCAGCTTGAGGTGCAGGGCGGCCTGCGCCAGCAGGTTGGCCGACACCGGCGCGGTGACAAACACGAACAGCGTGATCAGCAACTCGGCCACGCCGGGCCGGCCCGCTTGCCAGCTCAGCAGCATGGACGCCAGCAGCACCCCGCCAACGCCCAGCGTGGACGCCTTGGTGGGCGCGTGCAGGCGCATGAAAAAGTCGGGCAGGCGCACCAGGCCAATGGCCCCCACCAGCAGAAAAAACGACGCCACCAGCAACAGCGCGGCCACCAGCCATTCGATCAGCACAGGCACGGTTGTTCTCCTTATTCGACCACGTCACCGCGCGTGAGAAAACGCGCCAGCCCCACGGTGGAGGCGAAACCCAGCATGGCCACCAGCAGCGCGGCCTCGAACAGCAGCGGCGTGTCCCAGCGCAAGCCCAGCAGCACGATCAGCGCCACCGCGTTCATGTAAAGCGTGTCGACCGCCAGGATGCGGTCGGTGGCGGCTGGCCCCTTGAGCAGGCGCCAGCCACACAGCAGCATGGCCAGGGCGACCGCGCCCAGGGCCATGTTCAAAGCGATGTCGATCACGTTCATGTCGAACTCCTTGGTTGCGCGCCAAACATCCGCAGCAGCGGCGCCTCGTAGCGGGCCTTCATGTCGCGCGCCATGGCGGCCGCGTC
Organism: Hydrogenophaga atypica; assembly: GCF_042665215.1. Taxonomy (NCBI): domain Bacteria; kingdom Pseudomonadati; phylum Pseudomonadota; class Betaproteobacteria; order Burkholderiales; family Comamonadaceae; genus Hydrogenophaga; species Hydrogenophaga atypica. Next base: position 249,397 of record NZ_JBHTCA010000004.1, read on the forward strand.
ACCACAGTCGAGCGCGTGCACCCAGATGCGCGCACCGGCTTCATCGACCACCGCCGACACGGTGCCGGGCGTGGTGGTGATGATGCTGGCGAACAAGGCGTTGACCCAGGGGTGGGCGCTGTCCAGCGGCACGGCAATCCAGGCCGGTTGTGGCCGCGCCATGGGGCCCAGCACCAGGCGCGCGACGGTGATGTTGGACAAGACGATGTCCCACAACACCACGGCCGCCAGACGGCAGGCCGTGGGCCAGTGGATGTGGTTGGCGGGCCCGAGGAAAGGGGCGATCAGGCGCGGCACGCCCCACCCGATGAGCGCGGCGGACAACAGGTGCACCACGGCCAGGCTGTGAGACAAGGCCAGCCAACTCGCCGCCAGCAGCGCCGAGAGGATCGGGTGGGGCAGCCAGCCACGGCGCGCGGCGGTGGTGGCGGTGTGGAGGGGTTTCATCGTGCGGGCTCCCCACGGTAGGGGTGTGTGGTGGGCGCGGCCCCCTCACCCAACACGGCGCGCACGTAGGCGGCCTTGTCGGTCAGTTGTTGGGCGGTGGCGTCGGTGTAGCGTTTGAGCGGCGAGGCCAGCCCCGCCATCACCACACCCAGCAACAACAGCAAGGCGGTGGGCGCGATCAGGCGCGCGCTGTGGCCCGCGTGGCCAACGGCATCGGCCTCGCAGGGCTGCACATGCCAGAACACGATGGCCCCTGCGCGGGCCAGGCCGATGATGGTGAAGAAGCCCACCACCAGCACCACGCTCCAGACCCAGGCTTGGGCGCTGAGGCCATGCGAGGCCTCCAGAATCATGAGTTTGCCCAGAAAACCGGGCAGGGGCGGCAGGCCAGCGGCAGACGCCGCGCCCAACAACATCATCAGGCCCAGCAACACGGGCTCGCGCACGGCGGGCGCGGGCTGCAAGCGGTCGCAGGTGTCGCCGCGTTGGGCCGAGATCAGTTCCACCAGCAGGAACAGCGCAGCAACCACCAGCGTGCTGTGCAGCGTGTAGTACAACGCCGCCGACCAGGCCTGGGTGGAATACAGCGCCACACCCGCAAGGATGGTGCCGACCGACGACACGGTGAGGTAGGCCACCAGACGCGCCATGTTGGGTGCGGCCAGCGCGCCCAACACGCCCAGCGCGCTGGTGGTGAGCGCCAGCGGCAGCAGCCAGCCGGCCACACTTTCGGTCAAGGCGCCCGCATCGATGCCGAAGATGACCCCGTGCACCCGCAGGATGCTGTAGACCCCCACCTTGGTCATGATGGCAAACAGCGCGGCCACCGGCGCGCTGGCCGCCGCGTAGGTGGCAGGCAGCCAGGCGTACAGCGGCACCAGTGCGGCCTTGAGGCCGAACACCACCAGCAGGATGACCGCAGCCACATGGGCCAGGGTCGCGTCGTCGCCTTGCAACTGGGCCACACGCTGCGCCACGTCGGCCATGTTGAGGGTGCCCGTGGTGGCGTAGACCAGGCCCAGGCCAATGAGGAACAGCGCCGAGGCGGCCAGGTTGAGCACCACGTAGTGCACGCCCATGCGGAAGCGCTCGCGCCCCTGCCCGTGCACCAACAGCACGTAGGAGGCGATCAGCAGCACCTCGAAAAACACGAACAGGTTGAACAGGTCGCCGGTGACAAACGCGCCGTTGAGGCCCATCAACTGAAAGTGGAACAGCGCGTGGAAGTAGCGCCCCCGTGTGTCCCAGCCCCCACAGGCGTACCACAAGACCGGCAGCGCCACGGTGGCGGTGAGCAACAGCATCAGGGCCGAGAGGCGGTCCACCAGCAGCACGATGCCAAACGGCGCCGGCCACTCGCCCAGCCGATAGACCATCAGTTCGCCTGTGCTCGCGTGCACCACCAGGCCCACCGCCATCAGCACCCCCAAGGCCACCGACGTGAGCGACACACGGCGGCACACACCCACGCTGTCGCCATCGTGCCCGTGTTCGCCCCCACTGTCGCCCAGCAGCAGCAAGACCACCGCCGTCATGGCCGGCAGCAGCACCGTCAACACGGGCGCGTGTTGCAGCCAGAGTTCCATCAGCATCGCCATCAGCGGTCCCCCGCCTTCGCGCGCTGTGGCGCGGGCTCGTGCCCATCGACGTGGTCGCTGCCGCTCTCGTGTCGGCTGCGCAGCGCGAGTTCGATGACAAAACCGGTGGTGGCAAAACCGATCACGATGGCGGTCAGCACCAGGGCCTGGGGCAACGGGTCGGCCACAGCCGCACCGCCGGTGAGAATGGGCGGCGCGTTGTGCCACAGCCGGCCCATGGCGACCAGGAACACGTTGACCGCGTAGCCCAGCAAGGACAGGCCCAACACCACCGGGAAGGTGCGCCCGCGCAGCATGAGGTAGATGCCGGCCGCGGCCACCAGGCCCAGGCCAGATGCGAGCAGAAATTCGAGGCTCATCCAACTGTTCATGACGTGGCTCCGGTGGTGGCGGACGGGGCCGTGTCGCGGCTGGCGTTGCCCAGCACCGACACGGTCAACAACGTGGCGCCCACCACGGTGAGGTAGACGCCCAGGTCAAACAAGGCGGCGGTGGCCAACGGCAGTTCACCCAGCACTGGCACGTGCGGGTGACCGTGGGCGCTGGTGAGGAAGGGACGGCCCCAGACGAAGGCGCCGATGCCGGTCAGGCCCGCGATGCCGAGGCCGGCGCCAATCCACTGGATGAAGCGCCGCCCCAAACGCGCGCGCAGCATGGCTTCGGCACGGGCCTGGCCCAGGGCCATGAACTGCAGCACCAGGGCCACGGCGGTGATCAGGCCGGCAATGAAGCCGCCGCCGGGCAGGTTGTGGCCACGCATGAAGATGTAGAGCGTGAACACCAGCGCCAGCGGCAGCACCACCGACGCCGCCACCCGCAGCAGCAGGGGTTGTTCGGCAAAGGTCCAGGCCAGACCTTGCGCATCGGTGCCGGCACGGCGCGTGCGCATGCCCTGCATCAGGGCGTACACGCCCAGTGCCGCAATGCCCAGCACCGTGATCTCGCCAAAGGTGTCGTAACCCCGGAAGTCCACCAGGATGACGTTGACCACGTTGGTGCCGCCGCCCGCAGGCAAGGATTTGTCGAGGAAGTACCACGAGATCGAGTCGTGGTCGCGGGTCATGACCAGCCAGGCCAGCCAGCCCACACCACCGCCGCCGGCCAGGGCCAGCAAGGCGTCGCGCCCCCGGCGCGCGCCACTGGATTCGCGCGGCGACGTGGCCGGCAGCAAGGCCAGGCCCATGAGCAACAACACCGTGGACACCACCTCCACCGACAGCTGGGTGAGCGCCAGATCGGGCGCCGACAGGCCAATGAACGACACCGCCGTGACCAGCCCCACCACCCCGACCAGCACCACGGCGCGGAAACGCTGGTGGTGATCGCGCACGATGAGCACCAGCGCCACCACCAACAACAGCCACAACACAACCGCCAGCGGTGAAGCCGGCAACAGGGCGCGCGCACCACCCACCACCGGCTGCTCCACCAGCACCACCGCCGCACCCACAATGGCCGCGCCCAGGGTGATGGCCACGTAGCGCTGCAGCGAGCCGTTCTCCAGCGCATCGGTGAGCCGGCCGGCGAGGCCAAACAGGCGGTCCACACTGCCTTCAAACAGACTGCGCCCCGTGAGCGCGCCAAACCAGTGTTCGGACTGGATACGGTGCAGCCAACGCCCACGCGCCAGCCACAGGTAGAGCACCACGCCGGCCACCAAGGCGATGGCACTCATCAGCAGCGGCAGGTTGAAGCCGTGCCAGATGGCGAGGTGGTATTCGGGCAGCGCCTTCCCCGTCATGGCGGTGGCGGCCACATGCACCATGGGACCAAACAACGCGGCCGGCAACAGCCCCACCGCCAGGCAGATGGCGGCGAGCAGCGCCACCGGCGCTTTCATGCCCACCGGGGGCTCGTGTGGGTGCATGTGGGGCATGTCGCCCGGCGGGCCGTTGAAGAAGGTATCGTGGATGAGGCGCAGCGAATAGGCCACGCTGAAGGCACCGGCCAGCGTCACCAGCGCGGGCACCAGCCACGCCAGCACACCCGCGGCGGCCGTGCCGACCACCGCCTCGGTGAAGTACATCTCTTTGGACAGAAAACCGTTGGTCAGTGGCACACCGGCCATGGACGCTGCCGCCACCATGGCCAATGTCGCTGTCCAGGGCATGAACTTCCACAGGCCACCCAGCTGCCGCATGTCGCGCGTGTGGGTCTCGTGGTCCACGATGCCCGCCACCATGAACAGCGGCGCCTTGAAGGTGGCGTGGTTGAGTACGTGAAACACCGCCGCCACGGCCGCCAGCGGCGACCCCAGACCGATCAGGAACGTGATCAACCCGAGGTGGCTGACGGTGGAGTAGGCCAGCAGGCCTTTGAGGTCGTGTTTGAAGATGGCGATAAAGGCCGCAAAACACACGGTCATCAAACCGGCGGTGGTCACAATCGCCTCGAAGTAACCCGAACCGCCCAGCACCGGGTACATGCGCATGAGCAGAAACACCCCGGCCTTGACCATGGTGGCCGAGTGCAGGTAGGCCGACACCGGGGTGGGCGCAGCCATCGCATCGGGCAACCAGAAGTGGAAGGGGAACTGCGCGCTTTTGGTGAAACAGCCCAGCAGAATGAGCAGCAGGGCCGGCAGGAACAAGGGCGAAGCCTGGATCTCGGCGGCGCGGCCCGCCATCTCGCTCAACTCAAAGGTGCCCGCGATCTGGCCCAACAACACAAACCCGCCCAACATGGCCAAGCCGCCGCCGCCGGTGACGGCCAGCGCCTGACGGGCACCCGCACGGGCATCGGGCCGGTGGCTCCAGTAGCCCACCAGCAAAAAGGACGACAGGCTGGTCAGCTCCCAGAACACCACCAGCAGCAGCAGGTTGTCCGACAGCACCACGCCCAGCATGGCGGCCATGAACAGCATCATGAGGCTGTAGAACTTGGCCGCCGAGTCCTCGGGCGCGAGGTAGAAGTGGGCGTAGACGACGATCAAGAGGCCAATGCCGGTGATCAGCAGCGCAAACATCAGCGACAGGCCATCGAGCCGGAACGTGAGGTTCAGGCCGATCTCGGGCACCCAGGCCCAAGCGTTCATCAAGGTTTGACCGTCGAACACGGCCCCGCCCTGCTGCAACAGCAAGGCGATGCAGCCCAGCGTGATGGCGCCGGCAAAAGCGGCAGAGGCCGGCCGCCCATGGCGCCCGCCCCATGCCGTCAGCCCCACGCCCAGCACCAGGGGCAACATGACGATCAGCAATAACACGGCTTTATTCCCAAAACTTCGAATCTAACGCAAGATAAAACTGCGTCAGACAAGTTCCGCACACCGGCCCAAAAAGGGCAGCGCCACGCCGGGCCTCAGCGCCGCAGTGGCAGCCGTGCGCCCAGGCCCACAGCGGCACCCGCGACCCAGAACACACCGGCCGTCCCCACCACCACACCGGCGCTGCCGAACAGCAGTGGCATCAACACGCTGGAGCCATTGATAGCCATGAGCCGCAGGCCCAGCGCCTCACCATGGCGATGGCTGGGCGTGATCTGGTGCAAGGTGCTCATGATCATGGGTTGGACCGACCCCAAGGCCACGCCCAGCAGCACCGACAGGCCGCCCATGGCCAGCGCGGAGTGTGCCAGCGGGTAGACACCGAACAAGAGTGCCGTGGCCACCATGGCCCCCGACACCACCACCGCTTCCCGCAAATGGGCGGCCAGCAAAGGCATCAGCACACGCACGGCGGTGGCCGCCAGCGCAAAACCGCCCAGCACGGCACCAATGGCCGACGCACTCATGCCGCGTTCGTGCCCCAGCACGGGCACCAGAAAGGTGTGCACGTCCCAACACGAGGCCAACAGCCAGTTGACGATCATCAGGCGTCGGAACGGTGGCTCGCGCATCAGGTCCCAGGCACCGGGGCCGGCTGCGGCCGTGGCGCTGGGCGCGGCGCGGGCGGGCGCTTGCTGGCTGCGCACCCACCACCAACTCAACAAGGGCACCAGCGCGAGCACGGCAAAGGCCAGCCGAAAGCCCCCGTGATCGATCAACAGCCCAGCCCCAAACGGCCCCGCGAAGTTGGACAAGGCCGGGCCAATGGCCAGCCAACTGAACACCTGCTTGAGCTCGGTGGGGTTGGTGGCCAGCACACCGGCCTGGCGCTGCACCGCAATCGAGGCTGCGCCGGTGGCGCCTCCGGTCAACAGCGCGGCAAAACACAGCACACCAAATGCGGGCCAAGCGGCGGCGGCCCCCGCACCCAACATGGCCACCAACACGGCCCAGCCGACCGGCCGACGCAGGCCGTGGCGATCGGCGTAGCGACCGGCAGGCAAGGCCAGAAACACCTGCGCCAGCGCAAACAAGGCCAACAGCACACCCACCGCCACCGGGCTGTGGCCCTCGCGCAAGGCCAACAAAGGTGCGGCCATGCGGGTGCCCGCCATGCACACGTGCAGGCACACGTGGGCTGCGATCAGGCGCAGGAGCTGCTGTTTCATTCGTCCTGCTCGGGCAGGGGCAGCAAGGCCTGCGCCTGTTCGGTGGGCAAGGCCTCCACCTGTTTGAGTGCACGCCCCATGGCGCGGCTGCGCACTTCGGCGCTGTCCAGGGTGTTGAGCACCGTCTGGGTCTGGGCCTTGACCTTGGCCAACACGTCACCAAACTTTCCGAACTCGGTCTTGACCGCCCCCAGCACCTGCCAAACCTCGGAGCTGCGCTTTTCCAGCGCCAGGGTCCGAAATCCCATCTGCAGCGAATTGAGCATGGCCAGCAGCGTGGTGGGCCCGGCCAGCGTGACGCGGTGATCGCGCTGCAGTGCCTCCATCAGGCCAGGGCGGCGCAGCACCTCGGCGTAGAGACCTTCGGTCGGCAAAAACATCAACGCGAAGTCGGTGGTGTGCGGTGGCTCCACGTACTTCTCGGCCATGCTTTTGGCTTCAAGCCGGATGCGCGCTTCCAGCGCCTTGCCAGCCGCATCGGCCCCCGCCACGTCGGCCCGTTGCTGGGCATCGAGCAGGCGCTCGTAATCTTCGTTGGGAAACTTGGCGTCGATGGGCAACCAGCAGGGTGCACCATCGTCCCCCCGGCCCGGCAGGCGGATGGCGAAATCCACCACGTTTTTGCTGCCCGGACGCGTGGCCACCTGGGTGGCGTACTGGTCGGGCGCAAACACCTGCTCCAGCAGCGCCGCCAGTTGCGCTTCGCCAAACATGCCACGCGTTTTCACGTTGCTCAACAGGTGTTTCAAATCGCCCACGCCCTGGGCCAGGGTCTGCATCTCGCCCAAGCCTTTGTGCACCTGCTCCAAGCGCTCGGCCACCTGCTTGAAGCTCTCGCCCAGCCGGGCCTCCAACGTGGCGTGCAGCTTTTCGTCCACCGTGGCGCGCATCTCGTCGAGCTTGGCGGCGTTGTTCTGCTGCAGTTGGGCGAGTTGCTGCTCCAGCGTGGCCCGCACCTCGGCCAGGCGGCGCGCGTTGCTTTCGCTCAGGTCTTGCAGTTGTTTGGTGAGGGTGTCGGCCAGCGTGCCACGCAACTGCAGCAGCTGCTGGGCAAAGGCGTCGATCTGCGCGTTTTGTGTGCGGGTGGCATCGGCACTTTGCTGCGACAGGCTGCCCTGAAAAGCGCTCAGCGTCTGCAACAACTCCTGGCGGCCAGCGCGCGCCGACTCGGTAACCTCGTGGCGCAGCTCGCGCTCCAGTCGCTCGTCGCCTCCTTTGACGGCGTCCATCAACTGCTGACGGTGCAGCGCCTGCGCCGGGGTTTCCTCAGATACGGTCGGCTTGCGCAGCACCAGCCACATCAACAGCAACAGATTGACCAAGCCCAGGGCCAGCGAGAGTTCGGGAGGGGTAAACATCATGACGTGGCAATTTTGACGCACATCCGGCACCCGAAGGCCCGGACGCCTTGCCGCCTTTTTGACAAGGGCCCAGAACAAGGCCCCAGAACGCCAAGCCTCAGAGGCAAGCTCACTTCACGCTGTTGGCGCGTTGGGCTTTCCAGGCACGGACGGCATCTGCCATGGTGGAAGGTTTGTCGTCTGGCAATGCATGGCGCCGCCAGAAATATTCGCCCACAAACATCAACACAATCAACGGGCCGCCCAACAGATTGGCGAAGGTCGACCACACGACCACTGGCGCCAACACAAACAACAACGTGGACATCACCGCCATGCCCACAAAAAACACGCACCAGGCACCGGTCACGCGCCGGGTGTAGACCAGTTGGGCCGGCGAGAGCACACCACCGTGCACACTGCGCGCCATGCGCGTGACCAGCGATTCCCCCGGGCCACGCAGGCTGCGCCCAAACACATGGGCCATCAGCAGATAAACCCCCAAATGCTCCAGGTAGTACAACAGCGCCACCTGGCCTTTGAGGTGGGGCCAAAAACCCACCAGCAAGCCGATCACGCCCATCCCGAGCAGCGCACCCAGCCAGCGATGCGGCAGGCGCGACAAGCCCACCGCCAACGCCGATGTGATGGGCACCAAGGCCAGGACCGCACCCCAGCCGCTTGATCCCGGATGCGTGCTGGCGTAGTGCGAGGCCACCGCCCACACCACCGCCAGCACCACCACCCCGACGGCCCGCGCGTGGCCCCACAGTGAGTCGGCTGCACCTGCCGCATCCTCAGTGTCGAGGGTTGCCGCTTCACAGGGCAACCCGGCCGGCAAGGCGTCGAGGATTTCGGGCGGGCGGGAGGACATCGGCAGCGTGGGGCGTGGGCAAGGCAGGAACACCAAGCGCGGATTTTAGGTGCTTGGTGCCCCACGCTGCGCCACACACTGCGCTCATCAGCCCGCAACCGCCGCCCGTAGCGCTGTAGCACCGCTGGCAGGCACCCCGGGCAAACCGGTCAAGACGTGAAGCGATACTCTGCCCATGGGCAACACACATTCCCCCACCGACGTCGTCATTCTCGGCGGAGGTCTGGCCGGCCTGACGCTGGCCCTTCAACTCAAAAAACGAGACCCCGATACCCAGGTGCTGGTCCTGGAGCGGCGCGCCGACCCGGCACCCGACGCGACCCACAAAGTGGGCGAGTCGTCGGTTGAAATCGGTGCCCATTATTTCGATCAGGTGCTGGGCCTGGGTGACCACCTCAAACAGCACCAGCTCCGCAAGTTCGGTTTCCGCTTCTTCTTCTCCGAGGGGCGCCGAGACATCGACCAAGTGACTGAAATTGGCGCCAGCCGCCATCTCTCGGTGCCCAGCTACCAAATCGACCGGGGCATCTTTGAGAACCACCTGGCACTTGAGGCCAAACGCCGGGGCATCGGGCTCATCGAAGGGGCAACGGTTCGGCAGGTGGCACTCAACAGCGCCTCAGCAGCAGCAGCAGATGGCCCACACCAAGTGGGTTTCGAACACGGGGGCAGCACCCACACGGTGCAGGCGCGCTGGGTGGTGGATGCCAGTGGGCGCGCCGGTTTGCTCAAACGCCAACTCGGCCTGGCCGAACCCAACCAGCACCTGGCCCACGCCGTGTGGTTTCGCATCAAAGACCACATCCACCTCGATCGCTGGAGCAGCGACCCACGTTGGCGCGCGCGCTGCGATCCACAAGCGCGTTGGCTGTCGACCAACCACCTGGTGGGCGCGGGCTACTGGGTCTGGCTGATTCCCCTGGTCTCAGGCTCCCACTCGGTGGGCATTGTGGCCGACCCCTCGATGCATCCCTTCACGGACATGAACAGCTTCGACAAGGCCATGGCTTGGCTGGAACACCACCAGCCGCTGCTGTTCGACGAGCTTGATCAAAAACGCCACCTGCTGCAGGACTTTGCCTGCTTCAAACGGTTTTCCTACGGCTGCAAACAGGTGTTTTCCGCCGAGCGATGGGCCCTCACCGGCGAGGCCGGGCTGTTCCTCGACCCGTTTTATTCGCCTGGCAGCGACTTCATTGCCATCGGCAACACCTACATCACCGAACTGGTTGCCATGGACCGGCGGGGCGAGCGCCTGGGCGCCCGCGCACAGATTTTTGACCAGCTGTTCCATTCGTTCTACGACAGCACCATGGCGCTGTACCAAGACCAGTACACCCTGTTCGGCGACCCCGAGGTGCTGCCGGTCAAGGTGATCTGGGATTACACCTACTACTGGGGGGTGCTGGCCCAGTTTTTTTTCCACGACCGGCTGACCGATTTGTCCGCGCTGGCAGCGCTGCGTGGCGAGCTGGCCCAATGCCAGCAACTCAATGCGAGCATGCAGAACTTCCTGCGCCAGTGGTCGGGTCTGAGCCTCAAACGCAATCCGGCGGTGATGCTGGACCAAGCACAAATGCCCTGGTTCGCCGAACTCAACCGCAGCCTGACCGACAAGCTCGATGCCAACGGCTTCATCGCCCGCATACGCGAGTCACATGAACGCCTGAACCGCCTGGCGACCGAAATCCTCCGCCGAGCGCAAGCAGCGCACCCCACATTGGACACCAGCGCGTTGGCCCAATGCCTCTCAGCCACCGCCGATGCCACGGGGACAGACGAACCCATGCTGCACGAAACCCTGCCCTGAACACCACACACACGCACATGCCCGCACGCCGCACGCCCCAAGGGCGGGCAGCAGTGGAGGGACTATCATTCCGGGTTGCCTTCCGATGATCGACCCTTGGTTCCGGCCGACACCCACACGTCTATTTTTATGAATTCAATGGCCCTGGCAGACACCGGCCCCACTTGCGATGTCCTGGTGATTGGCGGCGGCCCCGCCGGATCGACCGCAGCCAGCCTGCTGGCCCAAAAAGGCCACCGTGTTGTGCTGCTGGAGAAGGCCCACCATCCCCGCTTTCACATCGGCGAATCCCTGCTGCCGGCCAACCTGCCCTTGTTTGAAAAAATGGGCATCGCGGACCAAATCAAGGCGATTGGCATGCACAAGCCCGGCGCCGAGTTTGTCTCCATGGAGCACAACCGGGCGCAGACGGTGCATTTCGCCGAAGCCTGGGACAAGTCCATGCCCCATGCCTACCAGGTGCGCCGGGCAGATTTCGACAACATCCTGTTCCGGCACGCGGCGTCCCAAGGGGCTGAGGTGCACGAAGGGGTCAAAGTCACCGGGGTGGACTTTCAAGCCCAAGGTGGCGCCGTGGTCAGCGCCCGCAACAACGACGGACAGGACCTGCGATGGCAAGCGCGGTTTGTGGTGGACGCCTCTGGGCGCGACACCTTTCTCGCCAACCGCTTCAAGACCAAGCAGCGCAACCCGCGCCACAACAGCTCGGCGGTGTACGCCCACTATGAAGGCGCACAGCGGCATGGCGGCGCGGACGAAGGCAACATCAGCATTTTTTGGTTTGCCCACGGCTGGTTCTGGTTCATACCGCTGACCAACGGCACCACCAGCATTGGCATGGTGACCTGGCCTTACCACATGAAAACGCGTGCTCGGCGCAGCCTGCAGCAGTTCCTGGACGACAACATCGCCACCTGCCCACCGCTGCTGGAGCGGCTGAAACAGGCGCGACAGGTCAGCGACGCCGAGGCCACAGGCAATTTCTCCTACGTCTCGACCTGCACCCACGGTGACAGCTACGTGATGCTGGGCGACGCTTACGCCTTCATCGACCCGGTGTTTTCATCGGGTGTGTGGCTGGCCATGCACAGCGCCGTGGTCGGCGCCGACACCGTAGACACCTGCCTGCGAGAGCCCCACCGTGCGGGCGCCGCGCTGAAGCACTTCGACCGCACGATGCGGCACGGCCCCAAGGCGTTTTCCTGGTTCATCTACCGGGTCACCAATCCCATCATGCGCGACTTCCTGATGGGCCCCAAGAACGTGTTGCGGGTGAAAGAAGCGATCTTGTCGGTGTTGGCGGGCGACGTGTTCGGCAAAACACCGATCTGGCGCTCCCTCCTGGTGTTCAAGACCATCTACTACGTCGCCAACATCGTCCAGCCCCGGCGCGCCTACCTCGCCTGGCAGCGCCGCCGCGTCAACATCCGCAAGGTGGACGACCCCAGCCTGTACAACGCATGACGCGCATGCCAACACCACAGGCACGGCATCGCGCCCGTGCGCTCATGGGCTGTGTGCTGCTGATGGCCGCCGCCGGACACACCGCACAAGCCGCCCAGGAGCAGCCCCTGTGGGAAGTGGGGCTGGGCGCAGCCGCCCTCCACTTTCCGGCGTACCGGGGGTCAGACCAGGGCCAAGGCCTGCTGCTGCCTGTGCCTTATCTGGTCTACCGAGGCGATTTCTTCAAGGTGGACAGGGACGGCGTTCGCGCGCAGTTGTTCGATTCAGACCGGGTGGAACTCACCTTCTCGGGGGCACTCTCGCCGCCAGCGTCCACGCGGGACGTGCGCGCACGCGCCGGCATGCCGGATCTGCGAGCCACCTTCGAAGTGGGCCCCCAGCTCGACCTCACCCTGTGGCAAACACAGCGGCGCAGCGCCACACTCAAGCTGCTCTTGCCCGTGCGCGCCGCCTTCACGCTGGAACAACGCCCCCAACACGTGGGTTGGGTGTTTCACCCCAAACTCAACCTCGACGTCGCACATGTCGGTGGCCTGGCGGGCTGGAACCTGGGGCTGCAGGCCGGCCCTCTGTGGGGCGACCGCAGGCAACACAACCACTTTTATGGCGTTACCGCGCCCTACGCCACAGGCGAGCGGCCCGCCTATGCCGCCGCTGCGGGTTTCGGGGGCATGCAGTACGTTGTTGGCGTGTCCAAACGCTACCCCAACCACTGGGTGGGGGCATTTTTGCGTTACGACAACCTCACCGGCGCACGCTTTGTGAACAGCCCCTTGGTGCGAACCCGACACCATGTGGCGGCTGGGGTGGCGGTGTCGTGGGTCCTGGGTTCGTCCGCCACCCGTGTCGCCGTTGATGACTGAGCAGCTTGCGCAGCGCCGGCCGCTGTGGGCGGTGTACGAGCACGTCGCCATGGTCGTTGGGTTGGGGAGCCTGGCCCTCATGTGCCTGGCGTGGTTGCCCTTTGCCATGCTGCTGACCCCCCTGTTGCCACCCGCCACGGGGCAGCGGCTGGGCCGCCAAGCCATCATGTGGGGTTTTCGTGTTTACCTGCGTGTGTTGGGTGCCGTGTGTGGCTGCCGTTTCGACCTCTCCGAACTGGACAACCTGCAACACGACGGCCCGCTGATCATCGCCGCCAACCACCCGTCCCTGCTCGATGTGGTGCTGATCGTGTCCCGCTTGCCCAATGTGCTATGTGTCATGAAGGCCAGCCTGATGCACCACCCGCTGTTCGGCGCCGCCGCGCGGCTGGCGCGCTACATCCGCAACGACGGCATGTTGCAAATCGTCCAACAAAGCCGCGAGGCGCTGCCGACCGGCGCGCAGGTGCTGATCTTCCCCGAAGGCACACGAACGGGCACGTTTCCCCTGGGCGCCCTGACGCCCACCTTGGGACTGATCACCCAACGCTCGGGTGTGCCCGTGCAAACCGTGATCCTGGAGTACTCCACGCCCTACCTGGGCAAAGCCTGGCCGCTGTGGCGCAAGCCCATGCTGCCGCTGCGTTGCCGCGCGCGCCTGGGGCGCCGGTTCGACGTGCCCACCGACCACGCCCTATTCACCCAAACGTTGGAAGCCTACTTTCGACAGGAATTGACCCCGCCTGCACAGGCCATCCACGATGACTGAGACCCCACCCGCCCCATCGACCACCCATGTGGTGTTGATCCCGAGCTACAACCCCGGCGCCGGTGTGCTGGAGACCGTGCGCCAAGCCCGAGCGCAATGGACGCCGGTCTGGGTCGTTGTGGACGGCAGCACCGACGGCACCGACGCCAGCCTGCAGGCCATAGCCCAAGACGACCCAGGCTTGCGGGTCATTGTGCTGCCACAGAACCGGGGCAAAGGCTCAGCCGTGCTCGAAGGCATCGATCAAGCCGCCCGGGCCGGCTTCACACACGCCCTGACCATGGACTCCGATGGCCAGCACCCGGCCCATCTGATTCCCACTTTCATGGCCGCGTCCTTGCAATCGCCCGCGGCCATGGTGCTGGGCAAACCGGTGTTCGGCCCGGAAGCGCCCGCCCTTCGCGTCAACGGACGCAAGGTGTCCAACGGCTGGGCCAACCTCGAAACCTTGTGGATGGGCATCGGCGACTCGCTCTACGGCTTTCGCGTCTACCCCATCGCGCCCCTGTCCCGCATCATGCACGCCAACCGTTTCATGCGGCGCTTCGACTTCGACCCCGAAGCGGTGGTCCGGCTCTGCTGGGCAGGCGTGCGGCCCATCAACATCGACGCGCCCGTGCGCTACCTCAGTGCCGAAGAAGGTGGCGTCTCGCACTTCAAATACCTGCGCGACAACAGCCTGCTGACGTGGATGCACACCCGCCTCTTCCTCGGCTTTGTGGCCCGACTTCCCCTGCTGATCTGGCGCCGACTGCGCACCTTCGGAGAATGACATGAACCCCACCCCAGAACCCACCGCAGCGCTGAAGTCCGACCCGCGCATGCAGCAGTACTTCAAGTCCGAAGACGAACGCCGCGCCATGACACAAGCGATGTTCGACGAAGCGGCCTCGGGCTACGACAAGGCCGAAGCCCTGACCGCGATGGGCAGTGGCGCCTGGTACCGCCGCGACGTGCTGCAACGCAATGGCCTCAAACCCGGCATGGCCTTGCTGGACGTGGCCGCTGGCACCGGGCTCGTCACCGTTGCCGGGCACGAGCTGGTCGGCCCCCAGGGCCGCGTGTGGGCCTTGGACCCCTCGCCCGGCATGTTGTCTGAACTGCGCAAAAAGGTGAAGGTCGAGACGCTTGTGGCCTATGCTGAGGCCATCCCACTGCCTGATGCCCAGGTCGACTTTGTCTCCATGGGCTACGCGCTGCGGCACGTGAGCGACCTGAACCTGGCGTTTGCCGAATACCTGCGTGTGCTGCGCCCGGGGGGGCGTGTCTGCATCATGGAAATCAGCCGCCCCAGCAACCGGGTGCTGCGTGGTCTGCTGCACTTTCACCTCTCCGTGATTGTTCCGGTGTTGGCGCGCCTCACACGCCGCCACGCCGACGTGCAGCGCCTGTGGGCCTACTACGGCGACACCATCGAATCCGCGCTGGAGCCACAACCCATACTGGACGCCTTGAAGCGGGCCGGTTTTGTCGACGTGGGCTGCTCGGTGACCCTGGGTGTTTTTCGCGAATACACCGGACGCCGCCCGTGAACACCACCGAAATTTTTCTCATCGCGATGCTGATCATCTTCAGCATCCCCTGGTTGGTCTGGCGCCTGTGCAACACCGACTACTACGCCCCCCTGGTGGTCGTGCAGATCGTCATGGGCATCGTGCTCGGCCCCGGCGTGCTGGGTCACTGGTTTCCGGCGTACTACGACTTTGTGTTCACACCCACCGTGGTGCACTCCCTCAACGGCATCGCTTGGTGGGCGGTCATGTTGTTTGTGATGATTGCGGGTGTCGAGCTCGACCTCAACAAGGCTTGGCAACACCGCCGCGAGAGCGGCATCACAGCGGGCTTTGCCCTGGGCGCACCCTTGCTGCTGGGCTGTGCCGCTGCCGCCGTGTTGTTGGGTTTTGACGGCTGGGTGGGTCAGCAAGCGCAGCCCTGGCAATTTGTCGTGGGCATTGGCATGGCCTGCGCCGTCACCGCCTTGCCCATACTCATCCTGCTGATGGAGAAGCTCGACATCCTGCGCCACCCCCTGGGCCAGCGCATCCTGCGCTACGCCAGTCTGGACGACATCGCCATCTGGGGCGTGCTCGCCTTGATCCTGATGGACTGGAGCCGCATCGGCAAACAGCTCGCCTTCCTGGTCGGGTTTGTGGTGCTGGGTTGGGCGTTTCGCCGCCTCATGGCGTGGCTGGACGAAAAAGACCGCTGGTACGTGGCACCCATCTGGCTCGCCTTGTGCGGGCTGGGCTCTGACTGGGCGGGGCTGCATTTCATGGTTGGCGCATTCCTCGCAGGCGCCATCATGGACGTCCACTGGTTCAACCAAGACAAGCTCGACCAACTGCGCCACCACGTGCTGCTGATCATGATGCCCGTGTTTTTCCTCTCCACCGGCCTGCGCACCAACTGGGCCGTGGGCGGCACCGAGGTCTTCGCGGCAGCCGCGCTGCTGCTGGTCGCATCGGTGGCCGGCAAACTCGTTGGTGTGCGCTTGGCGGCGCGCGTGTTGCGCTGGCCCGCAGGAGAGGCCTCCATCATTGGCTGGCTGCTGCAAACCAAGGCCCTGATCATGATCATCTTCGCCAACATCCTGCTCGACAAGCAGGTGATCACCAACGAAACCTTCACCGCCCTGCTGCTGATGGCCGTGGCCAGCACCATGCTGACCGTGCCCATGGTGGAGCCGCTGATGCGGCGTGCGCGCGCGTTGGCCGGTTGGGCCAATCAACGCACCTGATCCTGCGCCAACGTCTACGAGTTGCTGCAGCCCACCCGCTCGACTTTGATCGCGCCCATCACCGACACACCCTTGGCGGTGTTCTCCCCGCTCATGACCGAGGCGCCGTTGCTGGACGACGCCAAGCGGGCGCTGCAATGCAGCTTGATGTCCATGCCGCCCATGACATTGACCGCCGCACGCAGGCAGTACCAACCCTGGGGGTTGAGCAACTCGATGGCGGAGCCGCCCATGACGTTGACGCCTGGGTTGACCATGACAAGGCTCGGGCCGGCCGTGACCTCGCGGTCCGCCGTGCCCGGGCCAATGCCAAACACCTTGACCGAGGTGGCCAGCGTCCTGTAGCTGGGGTTGGGGCCGAAGGGATGTTCACCCCAGGCCGCCAGGCAGGCCTGAAGCGCGCCGCTTTCATTGTCTTGCGCGTGGCTCGGGCCTGCAGCCGCCCATGTGAGGCAGGTGGCCAAGAGGCAGGCTAGGTGTCGGAGGTGCCGCATGTGTTTCGCTTTCCGGCCCACAACGGGCCTGCGGGGCGCGTTCAGATCATCGCCCCATTGATAGAAATGACCTGTCCGGAAATGTAGCCTGCCTGGTCTGAGGCCAAAAAGGCGACCAGGTTCGCAACCTCTTGCGGCTGGCCCACACGTTGCATGGGCACCAGGCGCTTGACCATATCCGCATCGAAGCTGCCCTCGATCATGCTGGTGGCGATGAGCCCCGGCGCAACGGCATTGACGGTCACGCCCCGGCTCGCCAGCTCCAGCGCCAGCGATTTGCTCGCCGCGTGCAGCGCGCCCTTGGCGGCGGAATAGTTCACCTGCCCCCGGTTGCCCGCCACGGCCGCCACCGACGAGATGCTGACGATGCGGCCCCAGCGCGTGCGCATCATGGGCATGGTCAACGGCTGGGTCACGTTGAAAAAGCCATTGAGCGACACGTCGAGCACCCGGTCCCACTGCTCGCCGCTCATGCCCGGAAACACTGCGTCGTCGTGGATGCCGGCGTTGTTGACGAGGATCTGGATCGCGCCGGCTTCGGTGAGGGCCTCCAGCGCAGCGGCGGTGGCGGCACGGTCGGTGATGTCGAAGGCCACGGCCTCGGCGCTGCCGCCTTCGGCCACGATCTGCGAGGCGATGGCCTGCGCTTTTGCCAGGCCCCGGTTGGCGTGCACGATGACATGGTGGCCGTCGGCGGCCAGGCGCTGGCAAATGGCGGCGCCAATGCCGCCACTGCCGCCGGTGACCAAAGCGCGTCGGCGAGTGGATGAAGCAGTCATAGGGATTGTGCGTCGAGCACCACCGAGGCGCGGCCTTCAAGCAGGCAGCGCTCGCCGTGGTGGATGTGGAATTGGTAAAGGCTGAGGCGGGTGTCCCCTGACAAGCGCTCCGCGCTCACACGCAGCGGCCCGGCCAGATCGTCCAGGCGGTTCACGTGCAGGCTCAGGCCACGCACACTGGTCAGAAAACCTCGGGTGGGCGCCGCGTCGGACGGCGCCAGCAAAGCGCCGTGCGCCGCCATCGCCTGCGCCGCGTACTCCACACCGACCGCAGCGCCCAGCCGCCCGGCCGCACGCAAGGGGTTGGCCGGGTCCGTGTGGCTGATGGCATCACAAACGATGCGATGCTCGCTCCATTCGAGCACGTTCTCCAACAGACACATGTTGCCCTGGTGGGGAATGTGCGCGGCAATCCACGCGTGGTTCAGCACGGTTGAAGCTCCAGTTGAAGCTGCATGGGCGCCAGGTAGTCCAGCACCACGGCGCCCGCCATGCCATGCGCCAGGTGATGCAACAGTGGCAAGGCGCGCATGGCCGGGATGTTCCGGCGCAACCGCTCCAGGGCCGGCACCGCCAACACGTCGGCCGGCGCGCGGCCAGCCGTCACCGCGACAGACGCCAGCGAACGCTCGCTGCGTTGCGCGCTCAACAACAAGGCCACACCGCCGCAGTCGGGCGTGTCGCGTTTGGCGTGCAGCGGTTCGGGGTATTCGCTGTCGTAGGCCACCAGCAACACCGGTTCGCCGCCCAGGGCCACCTGGGCCAGGGCGTCCAGCAGGCCGGCGCCGAAGCTGGCATCGAACGCGCCCAACACCTGGCAAGGCGCCATGCTGCGCGTGGCAATGCCCCAGTAGCCGGCGGCGGCGTTGTGCACCGAGTTGTGAAAACGTGTGGGCGATATCTGGCGGTCGTCGCCCGCGAGCTGCTCACACAGCGCGTGGCAGTTGTGGCCGTCGGCGCCCGAGGCCGAAAACACCGTGGCCAGCGTGGCGGCATCGGCGCCCGCATGGGTCACCGCCTCCAGGCCCACCCCCAGACTGAGCCGTATCACGCGGCTGGCGCGGCGGCGTTCGGCCGGGGGCAACAACATGGGCGCGGGCAGCACGCTCGGGGCCGGCACATAAGCCACCTCGTCGCGCAGCACCGCCGCTGCGGTAGGCCAGTCTGGCAGCCCGGGTGCGATCAGACCAACGCCGTTGATCCAGGCATGCAAGGGTGTGGGGTTCATTGCGCCACCCCCAACACGAGGCTGCAATTGCTGCCACCAAATCCGAACGAATTGCTCAGTGCGTGGCGCAGCGGCGCATCGGCACCGTGGCGCTGGTAGCGGATCGGGATGGACGGGTCGAGCGCGCCGGTACCGGGGCTGCCGGGCAGGCGCCCGTCGGTCAGCGCCAGCGCGCAGATGATGGCTTCGATGGCGCCGGCAGCGCCCAAGGTGTGGCCCATGTAGCCCTTGGTGGAGTTGGCCGGCACGGTGTCGCCGAACAGCGCGCTCACGGCCTGGCCTTCGGCCGAATCGTTGGCGGGCGTGGCGGTGCCGTGCAGGTTGATGTAGCCCATATCTTGTGCTTGCAGGCCCGCCGAGCGCAGCGCGGCCTCCATGGCCAGGCGTGCGCCCAGGCCCTGCGGGTGGGGCGCCGACATGTGGTACGCGTCGCTGGACTCGCCCACGCCCAGCAGCAGCACCGCACCGGCCGCTGGGGCCTCGTTGCGCTCCAGCAGGGCAAAGGCCGCGCCCTCGCCGATGGAGATGCCGTCGCGTTGCGCGTCGTAGGGCCGGCAAGGTTGTGTCGAGGTGAGTTGCAGCGAGGCAAAACCGTAGAGCGTGGTCAGGCACAGCGAATCGACACCACCAACAACGGCCGCATCGATGGTGCCCAATGCGAGCTGGCGTGCCGCTGCGGCAAACACCTTGGCGCTGGACGAGCAGGCGGTGGAGATCGCCATCGCCATGCCTTCCAACCCAAAGTGGTCGCGCGTGAACTCGGCGAGCGAGAACGCGTTGTGGGTGCTGCGGTAGTGAAAGTCGTCGGGCAGCGCGCCACTTTGCGGGTCGCGCCGGCGGTAGGCCAACTCGGTCTGAAGGATGCCGGCGGTGCTGGTGCCCAGGAACACGCCCACGCGGTCGGCGCCGTAGCGCGCGGCCGCCTCGCGCACGCGATCGGCAAAACCATCGGTCTCCAGCCCCATCAAGGTGAGGCGGTTGTTGCGGCAGTCGTAGCGTGCCAGCGCGTCGGGCAAACGTTGGGCATCCACACCGGGCACCTCACCGACCCAGGTGTTGAGCGCGACCGATTCGAAGGCGCAAGCGGTCAGCGCGGAACGCTCGGCGCGCAAGGCCTCACGGTGCGCCTGCAGGCCACGCCCGAGGGCGGTGGTCAGCGTGTAGGCAGAGAGCTGGACAGGGTTCACAACAAGCGGGGCAACAAGGCCATGGGTTGAGGATCAGGCGGGCACACGGCACGCCAGCATCACGTTGGCAAAGGGTTTGCCGTGGCTCATGGGCTCGGACTCGACCACAAAGCCCAGCCCCGTGAGCAGCGTTGTCCACTCGGCCAGGCTGCGGCAGTAGAGGCGCGGCAGGCGGTGCCCCCGAGCGAAGGTGACCAGGTGGTCCACCCAGTTGGAAATGTGGAAAGGCAGGCCCGCACTGGCGTCGCCAATGCGGGTGAGAAACAGGCCACCGGGCGGCAGGGCCGCGCGTATGCGCTGCAACACCTGCGCCTGCTGTTCATGGGGAAAGTAGTGCAGTGCGTCGAGCACCGTGACCACATCCACCTGCCCAAAGTCGGCTTGGTTCATGTCGCCACGTTCGACCCGGACCACCGGGTGGTTGGCGCCAAAGCAGCGGGCCGCGCGGTCCACGTCGTTCTGCATGAGCTCGATGCCACGCATGCTTTGAAAATGAGGCGCGGGGGCCCAGTCGGCGGGCCACTGGCCACGCACGTGCATGCGCTGAGCGGCCAACAGCCAGCCAAACAGGCTGCCCTGCCCACAACCCAGGTCCAGCAAACGACCTGTGGCGGGCAACAAACCCAAACGCAGCACCTCCCGGAAAATCGGGTCGGAGCCGAGCTTGCCACGCGCATAGTGGTAAGCAAATGGCCCGGCCACTTTGAACGGCTGGGTCGCGTCGTCGAGCAGGGTTCTAAAAAAGGAATCGGTCATGTCAATGACTGTTGCAATGTCACGGTGTGGAGTCCCTGGGCTTTGATGCAGGCCAACAGCGCCGGCAAGGTGGCGAGGATGACGGCTTGCCCCTCGGGCGTGAGTGCGGCGTGGCCATCGTGCATCAGCAGAATGTCGCCCGGGCCCAGCCCATGCGTCAGCCGCTGCAAGACCTGCTGCGGACGGCCATCGCGGGTGTCGTAGGGCCGGCGCGTCCAGGCGGCAAGCTGCAGGTCCAGGCTGGCCAGCACCGGCTCCAGGAACGGGTTGCGCAGGCCAGCCGTCGGGCGAAAAAACAGCGGCGCCTGGCCGGTGATGTCGCTCAGGCTGGCCTGCGCGGCTGAGATGTCGGCCCGCATGCGGCCTGGGCCAAACAGCGAGAACAGGTTGGAATGCGCGTCACCATGGTTTTCGACCCGGTGGCCCCGCGCGACGATCTCGCGGCACAAGGCGGGCTGCGCCCGTGCCCGCCAGCCAATACAAAAAAAAGTCGCTTTGGCACCTGCGGCATCCAGCAGATCCAGCACACGCGGCGTGACCTGCGGATCGGGACCGTCGTCGATCGTCAATGCCAGTTCGTGCCGTGCCTGCGAAGCGGGCGGCAGGCGCGTGAGGTTGGGCCCCAGCAGGTGTGTTCGCGGCAGAAGCCCGGCGCCGGTGATGACCGCGTGGTTGAGCGCCAGCGCGCCCAGCGCCCAGGGCCAAACCGCCGGCACGGCAGCGGTGCCCAACACGGCCCCCACATGGAGGGCGGCCGAGGCTTTGAGCGCGGGTGAGATCGTCCAGGCGCGGCTCATGTCAAAACAGGAAAGTGACGCTGGTCAAGGAAACCCTGCCACAGCGGCAGCCACGCCGCCCAATCGTGGCCCCCAGACACGGTGACGTGGGTGGCCGTTGGCAGTTGGGTGGCCAACATCTGCATGCCGTCGGCAAAACGGTCCTGTTCGCCGTAGCCCATGAACACCGGCACCGCAGGCAGCGGCGTTTTGAGCCACGTCCACAGGCGCACATCGGGGTCGGATTGCTGGTCGGCAGGGGGCTGCCAGGCATGGAGCCCGCCCGCGCGGCGGATGGCGTTGGTGGTGATGCGCCCACCCGCGTAGGGCGCAAGCAGGCACAGGCCATGCATCGTGCCGTGCCGCCCTGCCAGGAACGACAAAGCCAGTTGGCCACCACGCGATATGCCCCCCAGCCAGACACGCTGGTAGCGCTCGCGGGCCGGTGCCAGCCAGTCCTGCTCCAAGCGTTGCAGCGCGACCCGGTTGTCGGCCCCCTCGGCGTGCAGATCGGGCGCGATGAGGTCCAGCGCCAACGCGCGCTGCGCCACCTCGACAAACAGCCCGGCAGCGCGCATGTGCTGCGGCGTCATCAAGGCGCCCGGCAGCATGATCAGCACGCTGGTGGCGCCACATTCATGTCGCTCCGTCGCGTTCACTTGCCACCCTTGGGATAGACCAGCACCGCAGACAACAGCAGCGCCAGCAAAGCCCCCGGGCCGACCGTGATGCCCACGGCCTGCAGCACGGGCACGCTGGAACTGGCCAAGGTGCCAAATCCGATCACGGTGGTGAGCACGGCCACCGACATGGACATCAATGTCGCCTGGTCCAGCGGTTCGCCCGCCGCCGCGCGGTCGAAGAACAACGCGTAGTTGGAGCCCACGGCCACGATCAGCAACATGCCCACGAGGTGCAACAGGTGCAGCCGCGCACCGGAGAGGTGCAGCAGCGCGATCACGCAGGCCACCGTGAGCGCCAGGGTGAACAAGACCCGCGACAAACGCAGGGCCGAGCGCATGGTGAAACCGAGCAGCACCGCAATGGCCACCACCCCGGCCAGCGACAGTTGCACCGCTTCACTCATGTAGCCGCTGTAGAGCGATTCGAACTCGGTCTTGAGATCCACAAACACGGCCCCGCTGCCTGCCAGCGTGGCACGAATCTGGTCGGTGGGCAGGCTGGATTCGGGCGCGTCCGCCGTCGGCCGCAGCGGCAGCATCGCGGTCCATCCACCGTGCTGGTTGCGGGTCAACATCGAGTCCACCGCCAGGGCCAGCGCACTGCCCTCCAGGTCGGCGCGGCGCACCACACCCTGGCTGCGGGCCGCCGTCACGTCGGCCAGGAAAGGCCCGAGCTTGCGCGAAGACAGGGGTGAGTCGACCAGCGCCCGGTCAAGCCGGGCCTGCAATTCGGCGGGCTCGGGCACGCTGGCCAGTCGCTGGCGCTGCAATTGTTCGCTGGGCAGAAAACGTGCGGGGCTGTCGTAGCCACCGATCACGCCGGCCTCCACCAGCCGGTCCAGCCGCTGGCCAGCACGTTCGGCGGCCTGCAAAGCGCCCTCCTGATCGGGCGCCGCCACGGTCACGAGGTAACGCGCGTCGGGCGCGGCGAGGTCGGTTCGCATGCGCGAATCGGCCGAGGCTTCGGCCGCGCTCACGGTGGACAAGGCCGACAGGTTGCCGTCCCACAAACCATCGCGCACCTGCCACAGGTAGGCGCCCACCGCCACCGTCAACACCACCGCCAGCCAGCGCAGGCGGTGGGCCTGGTTCAACAGCAACAAGCCCTGTTTCACCCACAGCCCCGACTGCGGCACGTTGACGCCCGCGCTGGTCAGTGCGGGCAGCACAAAACGGGTCACCAGCGCCGCCGTGACCACACCCGACAAGGCGTACAGGCCCAGCTGCGCAAGGCCCGGGAAACCCGAGAACAACAAGGCACCGAAACCGATGGCCGTGGTCAAAACGCCCAGCCGGATGGTCGGCCAGAACACCCGGCGCCATTGGTGGACCCCCTGGTGCCCTGCCTGCACAAAGTAGTAAATGGCGTAGTCCACCGCCTCGCCAATCAAAGCCGACCCGAAACCCACGGTGATGCCAAACACCGTGCCATGCACCAGGCTCACCGTGACGATGCCGGCAAGCGTGCCGCTCAGCACGGGAATCAAACCCAACAGCAGCAAGCGGAAGGAACGGTAGACCGCAAACAGCACCAGCCAGATGGCGACGGAGCTGATGAGGGACAGGCGGGCAACCTCGGCCTTGATGGTCGCGCGCGATTGCACAGCGAACTGGCCTGGTCCTGACAGGTTCAATTTCAGATCCGAATGCCCGGTGGCCTGCAGCGTTTGGGCGAAGGCCAGGCGCACCGTGTCGATGGCGGCGGCCTGACCATCGGTGTCGGAGCCGGGGGCGCGCGTCTGCAGCAGCAGCATGGCACGCTCGCCGTTGCGCGAAGCCCAAACGCCCGCCCGCATCTGCGGCTGCGCGGCCGAGTCAAGTTGACCCAGCACGGCGAGCACCTCACCCGTGGGGTCGTTCGCGAGGTAGGGCTTGAGCAACACGCCTGCCGGCGAAGAGAGCAGGTCAATGGTGTCGGCAACGGCGGTGCGCAGGCCCTCTTCGGTGAAACGCTCGGGTGAGACCGCCGGGCTGAGCTGGTAGCGGTAGCGCAGCAGCACGTCGCGCTCGCCCTCGAGCCCGCCAGCCTCACCGTTCTGCACCGAGACAAAAGCGCCACTGCTGGCCAGTTGGGTGCGCAACCCGCGCGAGACGGCGGCACGTTGTGGCGCGTCACCGCCTTCAATCGACAGCATCAACAGGCGCGACACCGCACCGTCACGCATCTGCTCCACCAATGCCTGTTGCTCCACCGAGGGCTCAGACGGCAGAAAAAACGACATGTCCGCCGAAAAGCGGCTGTTCCACACCACAGCCACCCCAGCCAGCATCAGCGCCAGCCAAATCAAAAACACCCTGACCGCTATCGACCTCACTGGACCATCCCCATTGGGTGCACTGCGGTGAAAAACCCTTGGGGCGAACGGGCCGGGCTCATGGGGTCTCGATGGGGTCGATGCTGATCTCCGACCGGTCGCCGTCCACCTGCAGGTATTCGATGTGGCGCACCTGGCGTTGGGCGCCACTGACCGTGATGCGCTGGAGCAGCGCCGCGATGGCCGGCTCGATCGGGACCAAGGTCAACACCCATTGACCAGACTCGCCTTGCAGGCTCAGCCGGTAGTTCTGTTCCAGCACGTGGCGGTTGCCCGACAAGGTGCTGCGGATGCTGTCCACAAAAGCCAAAGCCTCCGGGCGGCTTTGCAGGTTGATGGAGAGCTTGCGCTTGTCTCGCTCCATGCTGAGGGTGTCCTTGTCGAGCACCATGGTCTCGGGTTTGGGCAACAGCGTGCGCTTTTCCAAGCGGTCGGGCGGGCTGTACACCATCTCACCACTGGACAACACCGGCTTGTCCAGCACCGCCATGTGGCGCTTCTCGACAAAACGCGCCCGCCCGCCCTTGTGGCTGGCCAGGTCGCTCATCAACTGTTCGATGTCGTAGGCGGCCTGGGCCGCACCGGCGAACCCCAGCCACAACAAGGCCACCAGACCAAAACGTTTCATCATTTTTTTTGCCAAAAATCGAAAAAGTTGAACCAGTTGTAGGGCGCCAGTTGGCACAACCGCGCCAGGCTGTCCGCGTAGGCCTGCACCGCGTTGTGAATCGCCGCGTCGCGGTCACCGCGTTTGACGTGCGAGAAATCGGCCAAGGGCTCAAAGTGCAGTTGGTAGCGGTTGCCACCCAGGTAGAGGCCGGCCATCAGGAACACCGGGCGCTTGAGCAGTGCGGCCATGCGCCACGGCCCGAGTGGAAACGCGGCCGGCTCGCCCAGGAATTCCACCGACAACGCGGGGTCATCGTTCAACGAGCGGTCGGCCAGCATGCCCACCAGGAAACCTTGGTCCAGCTTGTCGCGCACCTCCAGCATCGACTCCAGATGCCCGAGCGAAATGATGTCTTGCATGGCCTTGGGGTTGATGGCCGCGAGCGTGGCGTTGAGCTTGCGCGCGTTCTGTTCGTACATCAGCATGGCCACACGCAAGCCTTTTTTGCCCCGCCCCATGGCACGCAGCACCTCAAAACTGCCCAGGTGTGCCCCCATGAGCAAGGCACCGGGCTGGCGCTGAAGCTGCTCCAACACCGCCTTGTCACCCACCACCTCCACATCAAAGAGGTCAAAACGGTCGTTCAGCAGGTAGATGCGGTCGTGGATGGTGCTGGCAAAACTGAACACATGGCGGTAGCCGTCGCGCCACGTCGCCCAGCGCCCCAGGACCTTGTGCAGATACGCGCGGCTCGCACGGCGCGCGGCCGGCGCAAACAACACAAAATAGACCGCGATGCCGTGCAGCACCACACGCCCCATTCGGCGTCCGAAGGACAGCGATATCCACACCATCAGACGCAAGATGGCGAGGTTGCTGCGCTCCTGGCGCCGCAACCACTCGGGTTGTGGCCCTTGGGTCTGGGGGTTGTGGGTGGTCACGGCGATCCAGGTGTCAGGCTGCCCACCGCAACGTCGCGTTCGGCACAACGAACCACAAACGAAAGCCCACCACGCGCGCCAGCCTCTAGCACAAACGAGAGCTCGTCGCCGGGACCGCTCGGGCTGACGAACTTGACTTGGCCCACCTGCCATGTGCTGACGGCGCCACCGACATGGGATTGCGCCAGGCACAGCACCTGGTCGAGCACCACCACACCGGGCACAATTGGGTGCCCCGGGAAGTGCCCGGCCAAGGCGGGGTGGTCGAGTGGCACGCGCCAGACCTGCTCAAGCATGGCCATGGGCCACCCGCTCCCGGTACAGGGCCTGCAGCGTGGTTCGCAACAGTTTGCCGGTGCTGTTGCGCGCCAGCGCATCCACAAACACCAGCGGACGTGGCAGGAACAGGCTGTCGATGCGTTCGCGCAAGGCCCGCTGCAAGGTCTCGGCCGACATGCCAGGTGCCACCACAAAAGCGGTCAGACGGGAGATGGCACCCACCTCGTCATGGCTGTCATCGGGCAGAAAAAAAGCCCCATCCAACACACCGTCGATGGCGCACAGTTGGTGGTTCAAGTACGCCAATGAACTGCGTTTGCCCGCGATGTTGACGAGGTCGGCGTGCCGGCCATGCAACAAAAACGCGCCTGCATGCTGGAGTTCGATGATGTCCGACAGGGGCACGCGGCCTTCCACGTGGCCATCGCGGGCGTAGGTGGTGTCGTTGTCCTGTTCCAGTACCACACCTGGCAACAATTGCCACTGCGGGCCGTCGCTTGTGCGCCGGCATGCCAACTGCCCCGATTCGGTGGACCCGTAAATTTCGTGCACCGGCGCCCCACCCCGTTGCTCGACGCGAACAGCGAGGTCGGCACCCAGCGGCGCGGTGGCGGACAGGCAGATGTCCAACGCCGGCCAGTCCAGATCGGACGCAAGCAATGCGGAGAGGTGGTAGGGCGTGGTGACCAACATGCGCGGGCGCGGTACGGCGTGCAACGCGTCCGCCACGTCTTGGGGGTAAAAGGGCTTGCCACTCCAGAAACTGCAGCCGCCATGGAGGGCGAGCAAAAAGCTGGACTCGAAACCGTAGCTGTGCTGTGCGGGCACGGTGGCCACCAGCACAGGTGGGTGGTCGCCCAGAAGCAAGCCAGCGGCTTCGGCCTGGCCGTTTTGCACCAGCCGCCCCCAGGTTTTGGCGTGGGGTTGGGGCACGCCCGTGGAACCGGATGTGAACAGAATCGCGACCACCCGATCCGCCTCGATCTCGGGCATCACGGTCACGTCGCTCAAGGGCAAGGTGTTCAGGTCGGGGAAATCGATGCAGGTCACACCGGCCACATCCAACGCACTGTCAACCACCGCAAACGTGCCGGGGTGGTCGTGCGCCAAGCGTTGAAGCGTTTCGACCGCGTGCGACGCCGGCTGCAAGCTGGTCTTGCCGGTCAACAGGCAGGCCACAAACAACACGGCAAAGTGGTAACGGTCTTCGCACAGGTTGAGCACCCCTGAACCCTGGGGCAACAGGGCGGCGACGGCCTGAGCGTGGCTCAAGAACGCGCGCACCCGCACGGGCCCGCCGGGACGCCACGCGATGACATCGTCCATGGCGCGGCCACTGATCAACGGGCAGGTCGTCATGCCCACACCTGTTGACCGCTGACGGTCCAGCGGCGCCCCAACATCACCGGTCTCATTTGGTTCGCTGGCTGGCAATGTGGGCGGTGAGCGTCCGCAGCGATGCGTAAATTTGATCGTTGTGCTCATTGTCTGAGCGCAACTGAAAACCGTAGTGCTTGGAGATGACCAGCGAAATTTCCAGCATGTCGATGGAGTCCAAACCCAAACCATCGCCATACAGCGGATCGTCTGGGTTGATGTCTTGTGGCGACACCTCCAGATTGAGGGCTTCGATGATCAACGCAGCGACCTCGATCAAGAGATCATCGATGGACTGGGTGGACACTAGAGACATGGCTCGGCTCGCAGAGAGTTGGATTTAGGAAGTCGCACGAAACGCCAACACGGCGTTGCTGCCACCAAAGGCAAAAGAGTTGGACAAGGCCACCGCGAACGGCACCCGGCGCCGACCTTCAAACACGTGATCCACACCCTCGCAAGCGGGGTCCAGGCGACCACACAAATGGGCGGTGGGCGGAATCGCCTGTTGGCGCAACGCCAAGACAGTGGCCAAGGCCTCCATGGCCCCGGCAGCGCCCATGAGGTGGCCGTGCATGGATTTGGTGGCGCTCACGGCCACCGAAGGCGCGTGTGCGCCCAGCACGGTTTTGAGTGCCTGAACTTCAACCGGATCGCCCTCCACCGTGGCGGTGCCGTGTGCGTTGACGTATCCCACATCGCTGCCGTTCAAACCACCGTCTGACAGCGCGGCACGCAAAGCACGCGCCTGGCCTTCGGCCTGGGGGCGAACCAGGTGGCTGCGGTCACAGCTCGCACCATAGCCCACCACTTCGGCATGGATGCGGGCGCCGCGGGCCACGGCATGGTCCCAGTCCTCCAGCACCATCGCGGCAGCGCCCTCGCCCAGCACCAACCCGGCGCGGTCGGCAGCAAACGGCCGGCAAGCCATGGGTGCGGTCTCGACGTCGCCCGGCGCGATCAGCCGCATGGCCTCCCAGGCTTTGCCGACACCATAAGCCTGCGTCGCGTCCGACCCACCCGTGATGGCCACCGTGGCCTCGCCCGAGCGCACGCGGCGAAACGCCTCCCCAATGGCCACTGTCGACGAGGCACACGCAACGGTGTGGCTCATGCTGATGCCACCCAGCCCCAGCTGGATGGACAGGTGGGCGTTGACAGCGTTGTTCATGCCCAGCACCACCGACAAGGGCGAGAGGCGATCACGCCCGTTTTGCCACATGTCGCGGTAACCTTTTTCAAAGGCCAGAACGCCCCCCAACGCGGTGCCCCAAATACAGGCCCAGTCATTGCGGACATCGGGGTCGGTAGGCACCCGCTCCAGACCGGCGTCGTGCCAGGCATCGAATGCGGCCGACACGCCAAGATGGGCAAAACGCTCCATCATCATGGCCAGGGGTTTGCCCAGCGCAGCCACCGCATCAAAACCTTGGCAGGCCACAAAAGGCATGGCCAAAGGTCGCGTTTTGTCTTCGGTCAACACGAGACGGACCGCCGAACGACCTTCAAGCAAATGCTCGAAGAACGCGTCCACGCCGCCCCCATACGGACTCACCACCCCCAGACCGGTGATGGCCACACGGCGTCGATCCATCACTGCGCAGCGTCAGCGGTTTTGACCGCCAGCAGGCGCTCAATCAATTCGACAATATCGCCCACCGACTTCGGAACGGCCACATCAGATTTGATCGAAAGACCCAGCTGGTCCTCTGCCTCAAACATCAGCTCGGCGAGCAAAAGTGAATCCACACCCAGATCGGCCAGCAAGGCCTCGTTCACAACTTGATCAGGTGTCGCGCCCAGGCGCTCGAATAAAAATTGGCGAATCAGTTCGGTCGGTTGCATGAGATGAATTTTTTTTGATGGGCATTGCGCCGACGCCGCCCCCGCCTACAAAGCCCTGCCAGCAGATGAATTGCTCAAAGCGCGAGCCTGGCGCGCACCGCAAACGGGCTGACCTCTCCTCAAAATTGATTGTACAACCGTCACAATGTGGGGTTACATCGCCCGTTGCCGCACTTTTTGCCATCATGACCGACCCACAGCGCGAGATACCACGCGCACGCGAACTGCCGTTTTCCCCATGGGCCGCGAACTCAGAAACGAACACGCCCGACACCTCGGGTTGGCTGGCTCGAATGGGCAGGCGTTTTGCCATCGATTGGCCCCTTAAATCGTTCGGCAGCACCACCATCACGCTGCTGTTTTTTTGGGCCTACTTCTGGATACTTGCCAACCTCGACCGCCCGGCAACAGTGATGCCAGAAATCTGGCTGGACCAATGGATAGGATTTGTCCCGTCGGCATTTCCGGTCTACCTCTCACTGTGGCTGTATGTCTTCTTGGCACCAGCGGTGATGGGCAACAAGCGCGCTTTGGTCTGGTTTGGATTGGGCATGGGCAGCATGTGCCTGTTGTCATTGGCTATTTTCTGGTGGTTTCCCACCCGCACACCCACCGTCAACATCGACTGGAGCCTCTATCCGGGCCTGGCCCTGATCAAAGGCGTGGACGGCGCCGGCAACGCATGTCCCTCCTTGCATGTCGCATCCGCGGTGTTCAGCTTGTGCTGGCTCCAGCGCATATTCAAAGAGTTGAGGACGCCGGCCGCCCTTCAATGGATGTCGCTGGTTCTGTGCACCGCCATCATTTGGTCAACCATGGCAACCCTTCAACACGTGGCACTCGACGTGGTGGCAGGAACCGTGATGGGCCTCGTGTTTGGCGCCGGCTCGCTGGCCCAGGCAAAAAGCACGGCCTGATTCTGCCCCGGTGCGGGCGCACGCCTCAATGAGCCAAACACCCGGTGCGACCGGAGCCATGACGTGAACGGTGTGCGCTCTGGTGCCGATCCGGCCCCGATGTTTGTGGAGACCGACCACGTCTACCGCACAGCCTGCATGTTGCAATGGTCGCTGCTCGCGCTGCCGTTTGTGTACGCCACGCACAACCGCGCCACGGCAGCCAAACACGCCCGGTAGCGCTGCAGGCGGCTGAACAGCTGGCCGTCCGCCGTCTGTCGTCTGGTTGAGCCCTTATTGCCTTTCGGGCGCCGGCACCACATAACTGCCCTCCAGTAGTTCGGGGCGTGGCAGGTAAGCGCGCAGGCAGAGCACGAAGCCACCGTCGGGCGCTGGCAGCCAGTTGCAACGCTCGTGCTCGGCGCTGGGCGGGGCGTGCTGAATCCAGAGGGTGAGGCCGCCGTCGGCGTCCCGGCGCAGGCCGGGTGTGCGGTCGCCGATGGCGTAGCGGTCGATCGGGTTGTCCACAAGCATCTTGTCGGCTGCATCGTAGAGCGTGATGGACCAGAACGCATCCACCGGTGGCAGTTCCCCCGCCGGGAAGCTCAGGCGGTAGCGGTAGCCGCCATGAAGCGGCTGGCCGGTGCTGTCG
This sequence comes from Hydrogenophaga atypica, assembly GCF_042665215.1. NCBI lineage: Bacteria > Pseudomonadati > Pseudomonadota > Betaproteobacteria > Burkholderiales > Comamonadaceae > Hydrogenophaga > Hydrogenophaga atypica. The sequence goes on from NZ_JBHTCA010000004.1 coordinate 280,548, forward strand.
GTGTCGCAGCGGGGGTAAATGGCTTCGGCAGGTTCGAGCGCGCCAATCGCCTGGTGGGCGATGTGCGCTCGGCGCAGCACATCGCCACCAAAAGCGGGTGCCCGGGGCATCAGGCTGGGCATCCAGCCTCGCAGGGGTTCGTCCCGGCCGAGTCGGTCGGCGGGCATCTCCATCAGCGACAGCACATGGGCAGACGCCATGTCCCACGCCTGCCTCACCACCGCACGCAGTTGGGACACATCGTCGGGTTGCCCGGCGCCCAGTCCCAACCCTTTCCACGCCTGCAACAGCGGTGCTTCGTGGGCTGGTGGTGGGCACATGGCGAGTGCCTCGTTGACGAGGGCGCGAAAATGTTGCCAGTCAAATGGGCGCTTGAAATCATGGCGAGCGTCGAAACGGCGGGCCCGTCCAGAGCGTCCGGCCTGCCAGTCGGTCAGGCTGCGCAGACCCAGTCCGTCTTGCAAGGCCCCTGCGCCGGGCAGATCGGCATCACTCTCCACCATGACCCGGCCGATCAGCCACACCCAGGGCGTGGGTGCCAGGATGTGGCGGCCTGCGGCGCGAAACGGCGCCGGCACTTCGCCGCGCCAGCCAGGGGGTGTGACTAGCACCTGCACCGGGCCATCGCCGCTGGTGCGTGTGCCGATGTGGGCGAAGGGGTTGGTGTAGTAATCCAGCAGACCCAGCACGTGGTAACGCCCCAGGCTTGGCGGTGTTTCCAGCACCAGCGGGCCTTCGCTCAAGTCCAGCCAGGCGTTGCTGTAGAGGGTGTCGTTGTTGGGCATCACCACACGGCTGCCGCCGGGTTTGAGGCGTTCGCGTGTGTGGCTGAAGACGTTGCACCAGCGCCAGTTGCTCTGTGGGCTGTCGCCTGCAAAGCCATCGGTCTGCGTGCGCCGTGGTGATGTGCCACTGCGCATGCGCTGCATCTCGTACAGCGGCCACGCCCACACCATCGCGTGGGTGGCCAGGGCTTGCCAGTACGGCAGTTCAGGGTGGAGGCTGGCCGTCATTCGGCTTTGATGTTATTGACTCGGATGATTTGTGACCAGGTATCAACGTCGCCGCGAATGGTCTGTGTGAACTGCTCGACAGTTTTGATCGGCGAATCCGGCATGTTCAGCGCGGTGAAACGGGCCCGCGCCTCGGGCAGTTGGGAGATGCGGTTGATTTCCTGGTTCAGGCGCTGGACGATGGCGGTGGGCGTTTGGGCCGGTACAAACACCCCAAACCAGGCGTCGGCCTCGAACCGGTGACCTACGTCCGTCAAGGTCGGCACATCGGGCAATTGCGGGCCGCGTTTGGTGCCTGAAATCACGATGGGGCGCAGCTTGCCGGCGCGGATGTGGGGCAGCGAGGTGAAGGGGTCGACAAAGCCCACCTGCAGCACACCGCCCAGCAGGTCGGTAATGATCTGTGGGATGGATTTGTAGGGCACATGGTTCATCTTCAAACCAGCGGCGTGTTTGATGAACTCCATCGACAAATGCCCGCCCGAGCCGACGCCCCAGGAACCGTAGTTGTACTTGTCCGGGTTCGCCTTGATATGTGCGACAAAGTCACTGAAATTCTTCGCCGGGAAGTCGGGTGCCACGGCCAGCAGCGTGCCCGATCCGCCCACCTGCGTGACCGGTTGCAGGTCCTTGAAGGTGTCGTAGGGCATTTTGGCTTGCAACGATGGGTTGACCGCAATCGCCGCTGCATAGCTGAACAGGATGGTGTAGCCGTCAGGTGTGGCCTTGGCCGCCTGGTCGTTGCCGATCATGCCGTTGGCGCCGGCGCGGTTATCGACCACAAAGGGCTGATTGAAGGTCTTACTCAGTTGATCAGCGTACAGGCGGGCGAAGGCGTCGGTGGGCCCGGCCGCCGCCGAGGGAACAATGAGTTTGACTGGCCGATTCGGCCAATCGCTCTGCGCAAAGGCCTGCGGTGCGACTGCGGACGCCAGGGTGGCGCAGACGAATTGGCGGCGCTGCCAGATGGGGGCGGTGGGGGCGGTGGGTTTCATGCAGGGTCTCCTTCAAGTTGTATCAAGGCATCGGCCGCAAAGACACCGTCTTCGTTGACCATCAGGGGGTTGATTTCCAGACTTTGCAGCGCGGGGCCTGCGCTTGCGGCCAGTTGGCCGATGGCGCAGATGCAAGCCACCAGGGCTTCAGGTGTCACCCGGGGGCCGCCGCGCCAGCCGTCCAGACGGCGTGTCAGGTCCAGCCGCTCCAGCAAGGCGCGCACGCGCTCGGGGGGCACCGGTGCGGTGGCCAGCACGATGCGCTGGTGCCATTCCACGTCGGTGCCGCCCAGGCCAAAGGTCAATACAGGCCCGAATACCGGGTCCACCCGGCTGGCCACCACACACTCCAGCACCGGTTTGACCATGCGGGCCACCACCACGCCCTGAACGCGCGCCTGGGGTGCCCGTACAGCCACGCTCGCGGTGATGTCGTTGAAGGCGGCACGGACGGCGTCGGCTCCCTGCACATTGAGCCGCACACCCCCCACATCGCTCTTGTGGGCGATGTCGGCAGACAGCACCTTGACAGCAACCGGCCCGCCCAATTGCTCGGCGATTGCCACCGCGGCCTCCGCGCTGTGGGCCACGCCCTGCGGCACGGTTGGAATACCAAGGTCTTGCAGCAACTGCATGGCGGCCGCCTCGCTCAGCGAGCCAGATGGTTGGCCTTGCAGTGTTGGCTGCGTCTTTGCCTTGAGGTCTGCTTGTGGCCAGGCTGGCCGTTGCTCGCGGGCGGTGGCATAGCAGCGCAACATGGCCAGGGCTTCTATCGCGTGAGTGGGCTCTTCATAGACCAGGCAGCCCATCTCGGCCAGGATTTTGCGCTGTGCGGCGCTCATGATGCCGGCCACGGTGGTGGTCACGCCCGCCTGTTGCCCGGCGCGACGGGCGCATTGCTCCAGCATGGCCCAGAAGTGGGGCGCCAGGGCACCGGCGGCGGTGAACAAGGCCAGCCCGCCGTAGCGCCCGTTGGTGGCCGCGATGTCGCAAGCCACTTCAAACACCTTGAGGTTGCTCATGACCTGACCGGTCACATCGATCGGGTTGATGGTGGTGGCCAGCGAGGCCTCGGTCGTCACCTGTGCCGATTCGGCTTCGGTGAACGGTGGCAGTTCGAGGCCCAGGTCTTCGGCGCGGTCGGCCATCAGCGTGCCCACGCCGCCCGAGCCAGTGACGATGGCCACCGCGTTGTTGCGGGGAATGGGCGCCTGGGCAAACAGTTGGCCGTAGCGGAAAAATTCTTCGATGGTGTGAGCGCGGATGGCGCCACATTCCTCGAACACGGCGTCAAACACCGTGTCTTCACCCGCCATGCTGGCCGTGTGCGACAGGGCCGCCCGTGCGCCCGCTGCGGTGCGCCCGACCTTGGTCACCACCACCGGCTTGCCGGCCTCCAGAGCAGCGCGCAGGGCCCCGACCAGAGCGGGGCCATCTTTGCAGCCCTCCAGATAGGCCAGTATGACCCGGGTGTCCGGGTCGCGCACCATCCAGTCGATGGCGTCTGCAACTTGAACGCCGGCTTCGTTGCCGGTGGTGATCCAGTGCGACAGGCCCAGGCCTTGTTGCCGCGCCAGTGTGTAGGCGTAGGCACCAAACGCGCCACTTTGGCTGACCATGCCGATGGACCCGGCCGGCGGCGCACCCGCCAGTGCAGCGGGGGTGAAGGTCGCAAACATGCGCTGCTTGAGGTTGATGGCGCCCAGGCAGTTGGGGCCCAGCAGCGTCATGCCGGCACCGTTTGCCAGTGCCACCATGGCCTGCTGATCGGCCAGGCCGCTGTCACCGGCTTCGGCAAAGCCGCCGGTGAACACCACCGCCGCTTTAACACCGGTGTCCACGCAATCGGCAATCGCTTGCTGCACGGAAGCGCGGGGCACACAGACGATGGCCATGTCCACCGGCGCGTCGGCATGGCGCAAGCTGGGCACGGCCGGCAAGCCTTGGATCTCGTTGGCTTCGGGGTGCACCGGCAGGATGCGCCCCTCGAATCCGTACTCGCGCAGCAGGCGCACCGGCATGCCGCCCACTTTCTGGGCTTGGGTGGAGGCACCGATGATGGCCACGGAGCGGGGGCGCATCAGGGCGTCTAGAGAGATGGTGGGACGGATGGACATGGAGGCAGTTGGTAGCGGGGTTGCATCAGTGTATATCTACCTGTTAGCATTGGTCAATATAGGTATTTCACCTGACCTGTTTCGATCCGCACACAAAGGAGTCCGCCATGCAAGCAACTGCCGAGGCCAGCGCTGCCGCCGCGCCGATGGTCACCGCAGCCCCCAATGACCGCTACCGCTTGTTGGGCGGGCCCGGTTCCCCTTATTCGCTCAAGATGCGCGCCTTGCTGCGCTACCGCCGTCTGCCGCACCTGTGGATCGTGCCGCGTGGCTACATCGGTGCCGGTGGCGAGCTGGCCGAGGCAAGCAAAGGCATCATCCCTGTACTGCAGTACCCCGATGGCGCCTACAGGGCCGACACCACCCCTTTGATCTACGATCTGGAACGGCGTCACCCAGGCGTGCGTTCGGTGGTGCCCGAGGACCGCGCGGTCGCGTTGTTGTCGCACCTCATCGAAGACATGGGCGACGAGCTGCTGGTCAGCGCCATGTTCGATCTGCGCTGGGGCGATGAAGCCAACCAGCGCTTTTGTGCCACGCGCCAGATGTATGGCTGGCTGGGCCCCGCCGAACCTGCCGATTTCAGCGCCATCATCGAACGCTTCACACGCAGGCAGACGAAACAGCGCGCCCAGGTGGCGGCGGGCGACAACCACGCTGGTTTGATGGCCTTCTACGAGGCCCTGCTGGACGCGATGGAGGCCCTAGTGCAACACATGCCGTACGTGTTTGGTGACCGCCCGGCGCTGGCCGACTTCGGGCTCTACGGACAACTGTCGCAGTGCGCCATCGACCCCTCGGCCAGCGCGATCTTTCGCGAGCGTGCGCCACGTACCTACCAATGGACACAATCGCTGGACGACGCCTGCGGCGTCGAGGGCGACTGGGCGCCCCGCAGCATCTGGGAACCCCATGTGCGGCCCCTTCTGGCGCTGGTGGGGCAGTACCACCTGCCGCTACTGCAGACCAGCCATGATGCGGTTGAGCAAGGTGTGCAGCAAATGGAGCGGCTGATTGAAGGGCACTGCTGGCTGGTGCACGGTCAGCGCTACAAACACAAATGCCTGGTGTGGCTACAGCGCGAGTGGCAGGGCCTGACCCTGGCAGAGCAAGACAGCGTGCGTGGGCTGCTGACCGAGACGGGCTGCATGCCTTTTCTCGCAGACGGGCCCACCGCGCAGTTGCCAGTGCCCGAGATGGCACCTTTGTAAACTCAGCACATGACCCGCGCCGACGCCGATTCCCCGTCACCCTTGTTTGCGCAAGTGCGTGACAGCCTCAAAGCCAGCATTGCCAGCGGTGCGCTGGCGCCCGGCGCCAAGCTGCCCTCCGAGGCGGAGCTGGAGCAGCAGTTCGGCGTGAGTCGCGTAACCGTGCGCCAGGCCTTGTCCGACCTGCAGAAGCAGGCACTGATTGAAAAGGTCAACGGCAAGGGCAGCTTTGTGAGCGCGGCCAAGCGCGGCAGCTCGGAGCTGGGGCCGCTGTCGGGCTTTTACGAAACCATGCGGCGCCGCGGCCATGTGGCCACCGGTGTGGTTTCCGGCATCAAACGCATTGCCGCCGACCCCACCCTGGCGGCGGCATTGCGCCTGCCGGTGTCGGCACCACTGGGCATGGTCACCATCACACGCGTGGTCGATGGCGAAGTCCATGCCTTCCAACACTGTTACGGCAGCATCGGGCTGATCGAATCCATGGTCAAGGAAGACCTGGGTGAGAACGATCTGCTGACCGTCCTGAACCGCCGTCTGGGCTATCCGGTGGCACGCTCCCACATCGATTTTGAAGCGATCAACGCCACGCCCGAGTTGGCGGCGATGCTCAAGACTCGGATCGACGCGGCCTTGCTTCGGATTCACATCACTTCCTACGATGGGCGAGATACACCCATCATGCACAACGATTTTTACGCTCGGGGAGACCGGTTCCGTTACCAACTCAATGCGGGGCGCTAAAAGCGGGTTAGACGCCAGGGAGGGCGAATTCAAAACCGAAGTGCAACACCTGTAAACCTCGTAAGGTCAGGAGATGCAAACGACACCTCGGCAATACCAGCAACTCCATCCCGAAGACCGGGTGACCATGGCCAGCCTGCTACAGCAGAACTACAGCCTGCGCGACATTGCGACCGTCCTCAACCGATCCCCCAGCACCATCAGCCGTAGAACGTGGTGTGCTTGCCTCGGACGTAGAGATGTTTTTCGACTTGACGCATGAGTTGATACAGCAGGTTTTGTGACAACCGGTGTAACAACTGATGTTTATACAAACAAATAAGGCGTTGATTTCCTTGGGAAATCAACGCCTTAACTGCGATTTAGAAGACTTTGGGGTGGCTGATGGGACTCGAACCCACGACAACAGGAATCACAATCCTGGACTCTACCAACTGAGCTACAGCCACCGCAGAGCCTGCAATTATAGCGTGTGATTTGCTCGTTTTTTCACGGTCCTCGCAGAGATCACGATCCTGACGCGTTGACCTTGGGTTCGGGCACGCTGATTTCGGCCTTGTACTTGGCTTTGAGGTGGGCCATGTAGGCGGCGGCCTCGGCACCTACCCAGAGTTCTGCCAGCTCATTGGCTTCCTGGCGCGCCACCTCGGCAGCAGGCGCCGTGCGCGGCACCGACTTGACGACCTTGGCGATCACGTAGCCGGCCGGCCCCTCATCCAGCCCCAGCCACGCCGGGCCAGAAGCGAGGTCGGCCGACAACACGGCCGTCAGCACCTTGAGGGGCAGGCCTTCACTGCTGTCGCGCGAAACGGTGATCGCTGCGGGCAGCTGGGCATCACCCGGCTGGGCGCGCCAGGCAGCCAGCTTGGCTTCGCCGTCGGCTTTGGCCAGGGCGGCGGCACGTTCAGCCACCAAACGGGCACGCACCTGCGTTGCCACGGCCTCCAGCGGTTGGGTGGCGGCTGGCGCGTACTGCATCACGCGCGCGGCGGCCAACTGGTTGGCCCCCAGTTCCACGGCCTCGGTGTTGCGCTTCTTCTGCACCGAGTCGGTCGCGAACAGGGCTTCGAGCAACTTGGGGTTGGACAACACACCGGGCCGCCCCTCGCGCGTGAGGCCCTTGACGGTGACCACCTTGAGTTTGAGCTTGTCGGCGGCGGGCGTCAGGCTGTCGGCCTGTTCGTACACCAGGTTGCTGAACTGCTCGGCCACCTCGGCAAACTTGCGTTGTGCCTGCTGCTTCTTCAACTCGGGCTCGAGTTCGGCACGCATGGATTCGAAGCTGCGCTTGGGCGGGCTCTTGATGTCAGTGACCTGGATGATGTGGAAGCCGAACTCGCTTTCGACCACGTCAGAGATTTGCCCCTTTTCGAGCGCAAAAGCCGCGTCTTCGAAGGACTTGACCATGGCACCACGGGCGAAGTAGTCGAGGTCGCCGCCGTTGCGGGCGGAACCCGGGTCTTGCGATTCGGTACGGGCCAGTTCGGCAAACTTGGCCGGTGTGGCACGCAGTTGCTCACGCAAGGCCTGTGCTTTGGCCTTGATTTTGGCCTTGTCGTCGGCCGACGCGCCTGACGCCACCGTCAGCAGGATGTGGCTGGCACGGCGCTGTTCGCCCCCGGACAGGCGGGCCAGGTTTTGTTCGTAATAGGCTTTGAGGTCGGCCTCGGCAAGGGTGATGCCGTTGGCAACGGCGTCCAAGTCCAGCACCACGTACTCCACGTCGGCCTGCTCGGTGGACTGGAACATGGTCTTGTTGGCGTTGTAGAACTCGGCCACATCGGCGTCAGTCACCTGCACACGCGACTCGAAATCACGGGGCGACAGGCGACGCCACTGGATCTCGCGGCGTTCGAAGTAGGCATCGCCCATGGCCTTGGAGACGGCCGGGGACACAAAACCCGAAGCGCGCAAGCCCTGCAGCACTTGGCGGCGCGACAGTTCGGCGCGCAAACCGGATTCGAACATCTCAGGCGTCATGCCCTGGGTGCTGAGAAGTTGCCGGTACTGGCTCATGTCCAGCGTGCCGTCGGGTTTGCGCAGCGACGCCACCACGGGGTCCTGTTGCAGCTGCTGTGCCAAGCGGGCATCGCTGGTGAGCAGGCGGTCTTTTTGCGACGCCAGCGCCAACAGTCGCTCGTCCACCAGGCGGCGCAGGCTGTTGTAGCGCGCCGCTTCTGTGTCAAGCAATCTGCGGTCCAAGGTGGGCGACGACGCCAACACGTTCTCGGCGTAGCGCTGATGCCAGGCATCCCACTCCTGCTGCGTGATGTCCTGTCCTGCCACTTGCGCCACACGCTGACCACCCTCGTTGAAGCGGCTGTATCCCTCGATGCCGAACAGCACAAACGATGGAATGATGAGGATCATCAAAAAGCCCATCAGGTACTTTTTGTGGTTGCGGATCGAATCGAACATGCGTGAACCTGCGGTGAAGGCATGAAGCCCTGGGGGCAACAGCAAAAAGGCGAACCGGGGTTCGCCTTGGGTGGGTGGTGGGTCCTGACGGTCTCGAACCGCCGACCTACTCCGTGTAAAGGAGCCGCTCTACCAACTGAGCTAAGGACCCCCTGTCAACAGGGTGTGCCAGCTCAGTTCAGGGCGTCTTTCAACGCCTTGCCTGGACGGAACTTTGGCACCTTGGCGGACTTGATTTTAATCGCAGCGCCGGTGCGCGGGTTGCGGCCGGTGCGGGCCGGGCGCTTGGTGACGGAAAACGAGCCAAAGCCCACCAGCGACACGGTGCCACCTTTTTTCAGCGTGGTGCGCACGGCGCCGGTGATGGCGTCCAGTGCACGGGTGGCTGCGGCCTTGGAGATGTCGGCCTGGTTGGCGATGTGTTCGACCAGTTCAGATTTGTTCACAAGAAGCCCCTCAAAATTGGATTTGGTTGAATGAACCACGGCCGCAGGGGAAGACTGCGGCCGTAAGCAAAGAAAACCGGCTTGCGCCCACAGCACCGAGGCACGGCGAGGCGTTTGACAATTACACCTATGGGCCGCCGAGCCTGTCAATACGCCACTGACCTGTGGGTGCGCTGAGCGCCAAGCGAGCGGGCATTCTAGACGCAAAGCTTGCGCTCGCACGCCCATCGAGTTGTAAGGAAATCGTCAGGCTGATGCGCGCAACACCTGCTCGATGGCAAGGCCCACATCGCGGGTGCCAGCGGTGCCGCCCAGATCGGCGGTGCGCGGTGCGCCACTGCCGGGCAACAACACCGCCTCGATGGCCGCCAGCACGGCGTCGTGTGCGGCGCGGTACCCGAGGAAGTCCAACATCATGGCGCCACACCAGATTTGCCCGATGGGGTTCGCGATGCCTTTGCCGGCAATGTCCGGCGCCGAGCCGTGCACCGGCTCGAACAGCGAAGGCATGGTGCGGTCGGGGTTGAGGTTGGCGCTGGGCGCGATGCCGATGGTGCCGGTGCAGGCGGGACCCAGGTCCGAGAGGATGTCACCGAACAGGTTGCTGGCCACCACCACGTCAAAGAAGTCGGGGCGCTGCACGAAGTGCGCGGTCAGGATGTCGATGTGGAACTTGTCCACGTTCACGCCCGGATAGGCCTTGGCCATCTCGGCCACACGCTCGTCCCAATAGGGCATGGTGATGGCGATGCCGTTGCTTTTGGTGGCGCTGGTGAGGTGCTTTTTGGGACGCGACTGCGCCAGCTCGAAAGCGAACTTGAGCACGCGGTCCACACCAAAACGCGACATCACCGTTTCCTGCATCACGATCTCACGCGGTGTGCCCTGGTACATGCGCCCGCCGATGCTGGAGTACTCGCCCTCGGTGTTCTCGCGCACGATCATCATGTCGATCTCGCCGGGCAAACGCGGGCTGCCGTCGCGCCGCACCACGGGCGCGGTCACACCGGGCATGAGGCGCGCCGGGCGCAGGTTGATGTACTGGTCGAACTCGCGGCGGAACAGCAGCAGCGAGCCCCACAGCGAGACGTGGTCCGCGATCTTTTCGGGCCAGCCCACGGCGCCGAAGTAGATGGCCTCGTGGCCACCGATCTGGTCTTTCCAGTTGTCGGGCAGCATCTGGCCGTGTTTCTCAAAGTAGTCCCAGCTCGAAAAATCGAAGTGGTCGAACTGCAGCGGGATGTTGAACTTAGAGGCCGCCGCCTCCATCACGCGCAGGCCCTCCGGCATGACTTCCTTGCCAATGCCGTCGCCAGCGATGACCGCAATGCGGTGGGTGGTGCTCATGGGGTTCTCCTTCAGGGTATGAAAAACGACAAGGCCTCGGCCAACACGGCCTCGGGCGATTCTTCGGCCAGGTAGTGGCCACACGGCAGGCTGTGGCCACTCACCTGGAGCGCGCGCTCGCGCCACAAAGACAGCACATCAAAACAACGCCCCACCGCGCCGTGTTCGCCCCACAACACATGCAGCGGCATGGACAGCAGGCGGCCCGCCGCCACATCGGCGCGGTCGTGTTCGAGATCGATGGTGGCGCTGGCGCGGTAGTCCTCACAAATCGACGTGGCGGTGCCGGGCAACCCGGCGCAGCGCTCGTAGTCGGCCAGCGCAGCGGCATCGAACGCGGCCAAACCCGCGTGGCGCGCACCCATCACGCTGCGCACGTAGCGCACCGGGTCGCTGGCAATCAAGGCCTCGGGCAGAGGCGGTGGCTGGATCAGGAAGAACCAGTGCCAGTAGGCGCGCGCAAACGCCTCGCTGGTCTGGGCGTACATCGCCAGCGTGGGCGCGATGTCGAGCAACATGAGGCGACTCACGGCCTCAGGGTGGTCGGTCGCCAGGCGGTGCGCCACGCGTGCACCCCGGTCATGGGCCAGCACGCCAAAGCGATCGAAGCCCAGGTGCTGCATCACCACCAGCGCATCCAGCGCCATCTCGCGTTTGCTGTGGGCCAGGTGTTGCGCGTCGGGCGCGGGGCGCGACGAATCGCCATAGCCCCGCACATCCATCAGCACCACGGCGAAGTGGCGGGCCAGCGTGGGCGCCACGCTGTGCCACATGGCCATGGACTGCGGGTGGCCGTGCAGCAGCAACAGGGGCGGGCCATCACCGGCCACGCGCACCTGCAGACGCACACCGTTGCGTTCCACCACCAGCGCTTTGAATGTTTCCCACATGGCGCCCAAGCTTACGCGCAACATCGGCAACAATTGGGCAAGCCAATCTTTCCATCAAGGCAACAATTGGACCGAGCCGATCTTGAACTGGTGCTGGCCATTCGCCAGCACGGCAGCCTCGCCGGGGCGGCACGTGCACTGCACCTGGCAGCCCCCGTGGTCACCAAAAGGCTGGCCGCACTGGAGGCAGCCCTGGGCCTGCGCCTGTTCCAGCGCACCACGCGCCACGTGAGCCCCACCGCTGAGGGGGACAGCCTGTGCCAACACGCGGCCCAGTTGTTGCAAGGTTTTGCGTTGGCAGAGGCCGAGCTGCGTGAGCGCCGGCTCGAACCCGCGGGCCCGGTGCGCCTGGCCGCCACCTTCGGTTTTGGGCGTCGCTGGCTGGGTCCGGCGTTGGCCGATTTCCAGCGCCGCTTTCCCGCCGTGCACGTCCAGCTGCAGCTCACCGAACACCTGCCCGACCTCGCGCTGGAAGGCTTTGACGGCGCCATCTGGTTGTGGAACGCGCCGGGTGGCCGCGCGGGGGAATGGGTGTCGCGCAAACTGGCCAGCAACCAGCGCGTGCTGGTGGCCGCGCCGGCCTACCTGGCCCAGCACGGCACACCGCACCACCCCAACGATCTGCAGCAACACGCCTGCCTGGTGGTGCGCGAGAACGGCGGCTGGGGCGGCAAAGACGGCGGCGTGGCCAGCCAGCAGCGTTTCGACCACTGGCGGCTGCAGCGATCGGGCGATCCGCACGTGCACCACGTGCCCGTGGCCGGGCCGCTGTCCAGCAACTCGGGGGAGATGGTGCGCGACTGGTGTCTGGCCGGCCACGGCCTCATGCTGCGCAGCCTGTGGGACATCGCACCCCAACTCGCCAGCGGCGAACTGGTGCGGGTGCTGCCCGAGTGGTCCATGCCCGACGCGGACGTGCACTGGCTGGCGCCTTACCGGGCCCAGGTGCCCCGGCGCATCCGCCTGCTGGTGGACTTTCTGGCCCAGCGTTTTGCTGAAGAGCCCTGGCGGCCCGTCAGCGCGAAGCGCGCACCACCAAGCTCACGCCAAAAGCGGTGAGCGCGGTGCCGGCCAGTGTGGCGGCGGTGATGGGCTCGGCGAACAACACCCAGGCGATCAGCGCCGTGCAGGGTGGCACCAGGTACATGAGGCTGGTGACGGAGGCCGCCGCGCCTCGCTGGATCAGCATGTAGAGCAGCGAACTGCCGCCCAGGGTAAGCCCCAGCACCGACCAGGCCATGGCGCCAGCCAGCTCCCCGTTCCAGGCCATGGCCTCGGGCTCCATCAACGCCAACGGCAGCGTGGCCAACAACGCAGCCCCCAGCTGCACGGCATTGGCCGAACGCACGTCGCACGGCGCCACAAAACGCTTCTGGTACAGCGTGCCCACGGTGATGCACAGCAGCGCCCCCACGGCAAACGACAGGTTCAACCACGTGGCCTGGTCGCCCGGGCCACCGCCCTCAAACTTGCGCGACACCACCAGCACCAGGCCAGCAAAACCCAGCAGCAGGCCCAACCATTGCCGCTTGTTGACCTGCCCGCCGTTGGCCGACAGCCACAACGCGGTGAGCACCGGCTGCAAGCCCACCACCAGGGCCGACAAGCCGGAGCCCATGCCCGCCTTGACCGCCGCCCACACGCCCCCCAGGTAGCCCGCGTGCATCAGCACACCGGTGACAGCCAGGTGCAGCCACTGCGTGCGTGTTTGTGGCCAGCGCACACGCGCCAACACAATCCAGGGCAAAAAACAGAGGATGGACAAGGCGTAACGCCAGGCCAGGAACTTGAAGGGCGGTGCATGCGGCATGCCGTAACGTGCCACGATGAAGCCGGTGCTCCAGATCAGCACGAACACCACCGGCATGGCGCGCAGCCACGCGTTGTCGCGCGCCTCGCTCATCGGCTGCGGGCGCGGATCTCGGGCAGCGCTTTCTGCAGGTAATACACCATGGACCAAACAGTCAGCACGGCTGCGATCCAGATCAACCAGGTGCCCCAGACACGGGTGTCGATGAGGCCCAGCAGGCGACCATCGAACAGCAGAAATGGGATGGCGATCATCTGCACCATGGTCTTGGCCTTGCCGATCATGTGCACCGCCACGCTTTTGGTGGCGCCAATGATGGCCATCCATTCGCGCAGGGAGGAAATGGCGATCTCGCGGCCAATGATGATGAGGGCCACGAACACATCGGCGCGGTCCATGTGCACCAGCGCCAGCACGCAGGCACACACCAGAAACTTGTCGGCCACCGGGTCGAGAAAGGCACCGAAGGCCGAGGTCTGGTTGAGCTTGCGCGCCAGGTAACCGTCGGCCCAGTCGGTGAGCGCGAACACGATGAACAGCACCGTGGCAATGAGGTTGGCCTGCGCCAGCGGCAAGTCGATGTAGTACACCCCCACGATCAGCGGGATGGCCGCAATGCGTGCCCAGGTCAGCAGGGTCGGGAGGTTGAAGAACATGGGGCGATTATGCGTTCAGTGCAAAGCGCGGTAGATGACCTCCGCCAGCTCACGCGAAATGCCCTCCACCGTCACCATGTCCTCCACGCTGGCTGACGCCACGCCACGCACGCCGCCAAAGCGCTGCAACAACCGCGCGCGTTTTTTGGGGCCCACGCCGGGGATGTCTTCCAGCTGGCTGCCGCCGGTGCGCACCTTGGCGCGCTGGGCGCGCATGCCAGTGATGGCGAAGCGGTGGGCCTCGTCGCGGATTTGCGCCACCAGCATCAGCGCGGCCGAGTCCTTGCCCAGGTAGACCTTCTCGCGCCCATCGGCAAACACCAGCTCCTCCAGCCCCACCTTGCGGCCTTCGCCCTTTTCCACACCGACGATGCGACCCAGCTCCAGGCCCAGCGCCTCGAACACCTCGCGCGCGACGCCCACCTGGCCTTTGCCGCCGTCGATCAGCACCAGGTCTGGCAGTCGCTGCCCGGCCACGCTGCCCGCAGCCTCCGCACCACCGGCCTCGCGCGCGGCTTCGGCCAGCTTGGTGTAGCGGCGGGTGAGCACCTGGCGCATGGCGGCGTAATCGTCGCCCGGGGTGATGCCCTCGACACGAAAGCGCCGGTACTGGCTGCCCTGCATCTTGTGGCCCTCAAACACCACACACGAGGCCTGGGTCGATTCACCCGCCGTGTGCGAGATGTCGAAACACTCGATGCGCAAGCTGTCCAACGCCTCGTTGGGCAGGTCCAGCGCGTCGGCCAGCGCACGCGTGCGGGCCTGCTGCGAGCCCTCCTCCGCCAGCAAACGCGCCAGCTGGATGTCGGCATTGGTCTGCGCCATCTCCAGCCACGCGCGGCGCTGCTCGCGCGGCTGGTGCACCGTGTGAATCTTGACGCCGGTCTGCTCGCTCAAGGCGGCCACCAGTTCGACACGCACCGGGTGGCTCAACACCAGCGTGGGCGGCGGCGCGCTGTCCACATAGTGCTGGGCGATGAAGGCCTCCAGCACCTGTTGCTCCACGGGCACCGGCGCCACACCTTCGTCGGCGTCGAGCACCGCCAGCACCGCAGCGTCTTCCACGTGCGAGGGGAAGTACGGCCGGTCGCCCAGGTGGCGCCCACCGCGCACCATGGCCAGGTTCACACACGCGCGGCCGCCCAGCACCTTGACGGCCAGCACGTCCACGTCCTTGTCCGACACGTTGTCCATGGCCTGCTGGTGCAGCACACGCGACAGCGCCGTCATCTGGTTGCGGATGTCGGCCGCCTGCTCGAATTCCAGCCGGTCGGCGTGGCCCATCATGCGGGCCTGCAATTCGTCCAGCACCGACTGGGTTTCGCCCAGCAGAAACGCCGCAGCGTGGCGCACGGTTTCCTCGTACTGCGCAGGCGTGACCAGGTTCACACAGGGCCCCGTGCAACGTTTGATCTGGTACAGCAGGCAGGGCCGGGTGCGATTGTTGAACACCGTGTCTTCGCAGGTGCGCAGGCGGAACACCTTTTGCAGCAGCTGGATGGACTCCTTCACCGCCCACGCGCTGGGGTACGGGCCGAAGTACTGGTGCTTTTTGTCCACCGCGCCCCGGTAGTAGCTCATGCGCGGGTAGTCGCCTGGGTGGGCGCGGCCATCTTGTGGCCCGCGCGCCGGCCAGCGTCCGCTCAAGCGCAGGTAGGGGTAGCTCTTGTCGTCCCGGAACAGGATGTTGAAGCGCGGGTTCAGCGTCTTGATGAGGTTGTTTTCCAGCAGCAGCGCCTCGGCCTCGGAGCGCACCACCGTGGTTTCCATGCGCACGATCTTGCTGACCATGTGCCCGATGCGGGTGCCGTCGTGGTTCTTCTGGAAATAGCTGCTGACGCGCTTCTTGAGGTTGCGCGCCTTGCCCACATAGAGCAGGCCGCCGGCCGCATCGAAGTAGCGGTAAACGCCTGGCAGCGCCGGCAAGGCGGCCACCTCGGCCAGCAAGGCATCGCTGTGGGCGGCGGTGGGTTCGGGATCGGGGAGCACATCGGACATGGGCGCTATTGTGGACAATGCCCACCATGCCTTCGCTGCTATGGGATGTTTTCTGTCAGGTCGTGGACAACCACGGCGATCTGGGCGTGTGCTGGCGCTTGTCCGCCCAACTGACCGAGCGTGGCCACAGGGTGCGGCTGTGGGTGGACGACCCCTCGGCGCTGGCCTGGATGGCCCCCCGTGGTTCGGAGGGCGTGGACGTGCGGCACTGGCACGGCGAGCCCCCCACCGGCCTGCCGCCCGGCGACGTGCTGGTCGAAGCCTTTGGCTGCGACATCCCAGACGCGTGGGTGCTGGCCGTGGCGCCCCAACCAGGGCCGTGGATCAACCTGGAATACCTGAGCGCCGAAGCCTATGTGGAACGCATGCACGGCCTGCCTTCCCCGGTGATGTGTGGACCGCTGACGGGCCGCACCAAACACTTCTTCTACCCCGGCTTCACGCCAGCCACCGGTGGGCTGCTGCGCGAAGACGACCTGCAAGCGCGGCAAGCCCGCTTCGATCGCGGCACGTGGCTCCAAACCCATGCGCCGGGCTGGGCGGGCGAGCAGGTCGTCAGCCTGTTCTGCTACGAACCCGCCAACCTGGGCACGTGGCTGGACCATTTGCGCCAACCAGGCCAAGCCACCACGCACCTGCTGGTGGCGCCCGGCAGGCCCACTGCTGCCGTGCGCCAGCACCTGGGGGACGGTGCTGACCACGGCCCGCTGCACATCACCTGGCGCCCCCATTGCAGCCAGCTCGAGTTCGACCAGATGCTGTGGGCCAGCGACCTGAACATGGTGCGTGGCGAGGACTCGTTGGTGCGCGCGCTGTGGGCCGGCAAGCCACTGGTCTGGCACATCTACCCGCAGCACGACGGCGCCCACCAGGCCAAACTGCAGGCCTTTCTGGACTGGCTGGACGCACCGCCCGACATGCGGGCACAGCACCTGTTCTGGAACGCCGACGTCCCCGCCTCACTGCCGCCAATGGCCCCATCCCGGTGGACGACAGCCATCGCGGCGGCGCGCCAGAAGCTCCTTTCGCAAGACGACCTCGTGACGCAACTGCTCAAAATCGTCGCAAATATCCCGTAAAATCAAGGGCTTTGCCGTCCACGACGGTCTGACACCGGGGCCGGATGGCCCCTCGCACTACCCGCCCCACCATGAAAATCGCTCAAGAAATCCGCGCCGGCAACGTCATCATGCACGGCAAGGACCCGATGATCGTCCTGAAAACCGAATACGCCCGTGGCGGCCGTGGCGCTGCCACCGTGCGCATGAAGCTCAAGGCCCTGTTGAACAACATGGGCACCGAAGTGGTGTTCAAGGCCGACGACAAGATGGACCAGATCATTCTGGAACACAAGGAGTGCACCTACTCCTACTTCGCTGACCCGATGTACGTGTTCATGGACACCGACTACAACCAGTACGAAGTGGAAGCCGAGAACATGGGCGACGCCCTGAACTACCTCGAAGACGGCATGTCGGTCGAAGTGGTGTTCTACGACGGCAAGGCCATCTCGGTCGAACTGCCCACCAGCGTTGAGCGTGTGATCACCTGGACCGAACCCGCCGTCAAAGGCGACACGTCCGGCAAGGTGCTCAAGCCTGCCAAGATCGCCACCGGCTTCGAAGTGGCCGTGCCACTGTTCGTGTCGCAAGACGACAAGATCGAAATCGACACCCGCACCGGCGAATACCGCAAGCGCGTCTGATCCATGCCACTCGGCAGACAGGGCTCCTTCATGGAGCCCTTTTTGTTTCTGCGCGCAGTGGCACCACCTACTGGCTTGATACAGTCATCGCATGGAAACCACACAAAACCTCAACGAAACCCGGCTGGCCGATGCCTGGGCCGAGCTGCAGGCGCACGCAGATCAGGGCAACCCGCTGACAGCCGATGCCTACCGACTGGCCTTTGCCGACCCCGAATTCCTGCTGCGTCGCGAAACCCGTGGCATCCGCTTTCAACTGGAGTTGCTCAAACCCGATCTCGAACAGGCCTCGCGCGGCATTCACAACACCATCGTGGTGTTTGGCAGCGCCCGCTTCCGTTCACCGGAAGACGCACAACACGAGCTGGAACACGCCCAGCGCGGTGGCGATGCCCAGGCCATCCGCAAGGCGCAAACGGCTGTGCGAAACGCTGCCTACTACGAACACGCCCGCACCTTCGCCCGCCATGTCGCGCAATACAGCCAGCGCTGCCCAGTGAAAGACCAGCTCTACATCTCCACGGGCGGCGGGCCCGGCATCATGGAAGCCGCCAACCGGGGTGCACACGATGTCGGCGCGCCCACCGTCGGCCTGAACATCGCCTTGCCGCACGAACAGCAGGCCAACCCCTACGTGTCGCCCGAGTTGAGCTTCAAGTTCCACTACTTCGCCCTGCGCAAGATGCACTTCCTGATGCGCGCCAAGGCCCTGTTGGCGTTTCCCGGCGGTTTTGGCACGCTGGACGAGCTGTTCGAGGTGCTCACCCTGGTGCAATGTGGCAAGGCCAAACCCGTGCCCATCTTCCTGTTCGGCAGCGATTTCTGGAAACGGCTGATCAACTTCGACGTGCTGGTGGACGAAGGCACGATTTCGGAAGCCGACCTCAAACTCTTCCACTACGTCGATGACCCGCTGCAGGCCTGGGAAGGGCTGCGCAAGTTCTACCAATTGCCCGCTGTCTGACCCTTGAAATGAAACTGTCCCCTCGCTCATCGCTTCGCGTATCGCTGCCCCCCAAGGGGGCGCATCAGTGCCTTCGGACAGCCGGGCGGCACTGACATGAGCGCCACCCCGACGCTGACCGAACAAGCCCTGTCCGCGCCGCTGGAACAGCACACCCCCATGATGCAGCAGTATTGAAAAAATTGAATTTTTCCCTATGAAACGGGAGATTTCTGAGTTTTTTTGCTACATCCTGGCTACATAGGAATTCCGGTCCTTTCCGTTTCTTCACTTTTAGGACCCGCAGGTCAAAACTTCATCCTGTCATTAACTTGAAAGGATGAAAACATGACAAACAAAAAAGCTCTTGCGACTCTTGCCGCTCAACCGTGGAAGATCAGTGACATGCGCAATCCAAGCGCTGAGATGGAGGCGTGTGCACTGCGCCGTATTCCATGCATGGTGTACAGGAACCGACAGTGGAAAATCGACCCAGAGTACGTGTGCCCAGGGATTACTGTCTGGTCAAAGACGTTCAGAGACCCAGACGTGACCAAGAACCCAGACATGACGGACCAGGAGCTGCTGAATAGCATTGCAGACTGGATGCCTTTCGGTGCACTCGCTTTCATGCCACCTTCTCACATCCACAGCACGGTGAGAGCAGTCCTGCGGACATCCGACTTTGAGGCAGCCAAATTGACTGCCACCAAGCTGGGCATGCTGTATTGGGGCGTCGATTTAGCGCTAACCTATACCTTTCCGAAGGTGGACTACAACCCATTGCCTTAATGTTGTGTGCCCCCTGTACTGGGCCCTGGTGCAGCATGCTCCGCTAGCGCCTCGGACACGGGCACAAAACCATGTCGCCGTACGGCGGTACCACGTCGTGCGGCCTTCCGGGCACTCAATAGCAGGCCTTCCACTCCCGAAGCCACCGCTTTTGGACAAAGGTTTGCTGAAAGCATGGCGGGTGCTGAATCAGATGCAGGCGCTGCTATCACTGGGGCACCGCCCCGCCCCATTACGAAATCCACCATCCGACGCGCATCTTTGGCGGCCCGGAACACCTCGAACTTGTCCTCCCGGAGCTTTTTCAGCCAGGCGCCAACATACGCAGCGTGGTTGTCCATCGGAGTGGCGACCCCAAGCTCAGCGCAAAGGCAGGCGCTAAAAATCTCGGCCCTCAGCTCCTCCTGCATATAGGCTTCTGTACCCCACACGCCGAACTTGCGATTGAGACGGTGCTCAGCACCCGTCCAGTGACCCAGTTCATGGGCTAACGTCCCAGCAAACTCCTCCGCACTGGCAAACGCCCCTTCTGGCGGCATCTGGATGAAGTCTCGGCCTGGGCCTGGCGCGTAAAACGCCCTATTGCCACCATAGCGAATCTCCGGCTGCAAGCGTTCGACCAACTGCTGCACGGATTGCAGCGGGGTCCACGGGCGCTCTGGCTGAGGCAAAGGCGCCAAACCCTCCAATTGAGTCGCATGGAACACACGGTATTCCGTCAGGAATGGAATCTGCCGAGGGGAATCGGTGGTGCCCCCCTGCCCCTCTCGGGGCGCAGTGCCATCACCCGGCACTTCACGCCCCTTGGCATCCAGCATCTTGAAGAAGTACACGGGGGTGGACTTGCTTCCCTTCCTGACCTTGGCGCCCATCGCGTTGGCTTGCTTGAACGTGAACCAACGGTTGTCAGAATAGCCTTCCGCTTGCGCAGTCATCATCAAAAGCAGGGCGTTGACCCCGTTGTACGGGCGCGAACTGCTGCCGTTCATGGGTACGCCCGCCGCTGCCACGTCTTGCCAGGGGCGTTGCCACGGTGCAGTGCCCGCCTCAATGGCAGCTATCAGCTTGTCCGTGACCTCCTGGTACAGGTCCCTCCTCACCGTGGGCTTGGAACGTCGAGAAGATTTGGCGTCACTCATGGTACGGCCCTCCTTCCTCCACAACATCCTCTGGCCCCGACAAGTGCACTCCGACTTGCAGGCCGGAATCGGTCCACAGCTCTGCATGGAAATAGCTGGCCTCACCATCCAGCACGGCCTGCATCTCTTCTATGAGTGCTCGCGCCAGGTCAGGGGTCAGCGAGATAAATTGGGGTCTGCTATTCATAGGACACCTCCCGCACTGTCACCGCCCAGCGAGTCTAGGAACCGCATCAAAGCATCGTCGTCGTTCACGCGCATGCGCAACCCCAGCGTCCGACTGCCAATGGAAACCTCCATCGCGGCGGTCTGCGGCAAACTGCGCGGCGTCAAAAGGTCTGCAAGACCGGGGGGCGCTGCTGGTGCGCTGCCCATTGCGGCCCCCTCACTGAGACAGAAATATTCCTGCGTAGCAGGACTCAACCGCTCGTAGCGGATAGGGCGCTGATCCATGGGGCACAGCACTGCCGCGTTCGGGGCCAATGAAAAGTCGCGCCCACATGTGACGGCTTCGGTGGCTGCCTCGATATGGGTTTCGCGCAGACCAAGACCTGCAATAAGCAGCACCGATGGGTCGATGTCGAAAACGAGTGCACACGCTTTCTCGGCGCGATTTCGCAGCACAACAAAACACCACCACCGCTGTCCACCAGAACTGCACACCAAAAAGTACTCTGGCGGCACGGCTTCCAAGAACGGGATGGCCAGCACGGTTTCGCTCGGAAACCAGTGCAGCAGGTCGAGTGCCAGGTAGGCCACTTCCAGACCAAAGCAATTGCCAAGGGGCGGCGACTGCGTGGCGACCATGGGCGACAGGCGTTCAAGCCAAGCAAAACTGGCTGGATCGTGCACGCGATGAAAGTAATGCGCAGGCATCCAGACCTTGGGTGCCGCAGGCAGTACCACAGCAGCTTGGGGCTGCTCTCTTGTTGGAGAAAGTGTGCTCATTACTTGCATGTCCACTCTCCTTCCACTTCCGGGGTCACCGGCGCGGGTGCATGCACCCAATCCCGACGGGTCGGAGCACGCGACACAGGCCGTGCAGGAATCGGAATGCCAAAGTACCTGCGCTCCAACGTGCGGACAGCATCACGGGCGTGAGGGCTCCATTGCCCCGCTTGAATGCCTGGCGGTCGGGTTACAAAAATTGCGGCGATGAGCTGGAACAGAAGTGATATCAGCATGGTTTGTCTCCTTGAATAAAGCCGTCCGAGACATGCGAGACCTCGGGCTGCGGGGTTGAACGGTGGATGGGACTCGTGGGGCCGCAGGCGCCGGATGAGCGCCGGGCGATGACTCCCGCGACTGAAAAATCCCGTGTCAGCACATCGCTGGCGGGCGTCCAGATACGGGGTGTGATGGGGGTGGCAGGTGCCGTGGGCACGATGGTGGCGCTGGACGCACTACCCGCCCGTTTGGCATCGCGCTCTGCCAAGGCTTCGGTAATGGTGCTGGTCAAGTCCACAATCTGGGACTGCACCCGCGCCACATCGGCGCGAACCTTGGTCAGTTCGACCTGGGTCTGCACCCAAGCGTTGTATTCCGCGCGCGCATTCCAAGCTTCTGCGTTGGCATGGGTCCGACGCCCCTGGTGCACCGTGGCGGGGAGGTCAATGCCTCGGCCCAGATTGCTGCGGTGGTCTATGCGCTCAACGCGCCCAGCACTCTCCAAGGCCGCATTGCAGGCATTGGCCCAGGCTTCGCGCCATCGAGTCACCAAGGCGGGACTGTTCCAGTCCCGACGCTTGCCACCAAAGCCTTCTGCCTCTACGTCGCGCAGCGTCAGCATGATGTGGGCATGGGGGTTGCCGGTCTTTGCGTGCAGCGCAATGTCCGCGACCATGCCCATACTCACAAAGTGCTCGTTCACGTACCCGTGAAGGAGCGCAATGTGCTGCGCATGGGTAAGTTCGATGGGGAGTGCAACCTCGACCTCGCGGGCCAACTGACTGTTGGCCCTTGTCTCTGTGGCTTCGACCTGGTTCCACAGCTGTGGGCGGTCAAAAACCCAAGCGGCGGCACCCTGCGGTGCAAGGATTGCGCGGTATGCCACTTCGCGTTTGCGGGTGCTGTTGAACACAAGCCCCGTGCGGGCACAACTGAACCGCATACCTGCCCGATAGGCAGCTGCGGCGACCGCGTTACCGCCGTCGCTGCGCGAGATGACCTGTGCTGCAAAATGAAATATCGCCATCGCCCCTCCTTTGCCGACGATCAGGCAAAGGTGGTGGCGATGGCGCTGCGTGTGTCCGCGATTGGCGGCACAGGCTCTTGCAGCGGCTGTTTTCAAGGCCCCGCCGGGCGCACACAAACGGAGTTTGTATAAGTGCGCTTGTGGGGCTTGCCTTCCCTGTAATGCTTGACTGTCTCCATCTCAAACTGCCAGATTGAATTGCCCTCTGCAATAAGAAGGAGGGCAGAACAATCACAGGGAGACAAACATGACCGTTCAACATCAAAAAACAACCGCTCAACCAAGCGCCCCGCCCTCACTGGCGCGATTGCGTGTGCGCGAAGCAACACTCCGGCATCAAGCTGCGCAATTGCAGGCTCGGGCTGAGCATCTGGACCGCGTGGGGCGAGCACATGCGCAGCGCTTACAACGGCGCATCGACGCTCACGAAAAAATCGTGCTCGGTGCCTTGGTCAAGAAAGCAGGGCTCGACATCCCGCATTCCGAAGCCCATCAACCACCAAACGACGACGATTCGACGCCGTTGCGTGGTGGACTCGCCGCCCAATCGACGGCATACGACCGCGCCCTGATCCTCGGAGCGCTGTTGTGGCTGGAATCAACGCTGAATCAACCAGAGAACGACGTCGTTTCGGTGCCAAGTCGGCAGCGTCTGCGCAATGACGGATTGCAAGCGCTGAAAAAGACCAAGCGCTGACAACCTCCGCCGGTTGAAGTGCCACTGCTCCGCAGGCGGCCAGGTGGTATCAAAGTGATATCACCTCTATTCCTTGGCTCGTACGACACACCCAAAATCACAAGGCGTGTAACCCCCGGGCGATGCACCGGAGCATAGGTGCGACGGGGCTTCGCCCCACACCATGGAAAGTCTTGAACTTTCCTGATGGTTCTTAGAGCGCGAACTCCATACCCTCCAACTCCGCACTGGGCGCCGGTTCCTGCCGATTGGCGGTGGGCGTGGCGACGACATTGGTGGGCGTGGTAGCGACTGCGGGGGTGGTGCCAGCGGGCGCGGTGGGGGTTGCAGCGGTGTGCGCATCGCTCGCACTCTGAGCATCTTGCTCGGCTTGCGCAAGAGTGCCCGCGAACCGGGGCTTGCGAACCAGCATTTGCTTGCCGTTCGCAGACAGGTCACAAGACCATCCCCGCAACTCGCTGACTTCCTTGATAGCCTGGCGCAGTGTGCGCATCCGGTCTTTGCGGGCATCTGCATGGGCTGGTGGGCCTCCCCACACATTGACCAGCAGTTTGTCGAGACCGATGGACTTACGCTCCACGGGCGACGCCCATGCAGAGAGCCAAGCATGCAGCCGCTTGGCTGGTTTGCTCTTCAATGAGCGATGCTCTCGCATGTTGACCCAGGCAACGCCCTGGCGCCTCACGGCGAACCAAGCAGCCTCAACGCTTATCGCTATCCGCACATGGGTGTCTGAACATGTGAACGCCAGGAACCGACTAGCCCCCTCCCCCGTATGGCTGGGGCCATGCATCTGCCGATGCATGGTGAGCTGGGAAAGCCTGTTGAGAGATGCGAGCACGCTCCGCGCATTGGTGCCGGTGCGCGTCAAGCCTATGCCGTGGGCAATGTCAGACAGTTTGACAACCAACACCGAAATGCCTTGGTCGCTCCACAGCCCCGAAGCGCCAAGCGCTGCGCAGTACACGGGGTATCTCTCATGGTCAGGCGCCAGGTGCACCCGATTACCAGCAGCCATCAACTGGCACAGGTGCAGAAAAACCGTCTGGTCAACGATGTTCAAGGCCTCTGGACTGCGGAAGACGTACTCCACCCGCTGCTTTTGGATGGTCGTCGCGTACTCGATTTCCAGCGGGACAACCGGCGCCCCGTTCTGGGTTGGCCGAAACAGCCCCTGCGCGAAGATGACTGCGGGCCACACGGGGGCGTGGTCCATGTAATCGACCACGTAGCGGCTGGCGTCGCTCGGACAACGCGGCTGGGGCGATGTGGTTTTTTTTAGTTTGCTCATGCTTGCTCCTTTGTGCTGATCCAAAGTAGCAAGCAGATTTAGGTTCACGCAAACATTCCGCCCCAACGCATCGTCATCGCCCCCCGCCAGTGACAGCAGGCTATTCCTGCTCGAAGTTGGCGGAGCGGAATTTCAGCACCCCGCAGTTCTCCTTGATGGTCCGCTGCAAGCCTGCCTCAAAACCATCGCGCGTGCGGGCCTCAATTTCGACGGTGACGGTGACATCCACCCCACTCTGAGCCGCAAAGTGCTGAATCACCTCGTTCACGATGGTCGAAAAGTCCATGGTTGCCGTCGTGGCATCCACCTCCACCAGTCCAAAGAACCGGTTGGGCAGTGCCACCGCAGCCGTCGCCGCCGTGGTTGCCTCGGACTTGGACGCCACCGGACGCTGGCCGGGCAATGGCGTGCCAGGCACACCGCTGCCGACATTGGCAGGCACCGCTTGCTGTGCTACACGCTCGCGCTGCTCCGCATCCAGCTTCTGTTGGTACTCGATGGCCGCCGCCTGGCTAATGAGCACGGTGTCGGCATCCATGGTGACCAACGCAGAGTGGCCGAAGGAAAACCCCAGCCAACGGTCACCATCCTTGCCTGCCGCGTAGCCAAACCCGTCACGGCTGGCGCAGCCTGCCGTCACTGCCTGCACAAACACATCAGAGTTCAGCAGGCGTGGCAGGTACAGGTACTGGCAACTGTCTTGCCACACCTTCAAAGCCGAGACCTCGGTGACGCCCTCTTTGAAGTACCACTGGTTCAACACCCGGTTCAGGTGGACGGGCGACCACGCACTCACCAGCCATTCTTCCTCTTTGAGCTTGCTTTCAATCGCATCGACCACGCTCGGTGCAGACGCCGACAAGGCCACGGCCTCCCAGCGCAAAGCCAGCTTGCCCCGCACCATCTCTTCGGTGGGCACCATCAGCCAGCGATAGGTCTCGCGCACCATCTGCTTGACGCCATCCTCAGCACCGTCCATGGCGCGCTTGGCCTGATCGGCCTGGTAGGTGCCCAGGTCGATACGGCGGTTTTGCACGTCTTCCACGATGGACTTCCATGCCAGATAGGTTCGCACGGCATCGCGCAGGCGCTGCACGGCGTCACCATCTGGCGCCAGGAAAATCAGGCGGTTGCGTTTCAGCCGTGGCGCATCGCCCCGCTTTTCCAGCACCTCGGTGGCCGCCAACAAGGCCAACGACTCATCTTGCTTGCGGTAACCCGCATTGGGCGGCAGCACCACCAACCGTGGCCCCAGGCCAAACTCATCGGGCACATCCGCAGACGGCACAAACACATGGATGGCGGCAAAGTGGTTGCCCTTAGTAAACACCCTGCCCACGCGGTCGCGCAGCAGCGGCATCACGTCGTCAGCGTCTTTCAGGTTGGCCTTGCGGCTTTCCATCTCGCGGCGCAGGTTGGGGCGCGTGTCAAACCAGTAGCTGTCCTTTTCACCGTAGAGGTAATGCAGCCGATCACGCAGGCGTTTGATGACATCCTCATACGTGCCCACGGCCTGCCCTGGCTGCACGGCACCCAGCAAGATGCCATCCACCCGAATGCCGCGCACAGCCTGCGCAGCGTTAGACGGCGCACTCCCCAAGAAGATGGTTCGCGCCACGCGCCGCGCGGCTTGCAAGCTGCCAAATCGGGTGTCGTGCCCGTCAATGTCTGCCGCCGCTGAGCGCGGGCCATCCATTTCGCGCTCAATCACCGGCTCCCATCCATTAGGCAGGTAGTGGATGCTCTTGTTGCGCACCAGCGCATCGTCCAGTGGCAACGAGCCCGGCATGATGAGCGGGTCTTTGTCACGGCTGTCCCACAGCCTGTGGATGACGATGGCCATGTACTGCAACACCCCGCGCGTGCGCTGAAACTTGTCCAGCGTGGACCAGTCCTCGTACAGCCGGTCAAACACCTCCGGGTGAATCGGGTAGGCGTGCGCAATGCGCTCCTCGTAGCGCGCCTCCTGCGTCTCGCCAGGAAACTTGGTCGGGTTCTGTCGGTACAGCTCGCCAAAAGCCCGTGCCGTGGCGTTCACCTGCGCTGGGTCGCCCACGGTGTCAAACAGCCGCCTGCGCACAATCTCGAAGGCCTCTTCCGCCGCCACCGGCTTCCAGACCGATTCGACGCGGCCAAAATATTTTTCCAGCACATCCAGCGCGCGCTGCCCCTGCGTGCCTGCCGCCTCGGTTTCTGACTGGGGAAGCGATGCCAACAAGATGGCGTTGGGCACGCTCTTCATCGCCTCGGTCAGCGCCTGGATGAAGGTGATGTTGCTGTCAAACGTGCCGCCGGGGTAGCTCTTGCCCGGCTCCAATTGGCGCACATAGGCCACCAGCTCGTCCAGCAGCACCACACACGGCGCCGCGCGTTGCAGCAGCGTCGTCAGCACGTCCTTACCGGGGGATGTACCCGCCTGATCGGCCTCGGCCAGCAACGCATAGCCCTCGGTCCCCAACAGCTGCACCGCCAAATCGCCCCACAGCGTGTTCACCGTGGTGCCCGCATGCGAACGCGGCAGGCTGGGCGAGAACTTGATGCCATCAATCACCGCCACCCGTGCCTGCGGCAGCGACGTCACGCCTGCGGCATCCAGAATGGGCGGGATGCCTGCCAGCTTCTCGGTCGGGCACTGGCGGCTGGCCAGGTGGTACACCGCCAGCAGCGTATGGGTCTTACCTCCACCAAAGGCCGTTTGCAGCTGAATCACCGGGTCGCCGCCCCGGCCCGACAGCCGCTCGGCCACACTTTGCAGCAGCAGGCGCATGCCCTCGGTGATGAAGGTGCGGGCAAAAAACTTCTCGGCATCCCGGTACTCAGGCTCCGCAGTGCCAGCTTGCACCTGCGAGATGTCAGCCGCGAATTCGCTTTGCTTGAAAGTGCCTTCCAGCACGTCCTTGTGGGGGTGGGCGACTTCGCGCCAGGGCTTGATTGTCATGAGGTGCGTATTTCAAATGGCAACCGTATTCCACGGCAGCATGTTGTTGTGTTGTCCCAAGCTACCAACGGCACAAACCGGTGCCGCGTCCACTTGCTTGACCGCTCTACGCAATTGGAGACCCGCATCGGCGGGCTCTACCACTTGCGGAAACAGCCGGTGGGGCCGCGCTGATTGGGCCAATTGCAGCGCCACACGAATTTCCCTGGACCCCAGCGCCTGCTGCGCCACCGCGCGCTCCTGCTGCGCCTGCGCACTGACGCGCGCAACCGCCAAACCTGCCAAGGTATCGCGTGCCTTGCCCGCCACTTCGGCAAATACGGAGCTGGGTTTTCGCCGCTTGTTCTGCCGGTAGTCTTTGAGCTCGATCAGCCACAAGGTTTGTGCAGCAGGGTCGAGCGCGATGGCATCCATGGCCTTGACGCCACCCGCAAAGTTCTGGAACTGCGTCTGGTGAAAATCGGAATCGTCGTACTTCCAAACCCACCACCCCGCAGGCATGGTCAGGCGCATTCCATCCACATCTGCCGTCTGGCTCATGGGTTCGCCTCCATGTACCTGTCGCTCTGCTGCAAGCTCTCGTCCAACAGAACCAAAGGCTCGATGTCGGCGATGTCCGTGCTTTGGGTCACGGAAACCGGGCCATCTTTCTTCTGGCGACCCAAGCCAAAGTACTTGTTGGGAACCTGGTTGGCATGTCCTTGCGCTGACCCCATCTGCAAAATCTCGAACTCGCGCAGCAAAAAGAGACTGTGCGTAGCCACAACCACCTGCACCCCAGCGCTACCCAGTGCATACAAGGCCTCGGCCAGCAGCTTCAACGCGGCGGGGTTGAGGTTGGCCTCTGGCTCGTCCCAGAACAAGGTAGAACCACGCTCCACCACACCATAGCGCAGCAGATAAATCAGCATAGCCAGCTTGCGATAGCCCTCTGCCATCAGAGAAATGTCCATCTGCGATCCGTCAGCACGCTCGAAGACCAACTCTCCCTTTTCCAGCTTCAAGTCTCCGCCCAACAGGCTCTGCATGCGCTGGGCCACATCCGACATCAAAGGCGGTCTGTCGCGTGGCTCCAATGTGGACATGGCGACGGCCAAATCGCGGTAGCTGATGTCCAACGGGAAATCACGGTACTTGTCGAACAGTCCAATCAACCCCTTAAACAGGGAAACCATCTCCTTACTGGGCACCAGCACCTGCTGCGGCAAAAAAGCATTCCGCGCTGCGGCGTCTGGCACTTCGTCTGGCAGCACCGTGGCTTTGAGCAGGCCAGCCTGGTCCTTTCGTTGAATCTGCACCTTCCACGGCATAGCCTCCGGCAACCCTGGTGAGGTGAACTCAGGCTCATCTGCCATGCGAATCTGCACGGTGGGAATGTGACCATCGACCTGTGCTTGCAGCACCGCGCCGCCTTTGGCATTGCGTCGTATCAAGGCCGAAAGATCGGACACTTGAAACAAGTCGGCCAAGCGCTCCGCCAAGTACGCCTGCGCACGCTCCTTGTTCACAGCAAGCCGTTGGGCGGTTAGATCGGGCCACGCACGGGAGAACAGGTAGCCCAGTTTGAGCACATGGGTCTTGCCCGCACCGTTCTCGCCCACGATGACGTTCAAGCCTGGTGAAAACATGAACTCCACGTCGCTACCAAACACCGTGAAATTACTGACTTTGAGTGCTTTGAGCATCTTTGTTCCTTGCTGCGCGTTCAGGCATCAAACCCCAACTGTTCCCCACGCGGCCCCTGCTCGCGGCTGGCTTCCAGCACGGCATGCCAGGCGGTGATGAGTTCGTTGTAGGCCCGCGCGTCCTCGGCCCACTTCTTGCGCTCACACAGGGTGTACAAGTGATAGGCCAGTTGGCGAATGGGCTCGGCCTTGTCGGGCATGGCGGCCAGCAGGGCACCGGCTGCGGCTTCGCCCTGGGTGTTGAGCGCGCGAATCAGGTGGTGCGTGGCCTCCCACACGGGGTTGCGGGCATCCAGCTTGGGGTCCCAGCCCGCCTGGTAATCGGCCCATCGCAGCAGGCGCACCTTGCCACCACCGCTGTCGGCAATGCCCGCCTGCGCCACTCCCTGCACGCTGGTGCCTTTGCCACGGGCGAGCACGTCGGCCTCGCCAAACGGCCCCTCGGCCCAGCCGTACTGCTCGAACCAGCTGTTGCAAAACAGCGTATCGGCGTCAAAGCTGCCCGCGTCGGGGGTCAGGTACTCGGTGATTTCGCGGTTGATAAGCACCAGCGCGTCGTGCACGCGCATGGGGGTGCCGTCCTGGTTCAGCACGCCAGCGTACTGACTGAATATCGCCATGCCGGGGCCAATAGCGGCCTGTGCCAAGTCCACAGGAGCAATCGGGCTTTGGCTGCTGGTGCCGCCAATCATGGTTTCCAGCGCTTCGGGCAGCTGTTCGCGCAATTGGCGCTGGAAGTCGCGGCGGCTGATGGTGTCGGCGGCGGCATCGCGCGGGCGGCAGACCAGCACGATGCTGGAGGCCAGGGCGTTGGTGCCAATGCCGATGGAGCGCGCATCGCGTTCTGTGCGCATGGGCCAGGTGCCGGTGAGGGTGAAACCGGCGCGCAGCACGGCTTCCAAAAAGGTTTCCCAGCCGGTGCTGTGTGTGCCGCCTTCTTTCTTGGTGTCGCTTTGCTTGAAGGCGTAGTAGATGGTGACCGGAAAGGCCGGGTGCGCCTGCGCGGCCAGGTTGTGCATGGCTGCTGTCATGCCATCCAGAAAAAACACCTCTGCTGCCTGCTTGCTGCCGTGGCGGTAGGGCGTGGCAATCAGTTCTTCGGCCTTGGGCACGGCCAGCGTGGCGTAGAGCTTGGGGAAGATGGGGCGCAAGCTGCGGCGTAGCCAGACATAGAAGAAGTCGGACAGGTCAGCGTAGCCAATGTTGTCGTAGTACGGCGGATCGGTAGAAACCACCTTACTTGCTGTTATCTGCTGACCTTGGGCGTCACATTGAAGTGCCATGCTGTTTGTAGAGGCGGGCAAGGTCGCAATTGCATGAGCAACCCATTCAATGTGGTTGAGGTAGTTGCCAGCAGAGTTTGAGAAAACATTTGTTTCGATGTAGTCCCAAACCATCGGTATGGATTGCTTGCTGAATAGATGTCCTAGCCCTTCAATGGCCGGTATATAGCTACTCAGCGAGTTACACCAATCAGCTTGCTTACTAAGGGCTGCAGACAAATACACAATCACCGCCTCCGCATACGCCGTAGCGCCGTTGCCGCCAGCGTCCAGCCCCCGGCCATCGTCGGCCATGCCTGCGGCCAGGGCGTCGGCGCGGATGCGGGCGATGGTTTCGGGCACTAGATCGGCAAACGTGGATAGCGCGACAAGTTGGCGGGGAGTGAAGAGGTTGCCCCAGGTCAGCATCCCGTACTCTTGAACTCGGAAACTGAGAGCACGCTCAGGCAATGCTGTCTCTGGCTTCCAGCCAGGCACGGCTTGGCGAGCGATCTCCTCCTGCTCTGGCGTCGGCGCGAGGTAAATACGCCCGCGTGCCCCTTCAGCCACGATGGCCATCAGCTTCGCCCCCATACGCCCGGCAGCGCCCTCCGCCCGGATGTATTTGTAATCAATGGGCACCCCGGACATCAGGCATATAAACGCGGCGCGCTTGCCCGCTGTCGTTCCAGCCTTGGCACTCTCCGGCGGCTTGCCCGTGCGCACCTCAAAACGGTAGCTGTCGCCCTCCACCACCGGCTGCACCCAGGCTTCCTTGCCCGCCTTGCTGCTCAAAATAAAGCTGCTGGCGAGAGGAACGTCCACATGGCTAAAGGCCGGGTTGGGGCTTTTCACGGTGCGCGCCCACAGCCAGGCAATCACGGTGAGCTGCTGGCCCGGCTGCAATCCGGTCAGTCCGGCGTTTTGATGGTCTTTTTGGCCTGTAGCGCCCGTGGATAAAGCGGTTCCAGCTATTAATTCAGGAGTTACTTCAATGCTGGGGTACAGGTGCCCAATGCGCTGCTGGGCCTGTTCGCGCATCCACGCGCCGTAGCGGCGCACGTCTTCGGCCAGGCCGCGGGCACCGCTCCAGTCGTCAAAAGCGTCCTTCGTCGCCTTCTTGGTGCCGCGCTCGGCCTCGATGGCTGGCCCCACCGGGGCACGGCCCGCGAACTTGGGCGGTATCTCGATCATGGCCTTGTTGATGGTCACGGCCACGGGGTTCAGGTCGCTGGCGTAGCTTTCCAGCCCCAGGCGCTGGGCTTCTAGGGGCAGCGCGCCCCCACCGGCAAAGGGGTCGTGGAAGGCGGGCAGCACGTCGGGGTCAAAGCCGGGTTTGCCTTTGTTCAGCTCGCAGGTCTCGCGCCAGCTTTGGGCAATGGCAGCGCGGGCGCGGGCCAGCACTTCTTCGTTGTTGGTGTTTTCCCATTTCACCAAGTCGCGCAGGATGTGGAACAGCTCTTCGCGCTCGGCATCGGCCTGGGCGCGGGTTTTGCCCGCGTAGTAGCCGCGCTCGCCACCGGGGTCGTTCACCATTTGGGCAAAGATGACGGCACGCGCCGCAGCCAGCGGGCGGCGCGCCCACCACAGGTGAAATGTTGCAGGATGCCCGCGTCGGGGAACAGACTTTTCATGTTGAGAAGCACGATTGATATCGTCCAGCGGCAGGGCGACTTCGATGAGTTTCTTGGGGGAGCGGATAGACATGGAAAGCACTGATCGGGCTTACAGCACTGTGGCCAGCATGTGGCGGTACGGTGCGGATTGCAAAAAGATATGGATATCGCCGGGCGTCTGCTGCAACACAGCCAGGGCATTGCGAAGCCAGCGTTGGCGTTCATCGACGAGATTGGAGTCGGCGTTCAGGCCCAGCATATCCCGCGTTTGACGAACGGGATGCAGTTGCTTTCGGGTCAGGCCGACAATGGGCTCGATAGTGCCGTCAGTGGACAGGGTCCACTGGGTATTGCAGCCAGGGCCAGGCTCGATGGGGAGCAGACCATTGCCCTTTCTTTGGCCGCAGGTCTTTGGGTTGATGCAACTGTGAGCGTAGTTGGTGTAAGCGAAACACAGGTGCGGGTGGCCATTGCCTCCCGCCTTGGGCTTGATGTGTTCAACCTGCCCGCCTGTTGGTTCCAACGGGCTTTCGCAATAAACACACAGGCCGTCCTGATCCTGATTCAGATCGGCTTTGACTGCGCGCTTGACTGGTGCGAATGGCTCACTGTCGAAGTCGGCCACAGCAGCGCCTGGGTGGGCGGCGACAAAAGCAGTAAGCGCAGGCGTGGGGATTGCGCGGTGTTGCAGCTCCACCATGGTCAATTCGCCCCGCCTGCTTTTCGTGCAGCTAGAAAGCGCCAGGTGGTGAGGTCGCTTTCATGAAATTGGTAGCCCGCTGCATCCAACGCCGCTCGGAGGGTTTGGCCCTCTTCGGTCTGCTCTTGGCCAACACGCACCAATTGCTCGTAGCGCCGAATTTCCTCTTGCAACGGCAAGGGTGGCTCCCGATGGGTGCCCATGATTTTGGCCAAGGCGTCACCCGATTCATGGGCCAGCGGGCTGAAATCCGGTGTCCGCACGCGCATGAGCCCATTTTCGCCCTGATCAAGAACCCGGATGTTTTCACGCGGTACGGTAGTCAGCACCTGTGGGCTGTGCGTAGTGACGATGAACTGCGTTAATGGAAAGGTACGCATCAAATCGCCTAGCACACGCTGTTGCCAGGTCGGGTGAAGGTGCAGGTCGATTTCGTCCACCAGCATGATGGCCGGTGCGCTCATGGCCAAAGCATGCTGGAAGGGCTCGAAGATACCGGGGTCTTGACCCTCCAATACAGAGACCACTTGCATGATCAGTTGCTGGCTTGCAAACTGATTGCCATATTCAAGATGGGGGTTGGCAATGGCAAGTCGTCGTGCAAAGTCCATCGCCAGTGCCAACATGCTTTGGTAGCCCTGACTAAGTTGGTTCACCAGCAGCTCGGCACCGTCGCTGGACCGCTCCAACATGAACTTATGGCGTGCGTTGAAATGTGGGTTCCGGTAGGCTTCCCCTAGCAGTGAAACAACAGTGGCCCGCAACGCTTCCAGCGACTCCAAGGGTGTGTAGTCCTCACTGCTGACACCCTTGTTTTTCCGAAGCTCGGCGGATTCTTCCTGATCAAACCACGCAAGCATCTCCCGGAAATCGCTCCGTGGGTTGAAGCAATCCACCAGTGCGGCCGTGGGGTGCTCGTAATTGTGCTTCGCGGAACGCAGGCGTTCAGGAACCTCGATATGACCTCGGCTCGCACCATAGTAGGCAAAGACGGGTGTGAGTGCCGGTGCGTCCGTCTTGTAGCTGGCCGTGATGGCGTGCAGATGCTCTTTGAGCGCCGTCTCGCCCCATGTCTCGGCAGGCTTCTTGCCTTTGCCACCGCCAGAGGGACGCCAGTAGTCCCATTGGAGGTCACCCCAGGTAGTGGACATGATTTGCGCGAAGTCAGCAGTGCTCCACTGCTCTCGCCCTCGCACTCCCGTCGAAGACTGAATACGAAAATCTGCGTCCTTGATGCCGCGACCCGTTAAGCGCTGATCGGCAGAAGACAGGTGGGTGAGGACCGGGGTCAAGCCACTGGCAATACCATCTAGCACTGCCGTTTTACCCGCCCCGTTTTCACCCACAATCACTGTGAGGCGTGGGTGCAGGTCCAGCGTCAGTGATTCAAAGCAACGGAAATTTTTCAGTGTGACGGTCTTCAATCTCATGGCGCAGCCCTCAGTTCAAGCAAAGTTGCGGCCCCTGGATTGCCTTTGGCCTATTAGAATTTGCATAGCCTGATACTCTAACCCCACCGGAGATAGCATCTCCGGTCCGATGCCCCAGCAGCGCAAGCTCTGGGGCATCTCTCTTTGTGGCGCCCTTGCTTACCCATGGAACACCTTGGGCTCCAAGGCTCTGCCCAGCAGCAACCCAAGGTCAAGGTTTTTGCTCGCCTCGGCCCAATCTGGCTCCTGGGTGAATGGCATGGGGACGTAGTTCACCGATTCGGCGCTGTCGCCGTCCACCACCACCACAGCCAGCACGAACTTGTCTTTCTGGTTCAGCCCGTGGCGAATCTCGTTGCTGGTGACGGTGATTGTGTCCTGCCCCTTAGCGCGGCCTTTGACTTCAATGTGGTGCTCTAACGCCAGCCCCTCGGGCTGCTCGACGTAGGCGGTGATGTCCCAGCCGCACTTTTCGGCAGATACGTCTTTGGTGCGGTGGCCCAGCGCGTGTTCGGCGTCAAACACTGCTTGCATGGCAATGCGCTCGATGCGGGCACGGGCTGCTGCGTCCACGCTGAAATTGGGCACACCGCTGCGCTGGGCCAACAACCCTGCGGGGATGACGAGCGCCCCGCCGATCACGTTGGGTGTGCCAGACGCCACGCTGCGCATGGCTTGGAGTTCGGCGGTGCGCTGTTTGAGGCGCGCGCTCAACTCCTCGGCACGGCGGCGGGCGTTCTCGGGTTGCAGACGGGGTTGCTTGCCTGCGCGCACGTCAATGTCCAGCCGGATGGCGCGGTCTGACCAGTATTGGATTTCTTTGACCAGGCGCTCGCGCACCGCTGCCAATTGCTTATCGGCCTGGCGCTCGCGGCGGCTGGCAACCTCTTGCGTGTGCTCGGGCACCAGGTGTTCGACGGCGTAGGCCAGGGCACGGGCTTCTATGTGGTGGGTTACCCAATCGGCCTGCAACACGTCGGCCACCTGGGTGGCCTGGGCTGTGGTGATGGGCACCAGGTCAAGGTGGCGGGCAAACGGTGCGGGGGTGGCGGTGCCGTCCGCCGTCATTTCCACAAACTGCAAGCGGCGCGACACATCGCGCACGGTGCCGCCGTTGGGGGCTGCTGTTTCGCGCACGCTGTGGTCGAGCATGAACAGCACGCGGGGTTCTGTGCTGTCGTCGTGCGGGTCCACCAGAATGGCGCCGCGTTTAAGCAGGCTGCGGTGGCTGGACAGCACCAGGTCGGTCACGGCTGCCATGAGGGGGTGGCCTGGGTGCACCAGTTCTGCTGTGGGCTTGCCGTAGATGGTGCGGTGCTCGCGGTCGAAGCAAATGCGCTCGTACTTTTTCAGCACCGGGGTGCGGGTGTGGCCGATCACACGGTCGCGCTCCATGACATCAGCAGGAACGTGGCGCACCTCGTAGCGGCCCGCCTCGCGGTCGCGCAGCTCGCCACCCACCACCCGGAATGCCTCGCGGAAGAATGCGCTGATGAAATGCGGTTGGAGCTTGCGGGCCTCGGCCTTGTCCATCTCCTCGCGGATGGCATAGAGGTCGTCCAGGCTCATGTGGTTTTCGACCAGGGCATTGCGGGCCATCAGGTCTTTCAGGTGCTGGGTGTCCAGCGCCTGGCCGATAACCTGCTCCATCCGGGCGCGGGTTTCGGGCTTTTCGCCATAGCGGATGGCGTCGATGAGCAAGTCTTTGAGCGAGATGTTGTCAAAAGCCTCGCCCAGCACGTTGAACACCCGCCCGCCCAAGGCCTCGCGCTCCACGGCCAGCTTTTCAAGCAGGCAGTTGAACACCTCGCCCTCACGGGTCTGGGCCGCTACCAGATTCCAAAGGTGGCACACCTCACGCTGGCCAATGCGATGGATGCGGCCAAAGCGCTGCTCCATGCGGTTGGGGTTCCAGGGCAGGTCGTAGTTGACCATGAGGTTGGCGTTTTGCAGGTTGACGCCCTCGCCCGCTGCGTCGGTGGCCAGCAGCACCAGCACGTCGGGGTCGTTGCGGAACGCCTCTTGCACCTTGCGCCGGTCATCGCGGTTGATGCCGCCGTGGATGGTGACCACAGCCTGTTCGCTGCCCAGCGTGTCGCGGATGCGCAGTAGCAGGTAATTGAGCGTGTCGCGGTGCTCGGTGAACACGATGATTTTGCGGCGGCGGCCATCGGCGGTGCGCATTTCGGGCTCGTCTTGCAGCAGGCGCGAAAACTCTTCCCACTTGCGGTCGCTGCGCGATTGCACAACGGATGCAGCGGCACTTTCCAACTCCCGCAGGATCAGGATTTCGGCTTGCAGCTCAGGAATGGTCTCGGCGGCAGTGGCCTGGTCCACCACCTGGTCGGCCACTGCTTCGTATTCCTCGGCGCTGAGTTCGTCGGCAGCGTCATCCAGGTCTTCGGGCAAGTCCAGCTGTCGCTTAACGACGTATTCACCCAGGTTCTCGCGCAGCACGTCGGCGCGGGCTTTGAGTTGCAGCTCGTCGAGGCGCGCTTCGAGCTTCTTGCGTCGGCGCGAGAGCGACGTGTAAATGGCCTGCGGGCTGGATGCCAGTCGGCGCTGCAACTGGGTCAGGGCAAAGCCCACGGTGCCCTTGCGCTTGCCATCCAGCCGGTCCGCACGGTCCATTTCGTTGCGGACGTAGTCGGTGACCTGGTCGTACAGCAGCACCTCGGCATCTGACAGCGTGTAGTTGACCGTGTACGCGCAGCGCTCCGGGAACAGCGGCTTGCCGTCAAAGCGCAGCAGCTCTTCCTTGACCATACGACGCATCATGTCGGTGATGTCCACCTTGTGGGCACCCTCGCGGAACTTGCCGTAGAAGCGGTCGCCGTCCAGCAGCGACATGAAGAGCTGGAAGTCTTCTTCCTTGCCGTTGTGGGGTGTAGCCGTCATCAGCAAGTAGTGGCGGGTAAGGCCGCCCAGGAACTTGCCCAGCTTGAATCGGCCTGTCTCGTTGACCTTGTTGCCGAAGTAGTTGGCCGACATCTTGTGGGCCTCGTCCACCACGATCAGGTCCCACTCGGTCTGCGCCAGCAGCTGCTGGTATTCCTCGTTGCGCGAAAGTTGGTCCAAGCGGGCAATCAGGCGGTCTTGTTCGGCAAAGTAGTTGCGGCTGTGGCACTGCTCCTGCTTTTCGCGGCTGAAAAGCTCGAAGTCCAGCCCGAATTTCTCACGCAGTTCGTCTTGCCACTGCTCCGTCAGGGAGCCGGGCGAGACGATGAGCACGCGCCGGGCATCGGCACGCAGGGTCATTTCTCGAATCAGCAGGCCCGCCATCACGGTCTTGCCTGCTCCGGGGTCGTCGGCCAGCACAAAGCGCAGCGGCTGGCGCGGGAGCATGGTTTCGTAAACGGCGGAAATCTGGTGCGGCAGGGGTTCGACGTTGGAGGTGTGCACCGCCATCAGGGGGTCGAACAGGTGCGCCAAGCTGATGCGATACGCCTCCAACGCTAGCTTGAAAGCAGCGGGCTCAGCATCGAAAGCCCATGCCTTGCCTGCCACGGCCAGGGACAAGCGATGCTCGTCGTGGCGGAAGATGGTCTGCTCATCGAGCTTGCCTTGGGCGTTGCGGTAGGCCACAAGGCGGGCGCTGGGGCCTATCTCTTCGACGTTGACAACCTTGACGACTTCATCCGGGACCAGCCCGGTGATTTGCGCGTCCTTAGCGATTTCTTCGAGTTTGAGCATGCGCGCCTGAGTGCGTTGAACGGTGGTTACATCAGGCACTGACTCCTTGGCAGGGACGAGCAAGGCGCAAACCCAGTGCACTCCCCCAAGCGCCTGATCGGCGGGTCAGTCTAGCAGGCAGAACGCACCATTGAAGCGTGTCACGGCGCACTCCGCCAGCGAGCTTCCAACTCACGACAAAAACACGTTGGCCATGCCCCTGGTCTGTGGCATCGGAATCCGCCGAGAATGGACGCACAACGACTTTTCAACCGCAACTAACATGTCAAGCAGCGCACCCTCCCCCCGAATTCGCCATGACTACCTGCTGCTGCACAAGCCTCTGATTTCAGCGCGCACCGCGCTGGAAGCGTTTGCGACCCCAGAGGGTGTTGAGGCGTATCGCAGGTTTCCGAACCTCGTTTCCAAAGCTCAGACACTGTTGCCGGACTTGCAGCAACTCATCGAGACAATGCTTCCGGAATTGGTGGCTGCCAGGGTTCGCATGGCACTGGACGGGGTGCCACTTATTGCACCGGTAGACCACGACATACCCGCTGGTCTCATGGGGGATTGAGGAGCAACCTGTCAGAGAGCCAGGAGCTTTGCACGCCTGGACTCGTCCACGCGTTGACACAGGCCAGGAGACTCTTCCTCGGCAACCGTCAACCAGTGGCCTCGCGCGGCTTCATCGACCCAAACGCCTGCGAGAGCGGCCACCCAATCCATCCAAACCACTTCAATGCGGTCATCCATGAACATTTCCGCAGTGGTTTGGACGTTTTCCCAGCAAGGTGCAATGACCAACCCTTGCTGCTCCACAAAGAACGGCCAGACAGCATCGTCATCAGCGACTTCCGTCACGGAGCCGAACTTCATTAGATGGCGCCTGATACCGAGGATGCCCAGGCCGTTTTTGCGTGAGGCAGCTGCGTTCTTGGCAATCGGCAGGTGCTCCATGGACGGGTACGGATTGGGTTGGCTGATCGGCTCTCCCGCGATGTACTCCACCAGGGTGCTCGCCAGGTACTTCACCTCGTCGCCTTTTTTACCGCCAGCCCAGTTGGGTGCTGGTGGCGGTGGCTTCAACTTCTTGCGCCGCTTTTCAAGCGTGCTCACAGACATATCGAGCATCAGCGCGGCTTTTGCGGCTGAGAGCAACTTGACCCGCCGCACTTCCGACGAAAGTGCCATGACCTCGGCAAGCAGAGCGTTTTGCCCCGCATCCATATCTTCAATGCTCACTGACTGCCTCCCCATCAAGTCTCAGCAGCACTGTGGCATGCCGGAGTATTTCGTCTTCTAGCTTCTGCATGTATCGGCGCAGGGTGTCCTGACTGGGCTTACCGTATCGCGCGGTCACGTTGCCCATTTGCCCGTGATTCATGAGCTGCTGGACAACAGCATAAGGCATGCCCTCGATATTCACGGCGACGGTGCAAAAGGTCCGTCTGAGATCGTGCATGGTGAACACCCACTGGGGTCGGTATCTCCGCTCAAACTCCTCTTGGGCTTCTACTGACGCGGCAATCTCCGGGTCCCGTCTTGCGACGTACTCACCCCAAGCCAGCTGTAAGCTCTTTTTTTCCAACGTTGACCGCAAGGAGGCAACAAACTCGCGGGGGCTGTTGTAGTACGCAGATTCGGTCTTGGGGTTCTTCGACGATGACGGGAAAACGTACAGCTGGCTCGGCTGCTCTTGCTGACGCAATCTCATCAACCAGGTGGCAAAGCGTCCGAGCGGCACGCTGTGGGTTGTGCCGGACTTCGTTCCCCTGAAAGTAACTTGGCCGCATTCCGCCCCCTCGGGCAGCGATAGCACGCTGAATTCCGTCTCGTCCAAGCCCTCCGCCAATAGCTGATCACGCCAAACCAGCTTGGCCGTCTCACTCTTGCGTGCACCGAGTAGCAAGGTCAGCAGCATGTAGTCCACGGCATCGCGGTTGCGCTGGCGCTTTGCCCAGAGCGCATCAAGCCATGTCCCGAGCTTCTCGGGAGTGTTTTCCAAGGGGTTGCGGACTTTCCGGTCTTCGTACTCAGCTTCCAACTCTGCGCGAGTACGCATGTGTCTGCGGGCAATGTTGAACGGGTTGACCAACAGCTCGCCATCGAAAGATGCCCGGTTTCGGTTGGCCTGCTGGTCTTCAATGTGCACGTTGAACGCAGCTCGGCACCACATCAACGTCTGTTCTGCTGCGGTGCGATGTCCCTGCTCCTTGGCAATGCGTTGCCAGATTTCTTGAACAGACTTCACGCCGATCGTGCGCAGCGACTTTCCAAGCCACGGTTTCAATCGACGGATGGCCGCCTCAATGGCTTTTACCGAATTGGGCCGGGGGTCTTTCCCCTTCTTGTACTGCTCCAAGTAATTCGACATGACGTGGCCCAGTGTGGTGGCCACAATTCCCCGCTCTTCGGCACGGAGTTCCTGAATGTCTTCACCCCGCTTCATCGAGAAACGAACATCCCCCGCAATCTGTCGGACATCTGTGAGGGGGTCGTCGGTGTTCACATTAAGCCGGGGATAGTCACCCAAGGCCACCTTCGTGACCTTGCCCCCCACGCGGACTTGGAGGTAGAAGGTCTTACGCTTCGTCCCCACATACAAGCACAGGCCTGGCGGCGTGTTGGGCGCACTGTCAGAGACAATGTAAGCCTTGGGCTGGTCAACGTCAGTCAGGCCGACCATCTTGCCGTTTGCCACCACAGGGCGCACGGACGGGGTCAGCTTTTTGAGGTTGTCGCGTGTGAAGATGAAGCGCATATACCCACCCAAAATTGCGTGATGAGGGTCTCTATTTTGCTACATTCTTGCTACGCAAAAGTGGCGGTTCTATGTGGTTCTATGCGATTCATGGCAAAACAAGAAAGCTGAGTAGTGACAAAAAACATAGAAAATTCAACAGCTTACGAACAAAAACAAGCCATGGAGAATGACTTCTCAAACCACACCCCCATGATGGCGCAGTACCTGGCCATCAAAGCCGAGTTCCCGCGCACGCTGGTGTTCTACCGCATGGGCGACTTTTACGAAGTCTTCTACGACGACGCCGAAAAAGCCGCGCGCCTGCTCGACATCACCTTGACCAAACGTGGCCAGTCGGCCGGCCAGCCGGTGGTGATGGCAGGTGTGCCTTTCCACTCGGTCGAGAGCTACCTGTCGCGCCTCATCAAGCTTGGCGAATCGGTGGCCGTGTGCGAGCAGGTGGGCGAAGTGGGCGCCAGCAAAGGCCCGGTGGAGCGCAAGGTGGTGCGCGTGGTCACGCCCGGCACGCTGACCGACGCCGAGTTGTTGTCGGACAAAAGCGAGGCCCTGTTGCTGGCGGTGCACCACGGTCCGCGCGCCCAACTGGGCCTGGCCTGGATGAGCGTGACCCAGAGCACGGTGCACCTGGCACAGTGCGACAAGGACGACTGGGCGGCCTGGCAACAACGCCTGGACCCCAGCGAAATCCTCTACAGCGCCGACGCGCCGCCGGCCTTTGAACAAGGGTTTGGCCTGCCCGGCAGTGGCCGTCCGACACTCACGCCCCGCCCCGCCTGGCAGTTCGACCCCGCGCTGGGCGAACGAAAGCTGCTGGCCCAACTCGACGCCGGCAGCCTGGCCGGCTGGGGCGCACAAGACCTGCCGCTGGCCCACGCCGCCGCCTCGGCCCTGCTGGACTTTGCCGAACACACCCAGGGCCGCGCGCTGGCCCACGTGCGCCAGTTGCAGGTGGCGCGGCCGCAAGAGCTGATCGAGTTGCCGGCCATGACCCGGCGCAACCTCGAACTCACCCACACCCTGCGCGGCGAGACGGCGCCCACGCTGTTCTCGCTGCTCGACACCTGCCGCACCGGCATGGGCAGCCGCCTGCTGCGCCATTGGCTGCTCGAACCCCCACGCGACCGCGAACCCGCGCGCCAACGCCTGGCCGCCATCGGCTGGCTGCGCGAGGGTTTTCGCGGCGAGCGCCTGCGCGATGCCTTGAAAGGCGCGGCCGATGTGGAGCGCATCACCGCCCGCACCGCGCTGCGCCAGGTGCGTCCACGCGAATTGGTGGCGCTGGGCCACACGCTCGCGCAGGCAACCGAATTGGCACAGCAGTTGCACGCCACCTTGGCAGCAGGCCACGCGCCCAGCCTGCTGCTGGCCATGGCTGGCGACCTGCAACCGCCGCCCGACGGCGCCGTGCTGCTGCACCGCGCCCTGCTGCCCGAACCCGCCGCGCTGGTGCGCGACGGTGGCGTGATCAACCACGGCTTTGACGCTGAGCTGGACGAGCTGCGCGCCATCCAGACCAACTGCGACGGCTTTCTGCTCGACCTCGAAACCCGTGAACGCACGCGCACCGGTATCGCCAACCTGCGCGTGCAATTCAACAAGGTGCACGGCTTCTACATCGAGGTCACGCAGGGCCAGCTCGACAAGGTGCCCGACGACTACCGCCGCCGCCAAACCTTGAAAAACGCCGAGCGTTTCATCACGCCCGAACTCAAGGCGTTTGAAGACAAAGCTTTGAGCGCCCAGGAACGTGCACTGGCGCGCGAGAAATGGTTGTACGAACAGCTGCTGGACGCGCTGCAAGCCCACCTGCCCACGCTGGACCGCGTGGCCCG
Organism: Hydrogenophaga atypica; assembly: GCF_042665215.1. Taxonomy (NCBI): domain Bacteria; kingdom Pseudomonadati; phylum Pseudomonadota; class Betaproteobacteria; order Burkholderiales; family Comamonadaceae; genus Hydrogenophaga; species Hydrogenophaga atypica. The sequence goes on from NZ_JBHTCA010000004.1 coordinate 322,856, forward strand.
TGCGCTGGCCACGCTGGACACCTTGTGTGCGCTGGCCGAACGCTCGCTCACGCTCAACTGGACGGCGCCACAGTTCACACCCGAGCCGTGCATCGAAATCCGCGCCGGCCGGCACCCGGTGGTGGAGGCTCGGCTGAATGAAACCAGTGGTGGCAGCTTCATTGCCAACGACACGGTGCTGGGCCCCAAGGCCCGCATGCAAATCATCACCGGCCCCAACATGGGCGGTAAAAGCACCTACATGCGCCAGGTGGCCGTGATCGCGCTGCTGGCCAGCATGGGCAGCTACGTGCCCGCACAAAGCTGCCGCCTGGGCCCGCTGGACGCCATCCACACCCGCATCGGTGCGGCGGATGACTTGGCCAATGCCCAATCCACCTTCATGCTGGAGATGACCGAGGCCGCGCACATCCTGCACAGCGCCACACCCGAAAGCCTGGTGCTGATGGACGAGATCGGCCGGGGCACGTCCACCTTCGATGGCCTGGCGCTGGCCGGTGGCATCGCCGCCCACCTGCACGACAAGGTGCGCGCCTTCACCTTGTTCGCGACGCACTACTTTGAACTGACCGAGTTCCCGGCCAGCCACCACGCGGCACAAAACGTGCATGTGAGTGCGGTGGAGTCGGGCGGGCGCGACATCGTGTTCCTGCACCAGATCGAACCCGGGCCGGCCAGCCGCAGCTACGGCGTGCAGGTGGCGCGCCTGGCAGGCGTGCCTGGCGCGGTGGTGAGCCACGCCAAACACGCGCTGGCCGCGCTGGAGGCCCACAGCCAGCAGGCGCAAAGCCAGGTCGATCTGTTCGCCCCGCCGCCGGCCACCGCCGAGCCCGAACCCAGCGCGCTGGACCGGGCCTTTGCCCAGATCGACCCCGATACACTCAGCCCCCGGGAGGCCCTGGAGCTGGTCTACACACTGAAAAAACTGAGCAAAAAGAAATGACCTATTGCGTCGCCGTCAAACTCAATGCCGGGCTGGTGTTCCTGTCCGATTCACGCACCAACGCGGGCCTGGACCAGATCAGCACCTTCCGCAAGATGATCGTCTACGAGAAGCCGGGGGAGCGCTTCATGTGCCTGCTGTCGGCGGGCAACCTGAGCATCTCGCAGTCGGTGCGCGAAATCCTGCAAGTGGAGCAGCTCAAGGACCCGGAAACCGATGAAGCCATCACCATCTGGAACGCCAAAAGCATGTTCGATGCCGCGCGCGTGCTGGGTGCCGCCGTGCGCCACGTGTACGAGCGCGACGGCGAATCGCTCAAGCGCGCCGGGGTCGATTTCAACGTTTCCATGATCTTCGGTGGCCAGGTGGCCGGTGAGGGCATGCGCCTGTTCCAGGTCTATTCGGCGGGCAACTTCATCGAAGCCACGGCCGAGACGCCCTTCTTCCAGATCGGTGAATCCAAGTACGGCAAACCCGTGCTGGACCGCGTGATCACACCCAACACGCCGCTGGACGAAGCCGCCAAATGTGTGCTCGTGTCCATGGACTCCACGCTCAAGTCCAACCTGTCGGTGGGCCTGCCGCTGGACCTGGTGGTGTACGAAGCCGATCAGCTCAAAAGCGACCGCATCGTCTGCATCGACGACAACAACCCCTACTTCCGCATGCTGCACAACACCTGGGGCCAGAAGCTGCGCGAGGTGTTCGACAGCATCGAACACCCCACCTGGGACGGCAGCCACACCGCCGTGCCCCTGATGACGGGCAGCGCACGCCGTGCGCTCAAGAAGATCAGCACCCCGAAGGACAAGTTGATCTGAACACGATGCCCCACAGCCAGACCCCGCTGATCGTTTTTGCCCACGCCAACAGCTTTCCCGCCGCCACCTACAACCTGATGTTCCGCTCGCTGCGCGCGCGCGGCTTTGCGGTGAAGGCGCTGGACAAGTTTGGCCACGACCCGCGTTATCCCGTCACCAGCAACTGGCCCCATCTGGTGCAGCAACTGGCCGACTTCGCCGGCCCCGAGGTTGAGAAGCACCGGGGCCCGGCGTTTCTTGTGGGTCATTCGCTGGGCGGGTTTGTGAGCGTGATGTGCGCGGCCCAACACCCGCAGCTGGGTGGCAAAGGTGTGCAAGGGGTATTGCTGCTTGACTCACCGCTGCTGGGCGGCTGGCGTGCGCGAACGCTGGCCTTGATCAAGGGCGCGCAGCTGGTGGGCTCGGTCTCACCCGGCAAAATCAGCCGCCGCCGCCGCCACCAGTGGCCCAGCCTGGACGATGCCCTGGCCCACTTTCAGCACAAGCGTGCCTTTGCGCGCTGGCACCCGCAGGTGCTGCGCGACTACGTGACCCACTGCACCCACGACCAGCCCACCGCCGACGGCGTGCGCCGGGTGCTGGACTTCGACCGCGACATCGAAACGGCGATCTACAACACCCTGCCCCACCACCTCGACCGCCTGCTGCGCCGCCACCCCTTGCCATGCCCGGTGGCCTTCATTGGTGGCACGCACTCGCAAGAGATGCAGCAGGTGGGCATGGCGATGACACACAAAGTGGTGGGCAAACAGCACCCCGAACGCTTGCGCATGCTGGAAGGCAGCCACCTGTTCCCCATGGAGCAACCGCAGGAAACCGCCGCCTTGATCGAGGACGTGCTCTCCGGCATGAGCGCAACACCGGCCCAAGCGGCGTAACATATTGTGAACAAAAGGTAAATGTGAAATAGTTGGTCACAATTGCGCCTACCTCGCTGCTTCGAGCAAGAAGAGCTTTGCTGACACCATGACCCAAAACCGGCGCACCAGCGCCACGCCCCGGGCCACCCCACCGGTGGAGCCCACCGCAACGGATACCACCGCCGAACTGGCACGCCTGAACAACGCGCTCGACTGCACGCAGGCCGGCCTGTGGGACTGGCACTCCAGCACCCAGCGTCTTGTGCTGGACACACGCTCGGGCACGCTGATTGGCCTGAAAGACACCGGCGCCGCCGGCCACAGCAGCCTCGCGGCCATGGAGCTGCTTCTGCACCCTCAGGATCTCGACCCATGGCGCAGTGCCTGGCGGGATGCGCTGGCGGGCAAAAGTGATCACCTCGATTGCGAGGTGCGCTTCGCCCGGGGGCCTGCCAGCTGGAACTGGCTGTTGTGGCGCGGGCGCGTGTTGTCGCGCGACGCCCACGGCCAGGCCGACACCCTGGCCGGCGTGGTGATGGACATCCAGCCGCTCAAACAGGCGCAGTCGCAACTGGGGGTGATGGCCCAGCGCGATCCGCTGACCGATCTGCCCAACCGCGCGCTGCTGGCCGATCGGCTGTCGCATGCGCTGGCCTCAGCGCGACGCAACCGCAGCGCTTTTGTGCTCATGGAGGTGTCGCTCGAAGGTGTGGCGCCCATCAATGAGGCGCTGGGTGTCGAGATGGGCAACCACGTGATCCGCCAGGCCGCGCGCCGCATGGCCACCTGCACCCGGGCGTCGGACTCGGTGGCCCGCACCGGCAACGACGAATTTGTGCTGCTGCTGGAAAACGTCGAGGGCACCGAAGACGCCCTGGCCGTGGCCGACAAACTGCGCCACCACATCAACGAACCGCTGGTGGTGGACGGCCACTGGCTTCAGGTCTCGGCCAGCATCGGGATGGCCATGTACCCGGCCCACGGGGACGACCTGGCCGATCTGCAGGCACATGCCGCACAGGCCCGCCAGCAGGCCTCGCGCAGCGGCGGCGACCGGGTGGCGGTGTTCACGCCGTCCAGCGAATCCAGCCTGCCCAAGCCGACAGCAGAATGAAGCCGCCAAACGCGATGCGGTACCAGGCAAACGGGACGAAGGTGTGGCTGGCCACAAATCGCAGCAGCCAGCGCACACAGGCCCAGGCCGACACATAAGACGTCAGCAGCCCCACGGCAAACAGCGGCAGGTCGGCGGTGCTCAACAGCCCGGCGTGTTTGTACAGGTCGTACGCTGCTGCGCCAAACAACATGGGAATGGCGAGGAAAAAGCTGAATTCGGTGGCCGTCTTGCGCGACAAGCCGATCAGCATGCCCCCGATGATGGTGGCACCCGAGCGACTGACACCAGGCACCAGCGCAACACACTGGATCAGGCCCACCTTGAGGGCGTCGCGCCAGCGCAGTTCGTCCACGTTGTCCACCCGGGCCGGCACACCGGCCTGCCGGCGTTCGGCCCACAGAATGATCACCCCGCCGACGATGAAACCCAAGGCCACCACGATGGGGCTGAACAACACCTGCTTGATGAAGCCAATGAACATCACGCCGGCCACGGCCGCGGGCAAAAAGCCGATCAGCACATTGGCGGTGAAGCGCTGGGCCTCGCGTTCGGTGGCCAGGCCTTTGGCGGTTTGCCACAGCCGCTGAAAGTACAGCGAGACGATGGCCATGATGGCCCCGGTCTGGATGACGATTTCGAACAGCTTGATCTTGTCGCCCTGCAAGTCGAGCAGCGCTGCCGCAAGAATCAGGTGGCCGGTGGATGAAATGGGCAAAAACTCGGTCAGCCCCTCGACCACCCCCAAAACGGCGGCCTTGAGCAACAAAACTGGGTCCATGAATCAGTGGGAAGGGGAAGTGAGTTCGAGTTGCAGCCCACCCGGCACCACCTTCAGCACACCGGGGCGCAAGCCCAGGCGTTGCGCGGACTGGAGGTCCTCGGGTTTGAAGCGGTGCAGGCTGAAATCGTTGAGCAGGTGCTCGGCCACCAGCGCACCCAAACGCTGCGCCTGGTTGGCCATGGGGCCGCTCAGGCGCGGCACGTCAAAGGCCTCCACGCGCACATCGGTCATGCGCACACTGGCATCGGAAGGTTCAAAGCGCAGCCCGTAGCTCAGGGACAGCGCCCCGTCAAAACGGCGTGAATCGCCCCAGAAGTCGCCCAACGCAAAGTCCATGCGGGTGCCCACGCGGTTCTCGGCCGGAATGAGGCGAACACGCGGCGCCGACAGGGTGAGATCAAACAGTTCCAGGTAACGGCGACGCACCGGAAACTGCTCGGCAATGCGCTGCGCAAGCTGCGCCTCCGACACCGAAACCACACGCGGCCCGGTGAGCGCGGCACAGCCTCCCAACACCAGCACCAAGCCCGCCAGCAGCAGGGCAAGCAGCACGTGCCAACGGGCCAATGGAGCGGCAGCAAAACGCAGGGGGAGGGGCAGAACGCGCATGGGTGGGAGAAACCGGAAGCCTGGAGTCTACTCGTGCCGCAGGGCCTCAATGGGCAACAAACGTGAAGCCTTGTGCGCCGGGTAGTAACCAAAAAACACGCCCACAAACGCGGCAAAACCGGCGGCCAGCAACACGGAGTCCAGGGTCATGCTCACCTTCCAGCCGGCAAACTCGCCCACCGCCCAGGTGGCTGCCGCCCCCAGCAGCACGCCCACAGCACCGCCCACCAGGCTCAGCGTCACCGCCTCGATGAGGAACTGAGAGAGGATGTCGCGCCCACGCGCGCCCACCGCCATGCGCAGGCCAATCTCGCGGGTGCGCTCGGTCACGCTCACCAGCATGATGTTCATGATGCCAATGCCACCAATCACCAGGCTGATGCCCGCCACGGCCGACAGCAGCATGGTCATGGTGCGGCTGGACGCCTCCTGCGTCTGCAGCATTTCAGTGAGGTTGCGGATGCGGAAGGGCTCGTCGGCCCCCGGTTGCACCCGAAAACGTTGGCGCAGCAATTCGGTGATGCTTTCTTCGGCCACCTTCATGTCGGCACCGTCGCGCACCTTGACGGAGATGGTGGCCACCCGCTTGATGCGCCCCGCCGTGCCGCCCTGCAGTCGGTTGCGGAAGGTGCTGATGGGCACGATCATGATGTCGTCCTGGTCCGATCCCCAGGAGTTCTGCCCTTTGGACGACAACACGCCCACGATGGTGACCGGCACCGAACGCAAGCGCACCACTTGGTCAATCGGGTCCTGGTCGCCAAACAGCTCACGGGCCACCGTCGAACCGATCAACGCCACCTTGGCAGCGCCCTGCTGCTCGGCGGCCTCGAACAGACGACCGCTCTCCAGCGGCCAGTCGCGCGCTTCGAGGTAGTCGTTGGTGGCGCCAAACACCGGCGTGCTCCAGTTGCTGTTGCCATACACCGCCTGCACGGTGGCGCGCGAGCTGGGCGCGGCCACCTGCACCTCGGGCACCTCCAGCGCGATGGCCGTGGCGTCGTCTTCGGTCAGGCCCTGTGCGGTCTGCGCGCCCTGGCGCACACCGCCGGTGTTGGCGCCACCGGGCAACACCAGCATGATGTTGGAGCCCAGCACCTTCATGTATTCCTGCACACGGTCGGTGGCGCCCTGCCCCACCGCGATCATGGTGATGACGGCGGCCACGCCGATGATGATGCCCAGCATGGTGAGCAGGCTGCGCAGCAGGTTGGCGCGCAGGGCACGCCAGGCGCTTCGAACGGCGGCCAGCGTGTTCATGCGGTCTCCTGGGCTGAAGCAGCCGCAACGCGCCCGGGCTGGCGCGCGTCTTCCACCAGTTGGCCATCACGAAACACCAGCCGCCGCCGCGCCCAGGCCGCCACGTCGTGCTCATGGGTCACCAGCACCACCGTCATGCCCTGGGCGTTAAGCTGCGCCAGCAGTTGCATGATGTCGTCACTGGTGCGCGAGTCGAGCGCGCCGGTGGGTTCATCGGCCAGGATGAGCTGCGGCTGGTTGACCAGCGCGCGGGCAATCGCCACCCGCTGCTGCTGCCCGCCCGAGAGCTCGGCCGGCGTGTGGCCGGTGCGTTCGCCCAGGCCCACGCGCTGCAGCGCCGTCAGGGCGCGCTGGTGGCGGTCGCCAGCCTTCACGCCGGCATACACCATGGGCAACTCCACGTTTTCCAGTGCCGAGGTGCGGGGCAACAAATTGAACTGCTGGAACACAAAACCGATGCGCCGGTTGCGCACCGCCGCCAGCGCGTCTTTGCCCATGGCCTGCACCGGCTCGCCGGCCAAACGGTAGCTGCCGCTGTCGGGCCTGTCCAGGCAGCCCAGCATGTTCATCAGGGTGGACTTGCCAGACCCCGAAGCGCCCATGATGGCGACGAACTCGCCCTCATCGATGGACAGGCTCACGTCGTCCAGCGCCCGGACCGTCTGCCCGCCCAGCGTGTAGCTTTTGCGCAGGTGCTCGACCTCGATCAGTGCCATGGGTGTGCGCCGATCAGAACGAGAAACGCGGGCCCGACGCTGCGCGCGGTGCGGCGGACTGGGTGCCCACAATGACTTCGGCGCCCACCTTGAGCGTGTCGGCCAAGGGCGAGTTGGCGGGCATCATCAATTCGGTCATGCTGCCATCGCTGATGCCCAGGCGCACATCAAACGCTTGTGGCTTGCCATCGGCACCCAGCACAAACACACGCCCGCGTGTGCTCTGCCGCCCCGACTGTTCGGCCACCAAGGCCGCGTACAGCGGCTTTTGCTCGGGGCTCAACACATCGGTGATGCGCGCACGCACCTCGACCATGATGCGTTCGCGCGCCTTGGGACGGTCTTTTTCGGGCAATTCACGCAGCGCCGCAAACTGGGGGCGGGCACTGGCAAAAATCCCATCGACCTTGCCAATCTGGTCTTCCGTCAACTTGAGTTGCTGGACCAGGCGGTCGCGCAACTCGGTCATGGGGTTGCGTCCGCCAGCACCGCTGCCCGCTGCTGCAGCGACGGGCGCCGCTGCGTCAGCCGGCGCCGCACCGGCCGGCTCCACGCCCGGCAGGCGCACGCGCAGGGCGGCGTTGGGCACCTTGAGCACGTTTTCGCGCGCGTCGGTGAGGATGCGCACGTTGGCCGTCATGCCCGGCAACAAGCGCCCTGCCGCATTCGAAAAACGCACCACCGCGATGTAGGTGACCACGTTGGCCACGTTCTGCGCGGCCTTGCGCACCTGCAGCACCTCGCCGTCAAAACTCTGCCCCGGAAACGCATCCACCGTGAACGTGGCTTTGAGGCCGGTGCGGATGCGCCCCACATCGGCCTCGTCGATGCTGGCATCCACCTGCATGTCCGACAGGTTTTGCGCGATCACAAACAGCTCGGGCGACTGCAGGCTGGCAGCCACCGTCTGGCCACGCTCCACCGCGCGTTTGATGACGATGCCGTCCACCGGCGACTTGATGCGGGTGCGCCCCAGGTCCACACCGGCCTGGGCCAACACCGCTTCACGCTGCGCCACCGTGGCCTGGGCCGATTTGATTTGCGCCTCGCTCACCCCCAGCTGCGCCTGGGCCGATTTGATGGTTTCGGTGGCCGACGCCACCAGGGCGCGGGTGCGGTCGGCCTCGCTCTGGGCGATGAAACCCTGGGCCACCAGGTTGAGGTTGCGGTCGTGGCTGCGCTGGGCTTCGGCCAGGTCGGTCTGCGCGCGCGACAGGTTGGCGCGGCTGGCAGCGGCGTTGGCCTGCGCGGTGAGCACGTTGGCGCGCGCGGCGTCCAGGTCGGCCTGGGCCGAACGCACGCGGTACTCAAAGGTTTCGGGGTCGATCTGGGCGATCAGCTGCCCGGCCTTCACCTCGGCGTTGTAGTCCACGTACAGGTCGCGAATCTGGCCGCTGACCTGCGTGCCCACCGACACCTGGGTGACCGGGTTGACCGCACCGCTGGCCGACACCGTGGCTTGCAGCCCACCGCGCTCGATCTTGGCGGTTCGGTAGCTCACGGCGGGCGCGTCGCCGCGCTGCATCCACCACCAGCCCGCTCCAGCCGCCGCCACCAACACCAGCGCCGTGGCGCTCCACTTCTTGAGGTTCATGCCCAAATTGTAGAAACCCCCGGTCGCTGTTCATGCCGCAGGGGTTTCAGCGGTGTGAAGGCGGTGCAAAGTGGCGCAGAAATGAAAAAACCCGCTGCACTTGCGCGCAGCGGGAGCCTTGGAAAACCAACGAGAAAAAATCAACGCCAACGACGGTGGTCGTCGTCACGCTCCCAGCGTTCGTTTCCATGGCGATGCCCATGGCGGTGCTTGTGTTTGTGGCCGTGGCCGGGCGGGCCGTACACCACCACCGGCGGGTAGGGGTGCACCACCACCGGCTGCACATAGCCCGGCATGGGCCGCACCTGGTAGACGGGCTGCGGGTGCACGTAGACCGGCTGGCCATAGACCGGTTGGCCATACACCGGCTGCGGGTACACCACCACCGGGCGGTGGTTGGACACACCCACCGACACGCCGGGCGAGGCGATGCCGATGGACCAGTTCACATCGCGGGCCTGCGCCACGCTGGCGGCTCCCAGGGCGCACAGGCCGGCCACCCAGGCCAGGCCACGGCCCAGCCATGGTCGGTATGCGGTTGAAGGTCGGTCAGAAGTCATGAGGGTCTCCGGTTGAAGCAGGCCTGAAGCCCGTTGCCGTATTGCACCTCAGCCCGGTCTTGACAATCCACCTCCAAGTGTCAAGACCGTGAGCAAACGTAACGGCTTCAGCCCAGGCGCCGCAGCCGGTGCTCCACCTGGTGGTAGAACAGCGCGCCCGCCAGATTGCAAGCCAGCCACGCCAACAGCACCCCCACCGTTTGCACCACGGGGTCGGGTGGGGCAAAGCGGGTGAAGGCCGCGTTCACCACCAGCCCAATCGGGAAGTTGAGCAAAAACACCGAGTACGAGATTTGGCCCAGGTAAGCCAGCACCCGGCTGCGCGGGAAGCTGGCCAGCCAGCCGCCCCACTGCGCCACACCCAGCAGCAGCGCCACCACCAGGGCCAGCGCAATGCGCTCGCGGAAGTCCACCGCCAGCGCCAGCACCGTGGCCAGCACCAGCACCGCCGCCAACCAGCGCCACGCCCGGTGTTGGCCCGGCAGGCTGGCCCAGCAGGTGATGGCGCCCAGCGTGTAAGCGCCCATGAAATACAAGGCCCAGTTGTCCCAGTCCGAATCGCGGTTGAAGAAGAACAGGGAGGCCAGCGCCAAAACCGCCATCAACAGCATGACGGCCCACGCGGTGGCACGCGCCGCACCGTTGGCCAGGCTGCGTGCCAGCCACAACACGGCCACAAAGAGGGTGAAGAGCTGGAAGTCGATGGCCACGTACCACACGCCGGCCGAGAGCGCATCCATGCCCAGCACGCTGTGCAGCAGCAGCGCGTGCGCCAAAAACTGCAACAGCTCCGGTGTGTCGGGGATGGAGTCGTGCGCCATCCAGCGCCGGGCCACCTCGGTGCAGACGATGGCCACCAGCAGCGCCGCCAGGTAGGGCAGGCTGATCTTGATGTAGCGTGACAGCACCAGCCGCAGTGGGTGCTGCCCCCGCAACACACCGTGGGGCGCCAAGGCACGGGCCGACAAAAACCCGCTGATGACCAGAAACACCTGCACCGCCATGCGCGCGTCCTGGCTCAGCCAGGTGATGAGGCCGGGCCACAACTTGTGCGTGAAGTCGGACATGGGCCCATAAAACGCCAGGTGGTGCAGCACGATGAACTGCGACGCCACGGCCTTGAGGGCGTCGATGAGGGCCAGGCGGGAAGGGGCGTTGGACATGGTGGGCGGCGTGACAGAGCGCGGCGGATGTTACACGCCACTTCTAGAATGCCGTGATGCCCTTTGTTGAACACGCTGCCATGACCACCTTGCCCCCCGCCGCCGCCCAGGTTTTGCACTTCTGGCTGGGCGACGACCCGCTGACCGACTGGCCCCAACCCCACCGGGGCGACCTGTGGTTCAAGGGGGGCGCCGAAGTGGACGCCAACATCCGCGCCCAGTTTGGCCCGCTGGTGGAAGAGGCCATGGCCGGCGGCCTGGCCGATTGGGAGGCCGACCCGATGGCCCGCCTGGCGCTCATCCTGCTGCTGGACCAATTCAGCCGCAACGTCTACCGAGGCCAGGCCCACGCCTTTGCCGGCGACGCCCGAGCCCAGGCGCTGAGCCAGCGCACGCTGGACGCGGGCGAAGACGCGGCCCTGCCCCGCGCCGGCCGCCTGTTTGTGTACATGCCGCTGATGCACGCCGAAACACTGGCGCAGCAAAACGCCTGCGTGGCCTGTTTTGAGCGCCTGCACGCGGGCGCGCCCGAAGGTTTGAAAGACATCTTGGCCAACAACCTGCAGTACGCCATCCTGCACCGCGACATCGTGGCCCGCTTTGGCCGCTTTCCGCACCGCAACGCGGTGTTGGGCCGCAACAGCACGCCGGAAGAGCTTGAATTCTTGAAGGACGGGCCGCGCTTCGGTCAATAGGGCGCGCCCCTGGCGTCGGCGGAGCCGACGCCTAGAATCTGGGGATGAGCTCCAACGCGCACCCCACTCCCGCCGACACCGATGCCAAGGCCAGCAACTTCCTGCGCCAGATCATTGAAAAAGACCTGGCCCAAGGCACCTACACCACCCGCCAATGGGGCGGCAGCCCCGGCGACGCCGCCCACCACCAGGCCGGCACGCCCGACCCCGCCAAGATCCGCACCCGCTTTCCGCCTGAACCCAACGGCTACCTGCACGTGGGCCACGCCAAGAGCATTTGCCTGAACTTTGGCCTGGCGCGCGACTACGGCGGCGTGTGCCACCTGCGCTTTGACGACACCAACCCCGAGAAGGAAGAGCAGGAGTACGTGGACGCCATCGTGGACGCCGTGCACTGGCTGGGCTTTGGCTGGGCGTCTGACTTTGGCGGCAAGAAGGAAGACCACCTTTACTACGCCAGCAACTACTTCGACTTCATGTACCGCGCAGCGGAGCACCTGATTGAAGCCGGCCACGCCTACGTGGACGAGCAAACCGCCGAAGAAATGCGCGTGAACCGGGGCGACTTTGGCAAGCCCGGCGTGGACAGCCCCTTCCGCACCCGCACGCCCGCCGAGAACCTGGCCCGCTTCCGCGAAATGCGCGACGGCAAGCTGGCCGACGGCGCCGCCGTGCTGCGCGCCAAGATCGACATGGCCTCGCCCAACATCAACCTGCGCGACCCGGCCATCTACCGCATCCGCCGCGCCACCCACCACAACACCGGCGACAAGTGGTGCATCTACCCGATGTACACCTTTGCCCACCCCATTGAAGACGCGCTGGAGCAGATCACCCACAGCATCTGCACGCTGGAGTTTGAAGACCAGCGCCCCTTCTACGACTGGCTGCTGGAGCGCCTGGCAGAAGGCGGTCTGCTCAAAGCCCCGCCGCCGCGCCAGTACGAATTTGCGCGCCTCAACCTCACCTACGTCATCACCAGCAAACGCAAGCTGGCGCAACTGGTGAACGAAGGCAAGGTGAGCGGCTGGGACGACCCCCGCATGCCCACCATCGTGGGCCTGCGCCGCCGGGGCTACACGCCCGAGGCCATCCAACTGTTTGCCGAACGCATTGGCGTGACCAAAAGCGACAGCTGGATCGACTACAGCACGCTCGAAGGCTGCCTGCGCGAAGACCTGGAAAACAAAGCCCACCGTGGCATGGCCGTGCTGGACCCGGTGAAACTGGTGCTGACCAACTGGGCAGAAGCCTTCGGCTCTGACGACTATCTTGAGGACTGCACCCAGCCCGCCCTGCCCCACTCGGCAATAGCCGAAGGCCAAACCCCACCGCCCGACCGCGTGTTCAAGATCGGCAAGGAAGTGTGGATTGAGCGCGAAGACTTTGAAGAAGTGCCGCCCAAGGGCTACAAGCGCCTGTTTCCTGGAAATGTGGTGCGCCTCAAAGGCGGCTACGTCATCGAATGCGCCGGCTGCGCCAAAGACGCGGATGGCAAGGTGACCGAAGTGCACGCCAAAGTGATTGCCGGCACCAAGAGCGGCACCCCCGGCGCGGACAGCGTGAAAGCCAAAGCCGCCATCACCTGGGTGGGCGTGGCCGACGGCGTGAGCGCTGAAGTGCGCCTGTACGACCGCCTGTTCAGCGACCCGCACCCCGACGCAGGCGGCAAGAACTTCCTGGACGCGCTGAACCCGGACAGCCTCAAGGTCGTCACCGCCTACGTGGAGCCCTCACTGGCCCAGGCCCAGGCCGACCAGAAGTTCCAGTTTGAGCGGCACGGCTACTTTGTCGCGGACCGCACGGACCACGGCATGGGCGGGAAAGTGGTGTTCAACCGGGTGACGGGGTTGAAGGACAGTTGGGGGAAATAGTAAATAACCCAGATAAAAAAGAACCGGCCTCCATATTGGATTGCCGGTTTTTTATTGCCAGAACAATTTAATTTATAGAAGCCTAACCAGACAAATACTCTAGAACAGCACCCACCGCCGCGTTTCTCATTCGCCTTGCTCGCACATCCCCAACATAGTTTGCCTCCTTTAGCTTCTCTTCAGAAGCATTCAACACATCGCGCACAGTGACCAGCTTAAGCTCACCTAACTTCTCCAACTGCCACGGGGTTAAGTCCAAAACCGAGGCAGGCCTGTCAAGCTGAGCTGTAAGTGCCAGGGCTATGCTGTGATTTGCACTCATGGCAGCCTGATCGGTCAATCTCTTGAAGGCAGAGTGATTTGCCCCGTATTCCGTCATACGTTTAGGCGTCAGTTCTTTTGTGATTTCAAATGCTGTACTCGCCGGCGCAACCTCAAGTGCAAAAAGACAACCAAGATTAACCAGGTAGCGCTTACCGATTTCCGCCCGGCTGGCCTTAATTCCCACAGCATGCTCAACCACCACACCCGTATAGGCAAGAACTCTCAACGCCTCTTTTATAGCCTCTGGGGCATCCCTGTGAATCCAGAAAAAAGCTGAAGTGGCTTTGTCGGAGTTCAAATACTGCTCATTCTTCAGCTTTAGCTCTGGAAGAACCTGATTCTCGATGAATTCACGCCCCCAATCGATGAGCGGTTTGTGGCCAATATATTTTTCAGAGAGCGTTGAATGCTCCGACCATATCTCCGTACGGTAAAAGTCTCGAATGGTTTCATTTAACTGCTGCGAATTTATTTTCGGACATCTAGCAATTGTCTTGAGCAGCAATCGCGGATTGCCAGTAGAAGCGTAAGCGAGTATTGAAAAATTCTTTCCATTTTGTGCGATTTGAACCAACAGCGCACTATCAGCCTGCTTTTGAACAATTTCCTTCATATTCTCGACATAGTCGGAAGAAAGAACGTCACGATCAACAGTCAGCATAGTGGCGTCGTGAACAGGCTGAAACGTCTCGCCGAATGCCGTTACTCCAGGGTATACAGCCGCATTGCAGGTAATGCAATGGGATCGCAAATCCCTAAACAATGTAAAAAACTGTCGTTGCTGTTCTGGCAAAAATATATGAGCCGCCTCATCAAAAAACAAAGCGAATCGAGAAATATTTAGAGTATCGGCAAGATCCTCCAAAGCATCCTTAAAGTTATCCAAAGTTGGCAGGCCGGCTGAGTTGACGTCGACCTGCGGAGACTTCCAAGAAGCCTCATAGGCTTCAGCAATTTCCTCCACTTTGGTCTGGCCACCTAATGAAGTTGTCCCAGCTCCCACCAGCAGGCCAATACTCTTGGGAAGACTACCGAGAAGACCTGCCTTCTCCAGACCTCTGATTACTGACGAACAGATGCGCGCGAGCATCCAATTTTTAAATTGATCTGGATCGGAAGACTGAAGCAGCGAGCTTCGTACGAAGCTGATATAAACTGGAAAAACATGATCCGACCCAAAAGAGTCCATTAACTCTTTTTGCGCAACACGTAAAAGGAAAGACTTACCTACGCCCCGACTACCGACCAGAATTACAGGATTTCTGCCTTTCAATTCATCAACAATTTGCCTATCTTTGGTCGTTTCCACAAAATAGGTCAGAACTTCATCCGGCCGAATATCCTCTGTTCTAAAGAAAAAATCTGCCATTTTCTTTAAGCCTCACAAGATTTTCCGTACACCATCTGAACTGGTGACAGGTACCCAACAACATCGACAACAACAGATTCCATTCTTCTCATCCCTTCTGGACTCACATAGTTGAGATAGCGCGCAGCAAATGCAAACACAATCGCTTGCCGCATTGCAGCAGATTTTTCACACCAAGCCAAATGAGCAGTTTCATCGAAAGCGATCTCACTAGGCAATAGAGTATGCGTCCCTGCGTTGCCGTGAACATACTCTGAGCACTCTCGGTAAACCGACTCAGATATCGCAGAGAATTGCCTTCCAAATTCAGCAAATGCCGGATTAAAGGCACGCATAAAATTGACCGAAAAAACTCCGGAATCTAAATTCTTCAAAGACTCCCAATTTATATCTTTTGAGTCACACAGCCACATTCTGAGATCTATTTCATGCGCGGAAAATCTAACCACAGACAGCATCAACTCAAAAAATAGCCTCAGTCCGCCAAATGCATATCTGTACTGACCTGAAGCGAGCGCCAAAAGGGAAAATTGATACTCCTTCAAGGCTAAATCAGCAACCGCCTTCTCAGGACGATCATCTATTGCCACCCTCAGCGATTCGTAATCCGTCAGATAATTATGAGCGGCAGTAAAGGTCTCAAGAGACTTCTTATTCGAATTCAATCCAGCCACAATTAAACCCTGTCGCCCCACCAAATCACCATAATATTTTATCAAATTCACTGTAGTCCCCAAAAATACCACGAAAGGAAAACACCGTAATCAAGCTATTACTAACTGCAACTGCAACTAGGGCAAGCATTACCGACTGCTTACAGCCGCGCAGCAAACTTCCCGCTCCCACTCACCCCAATCACCAACCGCTGCGTCGCCCGCGTAGCCCCCACATAAAACAGCCGGGCCTCGTCGCGCTCGTCTTCGCCCGGCGCCGGCATGTGGCCCACGCCCACCATGGCCACCACGGGGAATTCCAGGCCTTTGCTCACGTGCAGGGTCATCACCTTGATGCTGTCGTGGCCGGGGTCGAACTGGCCGGTTTTCTTGCGCACTTGGTGCGGCAGGCCGCGCCGGGCCAGCACGTCGGCGCACATGTCCAAGTCGCTCCAGCGCCGGCAGAGTATGGCCATGTCGGCCCAGGCGTGGCCTTCGCTGTGGGCGGCGCTCAGGTGGTCGGCCACGGCGGCGGCTTCTTCGCGCAGGGTGGGCAGGCGGATGATGAGGGGCGCTTCGCCGTCGCGCCCGCAGCTCACGGGCTTGAGCAGGGGCACGCCGTCGTCGTCTTTGTCTTCGGCGGTCAGCAAGTCGGCTGCCACTAGGCTGGCGGTTTGCAGGATTTGCTTGGTGTTGCGGTAGTTGATTTTGAGTATGGTGGTGCGGCCCTGCGCCTGTATGCCCACGCTCTTGAAGCTGAAGTTTTTCTTCTGCACGCGTTCGTAAATGCTTTGCGCGTCGTCGTACAGCACGAGCAGGCTGTTGGTGGTGGGATCCACCATTTGGGTGACGAGGCGCAGCCATTCGGGCGCAAAGTCGTGGCCTTCGTCAATCAGCACGGCGCGGTATTGGCCGCTGGGTATCTGGCGGCGGTCCACCCCGGTGATGACACGTTGCACCATGTCGGCCATCTTCAGTTCCACCGGCAGGTTGTTGGCGGGCAGCGCTTGCCCGTAGGCCACCAGTTGGTCGCGGCACCATTTGTGGAAGTGCACGGCGTGCACACGGTCGGCGATGCCTTTGGCGGCCATCACGCGCGCAATCTGCCGGGCCAGCGGCTCGTTGTAGCAAAGGATGAGGATGGGTTTGCTGGCGGCGGTCTGCGCTTTGGCCAGGTGTTCGGCGCGGTAGCCCAGCAGCATGGTTTTGCCCGAGCCGGCCACACCGTGGATGACGCGGTGACCATCGCCCAGGCTGCGCGCCAGTTGCTCTTGCTGCAGGTCCATCACGCGCATGATGGTGGGCAGTTCGGGCTCGCCGTCACCCGCTGCATCGTCGGCAAACAGGGCGCCCTGCACGGGCACGCGCACCTCGGGGAACATGATCCAGCGGGCGCGGTCGATTTGCGGCAGCGACAGCACCTTGCCAAACGCGTGCGGAAACATGTGCCACAGCCGCTGCTGAAAGGCTTCTGCGTCCACGGTGTCGGTCATCTCGTCGGAGCAGATGACGTAATGCGGCTCAATGGCCTCGCCCAGCCCCGCCGCTTCAAACTGCTTGCGCGTGATGCGGGTGAACACCACGCCGTGCCCCCACGGAAATGCCAGCTTGCCCTGGTGTGGGCCGCTGGGGTGCACCAGTTGCGGGTCGCGCTCCAGCGCGTTGACCACCTGAATGGCGCAGTGCCGCGCCTGCGCCAGCGGGTTGATGACCACCTTGAGCTGCCCGTCGGGCGCAATCTCCCAGGCTTGGCGGGTGGCGTGGCGAATGGTGTCGAGCCGCCAGTCTTTGGTTTCCAGGATCAGCAAGCCCCGGCGCGGGTGCAGCACCACAAAGTCGGGATGGGTTTGTTTGGGGCCGATGGGCACGTCGTACCAGAGCAGGTAGTCGTCCTCCAGCTTCTGCTCCAGGCGCTCGGCCAGCCGCTTTTCGCCGCTGGTCATGCGCGAGAGGCAACTGCCCAGCGCGGGTATCAGTGTCGCCATCGTGTGTGGTGTGTCGGGCGCCTCGGCCGTTAAACAAGCCAGGTCCCGCTCCTCCATTGTTTTGTATCAATTTTGCGATTTTTTACACACGGAGCGCGTACTGTCAAGAAAAGAACACAGGGGCGCGGCTCCGATGTGACTTCGGTTTACTGAACAGGGTTGGGCGACAAGCCTGTGGCCTTAGATGGGCAACAACGATTGCGTTTGCATTGACTTTTCGTACTCAAAAACGTACGCTTCTTCATCCTTTGGAAACCCCATGACCGCTACCACCCTCACCGCCAGCGAAGCCCGCGCCAACCTGTACCGCCTGATGGACCAGACGGCGGAGTCGCACCAGCCTGTGACCATCGTGGGCAAGCGACACGACGCGGTGCTGGTGTCTGCCGAGGATTGGCAGGCCATTCAGGAAACGCTGTACCTGCTGTCGGTGCCGGGCCTGCGCGAGTCGATCAAGGAGGGCATGGCTGAGCCGGTGGACGGTTGCGCCACGGAGTTGGACTGGTGAGCTGGAGCCTCGTCTTTGCCAAGCACGCACAGAAAGACGCACAAAAGCTGGCCGCCAGCGGATTGAAGCCGAAAGCGCAGGAACTGCTGGCCGTCGTCCGGGCGAACCCGTTTCAAAACCCTCTCCCTTACGAAAAGCTCGTGGGCGATTTGGCGGGGGCATACTCCCGCCGCATCAACATACAGCACCGGCTGGTCTATCAGGTGCTGGAAGCAGAGCACACGGTGAAGGTGTTGCGCATGTGGTCGCATTACGAGTAGGGAGAGCCCCATGTACGACCGTTTTCTGACTTTGATGGGACAGTAGCCCTCAAGCCATCGGCAACTCCAAACCCTCCCACTGCCCCAACAGCTTCACCTGCCGCTGCAGGTAGCCGGTGGACATGGCCTGCGAGCCCCACACGGGCACACGCCCGGCGTATTCGCCCAGCAGCCAGAACTGGCGCACGGCCACAAACAGGGGCAAGGCGGCCTCGTCGGCTTCCGTCAGGGCGCGCACGCTGCGGTAGGCAGCGATGAAGTGACGCCAGCGTTCGGCGGCTTTGTCGCTCCAGGCGCCATCTACCGCGCGCGGGTGCAGCCACCAGGGGTAGACGGCCAATTCGTAGGCCAGGTAACCGGGGCCACATTCGTCGAAATCGAAGAACACGGCCTCGCGTTCCCCGTTGTCGCGCACGGCAATGAAGTTGTTGTCGCTGTGTGCGTCGCCGTGGCACAGCACCTGGGTCAGTGGCCCCAGGGCGTGGATTCGCTTCAACAGGCGCTGGCCCAAGGCTTCAAACGCGGGGCGCAGGTCGGCCGTCATGGTGGGCGCGCGCAGCAGGCGCTGCAGAGGGTGCATGAGCAGGTAATCCAGATCGAGCGTGTAGTGGCTCGCGTTGCTCTGCAGGCCCTCCCCCGCCACGTGCAGCTGCGCCAAACCCCGGCCAAACGCCAACACGTTGGCCGGCACCTCGGCGGTGGCTTCGCCGTCCAGGTACTCAAACAGCATGAGGGGGCGTTCGCCCTCGGGCAAGGGCACACGCACGGCCACGCCGCCGGTGGCGGTGGGCAGGCACGTGGCCACGGGGCAACCCTGCACACGCAGGTGCCGCAGCACCTCGGCCTCGAATGGCAACTTGGGCTCGCCACGCGGACGCTCGGCACACAGCCTGGCCACCACGTGGCGCCCGTCGGCCAGCGTGAGCCGGTACACCTGGTTGAAGCTCCGGCGCAGCAACTCGCCCGCCACCACCTCGCCCAAGGCGTAGCGGGCTTGCACCCACTGGCCAATGGCCGCTGCGGTGGGCGTGGACTGCGCGATCTCGATGGCCATGGGCTTCTCCCTGTAAAAGGGGCGCGATTATAGGGACGGGGCCTGCGCCTGCTGCCGGGCCGCCGCTGCGTCTACAGTTCAACTGCCATGGCCCGCCGCCCCCACCACCACGTCTACGTGATCGAACTGCACAAGGATGTGCTGTTCGAGCCCAAGTTCCGCAAATGCAACCCCGGCTATGTGGAGGGCAAGCCCTGTGTGTACGTGGGCATGACGGGGCTGGACCCAGACGTGCGTTTTGACAAGCACAAGGCCGGCATACAGGCCAACACCTACGTGTTCAAGTACGGCCTGCGCCTGCTGCCCGACCTGTACGAGGGCTTCAACCCCATGCCGTACCAAGAGGCCGCCGAGCGCGAGGTGGAAATAGGCATCGATCTGCGCTCGGCCGGGTTTGGGGTGTGGCAGGCCTGAGGCGGCAGCACGCAGGTGGGCAGCCGCCATCAGGGCGGTGTAGAACGTGGCGACTTGGCAAGCCAGCGCCGCAGCAGAGGCTGGGCCACAGGCGCCACCTGGCGCCACAGTTGCCACAGGCCCAACATCCGGCCGGCCAGCACGGGCACGCCGCGCGGGCGCCACACCAGCACGGCGGCGCCCGCCCCCAGCCACACCAGCGGGTGGGCCTTGAGCCAGCGCCAGGCGCTGTCGGCGCGGTCGAGCGTGCGCAGGGCAGGTTGCAAGCCCTGCCCAAGCTGGTGGCTCAACGTCAGCCGCAGCACCGCCGAGCGGGCCTGCAGCAGCCGTTTGCGTGCGGCGCGTTCGGCAGCGTTATGTGCCATGGGCAGCCCCCGGCTGAGCGTCATCGTTGCCGCCTGGCGTGGCGTGCGCGGCGGGGGCAAGGCCAGCGGCCAGGGCCTGGCGGTCGACCTCCAGCTCGGCCAGGCTGGCCGACAACCAACCCTGGGACGCGACCCACAAGGAACGCACCCGCCACACAGCCAACACCGCCAGCAGCATGAACACGCCCGCAAAGGCACCCAGGATCAGGAGGCGGTGGGTGTCCCAGAACAACACGGTGAGCCAGCCGGCCAAAAACACCAGCCCCAGGCTGGCAAGCACCAGGGCACACAAGCCCCACGCGAGCATGCCCAGGAGGCGCTGCTTTTCGTCCTCCAGCTCCAGCGAGAGCAATTCCAGCCGGGTGTGAGCGATGCCCAGCAAGGTTGCGCCCAGCGAGCGCAACGAGGACTGAAGGGCCGCGCCGGCCGTGGGGGCAGCCGGCCCCGAGGAATGGTTGGCCATGGGTTGCCGCGGCTCAGCGGCGGCTGATCAACATGCCCAGCAGCAGGCCCACACCGGCGGCAATACCGACCGACTGCCACGGATGGTCGTGCACGTAATGGTCGGTGGCGCGGGCGGCGGCCTTGGCACGATCGACAACCTCCTCCTGCGCGTGGATCAGTCCGTCTTTGGCCTTGAACAAGGTGTCGGTGACGCGACCGCGCAGCTCGGCCATGCCCGAACTGGTGTCGCCAGCGGTGGCGGCCAGCAAGGCCTCGGCGTCAGCCATCACCTGCTTGAGGTCGGCCATCAGTTTGTCTTTTTGGGCGGTGGACAGATCACTCATGAGAACTCCTTGAAAATGGGAAGCGCGGCAAGCACGCGGGCCAGTGTGCCCGTGCAATCACAGGCGTCACAGCAAGTCTGTTCGGAGTTCATGTCCTAAAGTTCCGAACGAAAACGCCTGTGGGTTCGTGTTTCTGCGGCGACAACCGCGTCATAGATGGCGCTCGCACGGCAGATGGCCGACCGCACCGCCCACCAACACCATCACCGGGCGGCCTCAACATGGTTGCCACCGGCTGAACGGCGGTAAGCTCGGCCGGGTTTTACATCGTTCTGCCACTACAACCCATGAACTTCGCCGACCAGCTCAAGCAATTGCCCGCCATCGCCCACGTCGCCGCCATTGAACTGCTGGACGCCAGCGGCCAGGTGCTGGACCGCATCCCCAACCAGCCGGGCAAGGCGGGGTCGGTGGCGGTGTACCACGCGCTGGCCCAACAACACGGTGGGGTCATCACACCGGCCGCCGCCGCGCAAGGCCTGGCCCTGTTCTGCGAGCACACGGCGGCAGCGCGGGCGCACCCCGGTTCCCACCCCAACATCGACCGCCTGCTGGCCTGGGCCGAGGGCACGGCCAGCCACGCGGTGCGCGTTGTGCCGGCCTGAGGCGGGGAAAGGGTTCACGCGGGCTCCACCACACGCACCTGGTTGCGCCCGCCGTCCTTGGAGTGGTAGAGCGCGGCGTCGGCCTCGTTGATCCAGTCGCGCACATCGGTGTGCCCGGGGCGCAGCAGCGCCACGCCGATGCTGCAGGTCACACGCAGCTCGGGCACATGGCGCACGCGGATGGCCTCGATGCGGCTTTTGATGCGCTCGGCAATGGCCAGCGCATCGTCCAAGCGCGCCTGCGGGCAAACAACGGCGAACTCGTCGCCGCCGTAGCGGCCCGCGAAGTCGCTGGGCCGGATGGACTGGCGCAGGATCAGACCCACGGCGCGTATCACCTCGTCGCCCGCCGTGTGCCCGTGGCGGTCGTTGACGAGCTTGAAGTGATCGATGTCGATCATCATCAGGCAGGCCGCCTGGCCGCTGGCACGAAAGGCCTCGTGGCACTCCACCGCCATCTGCATCCAGGGCTCGCGACCCAGCAGGCCGGTGTGGGCATCCATGCGGCGCAGCTCCTCCAGCAAGTGGTTCTGCCGGGCCACGGTGCGTATCAGGCGGTGGCTGCTCATGCTCACCGCCAGCGTGTGCGCGATGAGCAGTGGCAGGCTGCACAGCACCACCAGCAAGGAGGCGTCCCACTGCGGCGCGGGACGCAGCCACAGGGTGAGCAACAAGGCTGTGCCCACCATGACCGGCAGCGACCTCAGCCACAAGCCGCGGATGCCGGTGCTGATCTTGTCGAAGGTGGTCACCATGACCAACAACACGCTGGGCAGCAGGCAGAAATGCATGAGCGGCACCCAGGCACCGGCGATGGCGGAATCGACGAGCAGGTTGAGCGATTCGGCCCGGTGCCGATCGCGCGCGAAATGAGCGTGCAGCAAGGCAAGGTGGGGCCACAACAAGCAGGTCAACACCATCACTGCCCACAGCGGCCAGCCGGCCTGCTGTTCGTACAGCACTGACGACACCAGCAGCCCGCCCAGGGCCATGCCAAAAACGCGCAGCGGGTAGATTTTGCGAAAGGCGTGTTGCCGGTTGAGTGACATGGCGCTGGGATGCTGGTTCAGGCCGACGTGTCGCACGAGGTGGGGCCTTGCGCCACCACAAAACCCACGGCTGCCTGCACGGCGGCCACCTGGGCGGCGGTGCAGGCCTCGGGGCTGGTGCGGGGGCTGTCGGGGTAGACCTCGGTGGTGCTCACACACCGGGCGCCGGTGATGCCAGCACACAGACCCAGCGCGCGCAACGGGTAGCGAATGACACCCGGCGCCACCACCGGCGAGCCGATGATGTCACCGCGTGTGTCGGCCGGCGCGATGTGCGTGACCGCGCTGACTGCGTCGATGATGGCTTGCTGAAAGGCCGGCTGCGGGCGTTCGGTGTCGTCCACCACGTAGAAGCCATCGGGAATGTGGCCGGGTTCGAACACCTTGCCATCGCGCGCCGCCAGCGCCGGGCGGTACTCGGACTCGTCGGTGTCGGTGGTTTCGTGCAGGTCGATGTGTGCCACGAACTGGCCACGCAGCGGCGCCACCAGGCGCAACAAGGCGGCACATTCCTGCACGGCGGTGCCCGCGCGGAAGTGGCGGTTGGGGTCGATGGCTTCGAAGTTCCAGCGGTGGATGCGCTCGTAAGCCCAGGGGCTCATGCACGGCACGATGAGCTGGTTGGCCCGCCCCGTCCAGGCCTGGGCGTGCTGATCGGCAAAACGCAGGGCACCCAACACGCCGCTGGTTTCGTAGCCGTGCACACCACCGGTCACCAGCACGGCGGGCAGGCCAGGCCTCCACGGCGCTGGGCGGATGGCCAGCAAGGGGAAACGCTCGTCGCCGTAAGCCACCTCGCCGTAGGTGAGCACGTCAAAGCGCTCGCGCCAGCCCCGCACCACCGCGAGCACATCGTCGGCATACGACCTCTGACGCACCTGCCGCGCGCGCCAGGCGGTGACTTCGGCTGGCCCCCAAGGCTGGCCAGGGGCGCCGATGGGGTAGCTGTGAAGGTCGGTCATGCGGGCACAACTTCGGGCGCCAGCGCCTGTGCGGTCAAGGCCGCGAGGCGGGCGTGCGCTTCGGTGTCCAGGGCCAGCCGGAGGTTGCGCTTGGCGCTGAGGTAGTGGGCGCTGAACACATCGAAGTAGGCGGCCAGGGTGTCGGCCGCCAGCGGCTCGTGGGCCAGCGCCAGGCACTGTGCGGCCACCTCGGCGGTGCAGAAATGTTGTGCGTGCGCGGAGCGGCGCAAGCGGTAGGTCGAATCGTGCCCGGGCTGCAAGCTGAGCACGGGCAGGTGGTCAAGGTAGGGGCTGCGGCGGAACATCTTGCGCGCCTCCGACCAGGTGCCGTCGAGCAACACGAACAGCGGGCGTTTGCCGGTGTGGTGCGCCGCTGCGGGCAACGCGGTGACCACACGCTCGGGCGCCACGTATTCGCCCGGAAACACCACATACGGCTGCCATTGTGGGTCGGCCAGCAGCGTGGTCAGGGCCGGATCAACCGCCACACGCGACCAGCCAAAGGCCCAGGTGTCGGGCACCAGGTCGGCGATCAGCCAGCCGGTGTTGCTGGGCTTGAGCGGCTCGATGTCGGCCATGATCAGGCAGACGCCCGCCCGCACCGCGGGCGCCGGCCGCAGGGCACACACGCAGTGGCTGAGCTTGAGGCGGCAGGTCTCGCACCGGGTGCTGCCGGAGCCACGGGTGACGAAGGGCTTGGAGCTGGCGGCCAGGCGCTGTGCACGCAGGCGGGCAACGGCGTGGCTCATGGCGGCGTGGGGCCGGCAAACAGTGGACAGGGCATGTGGCAAATATAGACGCAAGCTGGCACAACGGAATCTGCCATCATGCCGCGCATGTCCAACCCATGACAGCGCCGCCCATGACCATCGACACCCTGGCCCAACTTCGCGCCCTCTACGACCCCGCCCGCGAGCGCTCGGTCCACAAGGAGATGACCCAGCTCGACGTGCATGCCACGCGTTTCATTGGCCTGTCGCCGCTGCTGGTGGTGTCCAGCGCCAACGCCGTGGGTGCCATGGACGCGTCGCCGCGCGGCGGTGCGCCCGGCTTTGCCAAAGTGGTGGACGCGCACACCCTGCTCATCCCCGACGCGCCCGGCAACAACCGGCTGGACACGCTGGAGAACATCGTCGCGACCGGCCAGGTGGGTTTGCTGTTCCTGGTGCCCGGCGTGGACGAAACCTTGCGGGTGAATGGGCGCGCCGTTTTGAGCGCCGATGAAGCCGACCGCGCGCTGTGCACCGACGAGCGCCGCGTGCCCAAGCTGGTGATACGGGTGACGGTGCAGGCCGCCTACCTGCACTGCGCCAAGGCCTTGATGCGCTCCGCCCTGTGGGACGCGAGCCGCCACGTGGACCGAGCGGTGCTGCCGAGCATGGGCGAGATGCTGCGCGACCAGGTGGGCGACCGCATGGGCGCCGACGCGGTGTTCGAAACCCAGGCGCAGATGTTGGAGCGCTACCGGCAGACGCTGTAGCGCCGACACGTGGTGGCTACTTTTTCTCCACCGGATTCGCCGTCAGCCAGTTGGCCGCATACGCGCGCATGAACTCGCGCGCCTTTTCGGGGTGCGCCACGTTGAGCCACGCGTCGTAGGCGCCCTCGCCCAGGATCACCGGCATGCGTTTTTCGCTGCCGGGGTGCTGGTAGCGGTGCATCAGCGCGTGGTTGTTGGCGTTGAGGGTGAGCAGCGTGAAGCTGATGATCTCGGCCCCATCGGCACCGGCCCAACGCTCCCACAAGCCGGCCAGGCCCATGGGCTGACCGTCCACGCGGGCAATGCGGGTGGGCACCGGTTTGCCGCTGCGCAGGTCGTCCTCAAAAAACGCCATCATGGGCACGATGCAGCGCTGGCCCTTGAGCCAGGCATCGCGAAAGTTCTTGGAGGTGGTGACCGTCTCGGCGCGTGCGGTCACCAACTTGGGTGAACGCAGCTTGGCGTCGGACGCCGACTTGACCCACGGCGGCACGAGGCCAAACTGCCCGGCCACCAGTTCACGCCCCGTCGCCTCCTCGCCTTCGCTGGGCGTTTTGCGAATGAAAACACCGGGCTTGCGCGGCCACATGTCGCGCGGCGGTGCCTCGGCTGGCGCCGACAGGCCAAAGGCTTCGGAGTACAAGGCGGCGTTTGGGAGCGATTCGTAGTGGACAGTCATGTGACCATGCTAGCCGACCGCCATCCGGCCCTCCAAGTTGTACCCACAGACTGTGAACGGAGCTGTGGACAAGCACGGGGACATCTGCGCGAGACCGCGCCAACATTGGGCCGGCGGGGCGTGCTCAAATCGTGGGCAGTCCCTTGCTTTTGACCATGAACAACCCCTTGACCGTGCTCTGGCGCGACGACCACCTGGTGGCGGTGCACAAGCCCGCCGGCTGGCTGGTGCACCGCACCGGGCTGGACGCGGGCGAAACCCGTTTTGTGCTGCAAACCCTGCGCGACCAACTGGGGCAACTGGTATACCCGGTGCACCGGCTCGACAAAGGCACCTGTGGCGTGCTGCTGATGGCCTTGCACCCGGAAGCCGCACGCCGCCTGGCCCAGGCCTTTGAGCAGCACACGGTGCACAAGCGTTACCTGGCCCTGGTGCGCGGCTGGGCGCCCGAAGCAGCGCAGGTGGACCACGCCCTGCGCCCCGACGATGCGCCACCCGACGCCCCCGCGCAGCCCGCCCAGACCGACTTCAAGCGCCTGGCCTGCCTGGAATGGCCGGCTGCGGCCGACACGCGCCACCCCACCACCCGCGCCTCGCTGGTGGAGGCCCTGCCCCACACCGGGCGACGCCACCAGATCCGGCGCCACCTCAAGCACCTCGCCCACCCCATCATTGGCGACGCCACCCACGGCAA
Organism: Hydrogenophaga atypica; assembly: GCF_042665215.1. NCBI lineage: Bacteria > Pseudomonadati > Pseudomonadota > Betaproteobacteria > Burkholderiales > Comamonadaceae > Hydrogenophaga > Hydrogenophaga atypica. Next base: position 349,038 of record NZ_JBHTCA010000004.1, read on the forward strand.
AGGCCCACTCAACCGTTGGTGGGCACAACAACTGGGGCTCCAGCGGCTGTGGTTGCACGCCCAGTTGCTGCAACTGGTCCACCCCTTTAGCGGCGAGGCACTGCACCTGCACAGCGGCTTGCTCGCACCGGGCGCCACGGTGCCCCACCCTGATCTGCTGGACTGGCAGCGCCTGTTACAACTGCAGGGGGTATGGGTAGGGCAGGCCAACGGATAATCGCGCGCCATGGAAATGACACTCAACCTCTTCCCCCTGGGCTGGCAGCACTACCTGCTGGGTGGCCTGTTCATAGGTGCCGGTGTGGCACTGTTGTTCGTTTTCACCGGCCTCGTGGGTGGCATGAGCAGCGTGTTTTCCAGCACCTGGTCTTACGTGGTGCGGCGCCCCTACTTTCAGCAGGCGCGCTACACCGATTCGCGGCTGTGGCGCCTGGTGTATGCGGCCGGCCTGGTGCTGGGCGCGCTGCTGTGGTGGCTGGCGCTGGGCGACGGCACGCCCGGCAGCACCAGCGTGCCGGTGTGGCAGTTGGTGGTGGGCGGGTTTCTGGTGGGCTATGGCGCGCGCCTGGGCAATGGCTGCACCTCGGGCCACGGCATTTGTGGCCTGGGCTCGCTGCAATGGCCCTCGTTGGTGGCGGTGCTCACCTTCATGGCCACGGCCTTCATCACCGCCAACCTGGTGGCGAGGTGGTTGCCATGAAAGCGCCCCACATGACCCCGGGCCAACTGCTCGCCGTGCTGCTGGCGGGAGCGCTGTTCGGTTTCGGGCTGGCGCTGTCCACCATGGTTCAGCCTGAGGTGGTGCTGAGTTTTCTGCGCCTGAGCGATTTCGGCCTGATGCTGGTGATGGGTGGCGCCGTGGTGGTCACGCTGCTGGCCTTCAAGCTGCTGCCGCACATGCTGAAACAGCCGCTGCAGGGTGGCCACTTCCACTGGCATGTGGCCCACATGAACCGCGACACGGTGTTGGGCGCGGCCGTTTTTGGCATCGGCTGGGGCCTGTGTGGCGTGTGCCCCGGGCCCGCAATTGCCGGCCTGGGCATCGGCAACTGGGACCTGTTGTGGGCGCTCGGTGGCATCACCCTGGGCGCCTTGGTGCAGGGGCTGCGGGCGCGGTAACATCGCCTGCTGGTGCCACATTCGGCACCCCACCCACACACACGGAGGCCCCATGGCCAAAGGCGAACAGCGAAAAGAGAAGATGGTCAAGAAGCCCAAAAAAGACAGCGGGCCTCGCGACACCCCGTCGGGCGCATCCGACCGCCCGGTGGCACCCACCACAGCGGTGATTCCGCGCGGCAAGATCAAGGACAAATGAGCCTGCGGCGATCCTGCTCAGGACACAGCGCCCTGCCCATAGGCGCCCTGCAGCAGGCGCCCACCTCTGAAACGCGCCAGCGCGTAGGGCGCCAGCGACACATCGGTGGGCAGGCCCAGCGCGGCCTGTGCCAGCACCCGCCCCACGGCGGGCGACAGCTTGAACCCGTGGCCTGAAAAGCCAAACCCCACCACCAGGCCCGGCACGTCGGGCACCGACCCCAACACCGGGTTCCAGTCGGGGGTCACGTCGTACACGCCGGTCCAGGCCGATGCCAGGCCAGCCTCGGCAAACGACGGAAAACGCTCAGCCACCTGCTCGCCCAGCTCGGCCACGTAGTCCATGGGCACGTCGCCTTGTTCGTTGTCGGGGCCGGCCAGCACCTCGCCTGCGGTGCCTTCGCTCACCAACATCTGTCGCCCACCGTAGCTGCGGCAGTACAACATGCCGGGCGAGCCCAGGTCTTTGTAGACCGGCATCTGGTAGCTGTAGGCCTCAGGGCCTTCGAGCGCAATGACGCGGTGGCGCTCGGGTGCCAGCGGCACGTGGATACCGCTCCAGGCATGCAACTCGCTGGCCCACATGTTTTGGGTGCTGACCACCACCGGGGCGTGGAACACGCCGGCATCAGTGACGACCCCAGTGACACGGTCTCCGTCGCGCACCAGGCCTTGCACCGCCACGCCCTCCATAAAACGCACGCCCAACCGGCGCGCCGCACGGGCATAGCTGGTGGCCACCAAGTAGGCGTCGGCAAACCCGGCTTCGGGCTCGAAGCCGATGAGTGCCGCATCGTCGAAACGGCAGATGGGCAGGCGCTCAGTGGCCTGTTGCGCGTCAAGGTATTGGATGGGGATGCCACGCGCCTGCTGTGCCGCCAGGGCTTGGCGCAAAGGTGCGAGCTTGGGGCCATCGGGCACGGCGATGAGGTAGCCACACTTCACCAGACCGGCCGAGGCGTCGTCGTCCTGCAGCAGCTCGGCAAAGTGTTCGAAGCTGTGCCAGGACCGCTGTGCCAGCTCGATGTTCTCCACCACTGAATAGTGGGTGCGCAAGATGCCGCTGGATTGCGAGGTGGTGCCCGCGCCGATTTGCCCGCGCTCCAGCACCAGGACGCGGCGCTGCCCCAGCGCTGCCAGGTTCCACGCCACCGATGTGCCCACCACACCGGCGCCGATCACAATCGCATCCCAAGTTGCCACAGCGGCCTCCGTATCAAACAGAGCGCCAGCTTATGCGGGCTGCGCGAATCCGCGGTTTGTTTTGTGCCGGTTGAAGATTTGCATCAAGGAATCGCTGCGCTGGGCGCCGCGTCTTCGATGCTGATCATCTCTGGCGGCAGCTTGAGTTCGACGGTGATCTGGCGCTGCAGGTCGCGCGCGGCCACCCGCACCATGGCGGCGATGTCGTTGGCCAGCGGGCCCAGTTCGTCGGGCCGAAACACCAGCCAGAAGGTGCGCGACAACGGCGGACACGGTTTGCCCTGCGATCGCAGCGCGGACAGCGGCATCAACTGCACACCCTGGGCGTGAAAACGCGATTGCCACAGGCACAGCGGCGTGGTCAGTGCAATGCCCAGGTCTTCGCTGACCAGGCTCAGCAGCGGGTCGGTGGCATCGAACTCAAACACCCGTTCCACCCCAGGTGCGTGCCTGCCAAGGTAGGCGTCCACCAAGGCGCCCATCTTGGAGCGCGTGCTGTAGTTCATGAATGGGCGCATGCCATGCAACTGGGCCAGCGAAGCCAGCGGTGGCACCTGCAGACGGGGCGGCAAGGCCAGCAAAAACTGCTCGGAAAACAGCGGCACACACAGCTGGCCGGCCACTGGGCGGGGGTCGTCGGTGGTCACCAGCACATCGAGTTGGTGTTGGCTGAATTGGTCGGCCAGCTCCGGGTTGATGCCTGACATCAGGCGCAGGCGCTGCACCCAGCCGGCCAACCCACGCACCATGGCGGGGCCGATGGTGGCGGCAAACGAATCGACACAACCCAGGCGCAGCAACGAGCGTTTGTTGCGGCTCAGCAGGCGCACCGCGTCGGCCATCTGCCCGGCACGGGTCAGCAGATCGCGAGCCTGCTCATACAGGCGCTGGCCACTGGCGGTGGGCCGCGCGGGGCGGGTGGAGCGGTCGAGCAGGGAGGTGCCAAAACCATCTTCAAGCTGGCGCACATGCTGGGACACACCCGCCTGCGAAATGCCCAGGCGCTGCGCTGCGGCAGACACCGACCCGCTCTCCACCAGCGCCACCCAACTGCCCAGCTGTTCCCACGAAGGCGGCGTCACCTTGTCGGGCTGGCGCTTTTTTCGAGGTGGGAGCGGGTCGCTTGTTTTGGGATTCTTGATATTGAGCATCAGATTTGGCGAAGCCTGGGAGACCATGCACGTTCGGCTCCACACTGTAGCCGCCCTGGCTGGCCAGACACCTTGGCGCAAGCCGCCACCTCTGGTAAGTTGTGTGTTCCCCTCCCCAACCCGAAGGAAGAATCGAATGACATTCAATCGACGCATTGCCCTGACCCTGGTGGCCGCTGCCACCGCCTCCGTTGGACTTGTCGGCACCGCCGTGGCCCAACAACGGGTGTTCTTCGGTATTGCCACCGGCGGCACGGGTGGCACCTATTACCCCTTGGGCGGCATGTTGGCGCAGTTGATTTCCAACAAAGCGACGGTGGACGGCAAAAAGATCACCGCCACCGCTGAAGCGGCAGGTGCCTCGGTGGGCAACGCCAAGCTGCTGGGCACCAAGGACATCGAGTCGGCCTTCGTCGCAGCCGACATCCTGGACGCCGCCTACAACGGCAAAAACCAGTTCGCCAATGCGCCGCTGAAAAACCTGCGCGCGCTGGGCGCGCTGTACCCCGAAACCGTGCAGCTCATCACGCGCGCAGACTCGGGCATCAACAGCGTCAAAGACCTCAAGGGCAAAAGCATCTCGTCGGGCGCCCCCGGCTCGGGCCAGTACCAGCTGGTGACGGACCTGCTGCGCGTCAATGGCATGGCCCGCACCGACGTGAAGGAAGACAGCTCGTCCTTCACCCAGGCGGTGGACAAGATCAAGGACGGCAACCTGCACGCCACCTTGATCACCGGCGGGGTGCCGGTGGCCGCCGTGACCGACTTCGCGCAAAGCCACGCGCTCAAGGTCATTCCCCTGAGCGGCCCGGAAGTGGACGCCCTGCTCAAGGAACAGCCCTACTACACCAAGGTGGACCTGCCCGCCAACAGCTACAAGGGCCAGACCGCAGCGGTGCCCACCCTGGCCGTGATGGCCATCTGGGCCAGCCACGACGGCGTGCCCGAGAACGTGGCCTACGAGGTGACCAAGGCGTTGTACGAAAACACGGCCATCATGGGCCAGGTCCACGTGCAGGGCAAAAACATTGCGCTCAACACCGCCACCTCAGTGGCCAGCGTGCCGCTGCACCCCGGTGCCGTGCGCTACTTCAAAGAAAAAGGCCTGGTGAAGTGAGTCGGGCACGGCGCGGTGCCTTGCTGGCACTGGCGCTGTGCCTGCCACTGATCGGCCAGGCCTGCGAGCTGGTGCTCAGCGAGCACCGCAGCCAGCGTGAGTTGATGCGCCTGCCGCTGGATCCAGCCCAGCCACGTGCCGACGTGGCCTTCACCCACTCGGTGCTGGGCACGCCCGTGCTGGACCGCTACGAGTGGCGCACAGGGGCCAACGGCTGGCGTGCACACCTGGTGGAAGAGCAGTTCGATGGCGAGGGCTACGGCCTGCCATCGGCGCCGGGGCCCGGCGAGCGGCTTGAACGTGTGCAGTCTGGAGAGCGCGGCTTTTCACGCCTGACGCTGGACCGTGTGGTGGCGCCGCTGGTGGTGCGCCCGCTGCCCGCCCAGCACATGCGGGTGCAAGTGCCCGGCCACGCGCCGGTGCTGCTCGGCGACCTGAGCGCCCAAGCCATTCAGCTGCGCGCGCGTGGCTGCCCAGACACCGCCCAATGAACCGAACAACGAGAACAACCATGAGCACCACCCAAGCCGAAGTCGATCGCCTGATCGAACAGTTCGACCCCGAAGCCAGCTTCCGCCGCCTGACAGGTTGGAGCGCCAAAATCGTGTTGGTGTTGTGCGCGGGCCTGGCGGCCTGGCACTACTACACGGCAGGCTTTGGCCTGCACAACGAGATTGCCCACCGCGCCATCCACCTGACGGTGGTGCTGGGCCTGTGTTTTCTGGTGTTCCCGCGCCAGAAGCGCCTGCCGGGCCCGTGGGAGTGGCTGGTGTCACTGGGGCTGGTGGCGTTCTACCTGTTCATGGGCACCCAACTGCTGGCCGGCCTGAACGAGCCGGTACCGGACGGCATGCGTTACGCCTTCATGGGTGTGCTGGTGGCCATTGCCGGCCTGGCCCTGCCGTTTCGGGCGTACGACGGCAGCACCACACACATACCGTGGCGCGATTGGGTGTTCGCGGTGCTGGCCTCGGGCATTTCGCTCTATTTGCTGGTGTTCTTTCAAGACATCTTCATCGAGCGGCCCGGCAACCACACGCCACTGGATTTGATGATGGGCGTGATTGCCATTGCCATGGTGATCGAGGCCACACGCCGGACCATGGGCATTTTTCTGCCGCTGCTGGCCATTGCCACCATCTTCTATGGCTTGCTGGGCCCTTACCTGCCCGGCGGCCTGGGCCACCGGGGCTACAGCCTGCCGCGCATCGTGGCCCACCTGTACAAGGGCACCGAGGGCATCTACGGCATACCCGTCGGTGTGGTGGCCACCTTCGTGTTTCACTTCGTGCTGTTCGGCATCATGGCCCAGCTCACCGGTCTGGGGCAGTTGTTCGTCAACCTGGCCACCATTGCGGCCGGGCGCTTTTCGGGCGGGCCCGCCAAGGTCAGCGTGGTGTCTTCCGGTCTGTTCGGCATGATCTCCGGCTCGGCCATTGCCAACACCGTCACCACCGGGGTGATGACCATTCCGCTGATGAAAAAGGTGGGCTTCCAGCCCCGCTTTGCGGCGGCGGTGGAAGCCTCGGCGTCATGTGGCGGCCAGATCACGCCACCCATCATGGGTGCGGCCGCATTCATCATGGCCGAAACGCTGGGCATCCCCTACAACCAGCTGATCCTGATCGCCATCGTGCCGGCCATCCTGCACTACTTTGCCATTCTGTACATGGTGCACCTGGAGGCCAAGCGCCTCAAGCTGCGTGGCATGGACCCGTCGGAGATTCCCAGCATCGGCCTGGTGCTGCGCAGCTCCTGGCACCTGTTCATTCCGCTGGTGGTGATGGTGACCTTGCTGCTGATGCAGTACACCCCGTTTCTGGCGGCGTTTTGGGGCATCACCCTCACCGTGGCGTGTTCGTGGATCCCGCGCCTGCTGGGCCCGTTGGGCAAAGGCATGACCGGCATCGCCGTGGGGCCACGCGCGCTGGTGCAGGGCCTGGACATGGGCACCAAGGCCGCGCTGGGCATTGGTGCAGCCTGCGCCTGTGTGGGTTTTGTGCTGGGCATCACCACACTCACCGGCATGGGCTTCAAGTTCTCGGCGTGGGTGGTCGATGTCTCCAGCGTGGCCGCGCAGGCGTTGGTGGCGCTGGATGTGTTCCAGTTGCTCGATCTGAAGCAAGTCACCATCCTGTTTGGCCTGCTGTTTACCGCCATCGCCTGCATCATCATGGGCTCGGGCGTGCCCACCACGCCCACTTACATCATCCTGGCCGCCATCGTGGCGCCCGCGCTGGCGCAACTGGACGTGCCACAACTGGCCACCCACTTCTTCGTCTTCTATTTTGGTGTGCTGGCCGACGTGACACCGCCCGTGGCGCTGGCCGCCTTTGCGGCGGCAGGCATTGCCCGCAGCGAACCCATGCGCACCGGCATGACCGCCTTCCGGCTGTCCATGGGCAAGGCGCTGGTGCCGTTTGCCTTTGTCTATTCGCCCTCGCTGCTGCTGCTGGACTTCACCTGGCCGGCCTTCTTGCTGGCGGCCACCTGTTCGGTGGTGGCGGTGATGGGCTTGGGCGCCGCCTACACCGGCTATGTGGCACGGCCCATCGGAAAAGCGGGCTTCTGGATACTCAACGTGTTCTCGCTGTCGCTGATTTTTGCCAACCCCTGGGTGGCGGCCGTCAGCATCCCGGTGGTGCTGGGCGTGCTGCTGTACCACGCGCGGCCGCAGGCCGCGTAGCGGGCGGGCCTACACCCGTCAGATCCGGGTGTAGGCCAGGCCCGATGCGACGCCGCCGAACAGGTCGCCTTCAACCAAGGGCACGCCGTCGAACGCGGCTTGCAGCGCTTGCTGAAAAGGCCGCAGTGCCGATGAGCCGCCGGTCAGGTACACCGCGTCGAGCCCGGCCATGGCCAGCCCCGCTTGTGTCACACAGTCGCGCGCGCACGCCACCACCCTCGCCAGCTGGCCGGCCAGTTGGTCCGCCATGTCGGCCGCCGCCATGGGCGCGGACAGCCCACGTGCAATGCAGGACAGGTCCACCTCGGTGTCGCCACCCGACTGCGAGCAGCGGATCTTGGCCAGTTCCACCTCGTGCGCAATGTGGTGACCGTGGCGCTGGCGCAGCACCTCCATCAAGCGCACGTGCAGCGCCGGATCGGCGTAGTTGGCTCGCAGCGCCTGGGCCTGGCTGATGGCGCGCGGCTGGTACAGCCACTGGATCAGGTGCCAGGTGGAGAGGTCGAAGAACACGCGGCTGGGCACCTCGCGGCCTTGTGGCCCCAGGTGGCGGTAGCCCAGCAGCGGCATCACGTTTTCCAGGCTCAGTTTGTGGTCGAAGTCGGTGCCACCAATGTGCACACCGGTCGTGGCCAACACATCGCCACTGCGGTCGGTCAACGCCATGCGCTGCGGCCCCAGGCGCACCACCGTGAAGTCGGAGGTGCCGCCACCGATGTCCACCACCAGCACCGTGGCCTCGCGGGTGAGGCGGCGCTCGTAGTCCAGCGCGGCGGCAATCGGCTCCAGTTGGAACAACACCTGCTCAAAACCCACCGCAAGGGCGGCGTCCAGCAGCGACTGCTGCGCCTGCGCATCGCGCTGCGGATCGCCATCGACAAAAAACACCGGCCGCCCCATCACCACCTGGCGCGGCGCGTGGCCCAGTGTGGTGGCGGCGCGGTCACGCAAGGCCGCCAAAAACGTGGCCACGATGTCCTGGAAGCTGACCTGCTGGTGGTTGATGACGGTGGTTTCCAGCAGCAGCGGGCTGCCCAGCAAGCTCTTGAGCGAACGCATCAGCCGCCCTTCGGTGCCACTGAGGTACTGCGCCACCGCGTCGCGACCGAAGTGAGTGCTGCGGTCCTCGGCGTTGTAGAACACCGCCGTGGGCATGGACACCGCATCGCCCTCCAGCGGAATCAGGCGCGCCACGCCGTGCGCATCGGCCCACGCCATGGCCGAATTGGAGGTGCCGAAGTCGATGCCGAGCGTGCCGGGCTGCAGAGAGGTCATGAAAACGGGCCGTGGAACGGCAAAACAAGAAAAAAGACCAACTGGCGAACCGGTTGGTCTTAGGTGTGATGGGCTGGGGTCAATTGAAAGAACCTCTGAAACCCGCATGAAATAACGATTCTTCGTTTTTCATCTGGCCGCTGTACCCCCATTTGTACCCCCGCTTTGTCTTTGGTACCCCCATTTTTGAGGTGTGGGCACCAGCACAAGACCGGGGCGGGAGTGTACCTCCCTGCCATCGTCGGCCAGCACCAGGTCGGGCAGCAGCCCGGAGCGCATTCACCTGGCCACTGATGTGGGGAGTACCCCCCCTCCCAAAACCCTCGCGCACAAAAATCCGGGGGACCGATCGGTCTAGGACATGGGCGCCCAGACTTGTTTACCCCCTCCCCCCTGTCCATTTCGCGGCGCCGCGAATGAAGGGGACCGATCGGTCTAGGGGGTGTGCGTCTCAGACCTTCGCAACCCCCCTCCCCCGCGCCTGGCCCACCACCAGGCCAGCGCCGAACAGGCGCCAAAAAGCCCCGGCCAGACACCCGGCGCGGGGCTTTTTCTTTCGGCTCTTGTTCTTTTTTACCGGGGACACCGGGGACAAATCGGAAAAACCCGCGTAAGTCCTTGTCACCATTGAGGAATTCTGTCCCCGGTGGCACCGGGGACAAACCCAAAACAGCCGGGGACACCGGGGACAAATCTTTCCGGGGTCGTTCGCACACGTCCAGCACTTGACCGGGCGCCCTGTTCCTTGGTGCTGGAACCCTCACAAACCGGGCACAGCAGCGCGAAAAAAGCCCCGGCCGCCCCGCCTATCGGCGGCCCAGCAAGCCCCGCAGGCAGGGCCTACAGATCAAGGTCGAAGATGTTGGCAGTGATGCGGTAGCACCGGGCCAGGCCCACACCGGGCAACCGTTCCTTGACGCTGTGCCGGCCCTTCTCTTTGACCACCAGACAGCCATGCTCTGCCAGCACGGCGGCCACGGCCTGGGCGTCGAAGCCTTGGCACAGCTCACCCTTGAACACCTCGGACAGCACGAAGTATTCGACCGACACACCTTCACCGAACGCGGCCGGCATGCGGTCGCCATAGTCTGCGGCGTGGTCGTGGTTCGTCTTGATGGGCTCGCCTCGGTCGTTGATCATGCGGCGCAGGCCGGCGCGGTGCAGGGTCTTGCTGTTGTGGTCGTCGGCCGCACGGTGCCACCAGGTGAAGCGCCCTTCCCCGTGCGCCTCCAGGAAGCGGCGCACCTGGCGCAGCATGGCCGTCACCTCGCCATTGCCGATGCCACCACGTGCGGCCAGCCAGGCATTGAAGCAAGCACGGGCGGCGCGTTCACTCTCACCCACTGCCCAGCCCGTGAGGCCCGCAGCGGTGGCCAGTTCACCGGCCGCGCCCACCAGGGCAAAGCGGGCGCCTACGCGCTCGACCTGGCCGCTGGCGGCCTCGGGCACGATCTGGCCGGCCAGGCGCCCCGCAGCGTCTCGAATGCGGGCCTTGAGGCCGTCTGCGTTCTCGGTCAGCCACTGCAGCCAGGCGCGGCCCGTGGCGCCGTACACAGTGCCCGCCTGCCCCACCACCTGGCGCGAGAAGGCGGCGCCACCGTCCAGGCCATGCAGGCTCTCGAAAGCCCCCAGCCCCTGGCCAGCGTCGGCCGGTATGTCGGCCATGCGCACTTCTTGGCCGGTGCGGGTGCGCTTCATGCCTTCGGCCATGTGGTCGGCCAGGCCCAATTCGCCAGCACTGAGGAACAGCAGGCGCCAAGACAGACGGGCACGGGCCGCACCGCTGCGGGTGGACCGGGCCTTGCTCTGTTCGTTGGCCAGCATGTAGGCGCACTCCCCGGCCGTCTTGGGGTCCACCTGGGCCAGCTCGTCCAGGATCAACAGCCCGTCGCAGTGCTGGGCCGCAATGGCCTCCAAGGCGTTGTCAGTTGTTCGCCAGCGCTGCAGGTAGCTGGGGCCACCGTACACGCTGGCGGCCACCTTCAGGGCCGTGGTCTTGCCGCTGGAACTGTCGCCACGGAAGTGAAAGCCCCCACTCTCCACACCACCAGGGCGCAGCAGCGGGCCGGCAAAGGCACAGGCCACCGCGAACACCAGGCGCGAATTGCCGGCGCAAAGGGCGCCCACACGCTCCCGCCACTGTTCGGCCGTGCCCTTCACGCGGAAGGTGTTTTCCTGGGCGTTCTCGCTCTGAAACACGATGCGCTCGGCATCGTCGCCCACGGTTTCATGGGGCAGCACAAAGGCGCGGCCGTGCCAGCCCACGCGGTCGGTGCAGGTGGCGTAATCGTCGGGGCTGCGGGTTTGGATGTACTGCGTCAGCAGGTTGCGGGCGCGTGGGCTGGTGGCAATGCGCAAGCCCATGTTCAACAGCGTGGCGCGGTATTCACCGCCGTCGCCGGCCAGCATGCGGGCGGGCATGGCCCATTGCTTGGGGCGGCCCAGCGGGTCGGCAAAGTTCAGCAGGTAGCCCCAGCCGTGGCCGTCTTGGTCGCGAGTCAGGGCCTCCACATCGAGGCGGCTGCACACCCATTCGGGCTTGGTCGGTTCGCCGTCCTTGTCCACTCCACGGTGGAACACGCCTTCATCCACCACCATGAAGCGGTCCCACTCGGGCGCGGGCTTGTCGGGTGGCGATTCAGGCGCACCAGGTGGCGCAGTGGGAGGCGCAGGCGGGCCGCTGGCGCCGTTTGTTGGGGCTGGCCCAGCCCTGCCCTTGGACCTGGCCTGTTTCGCGTCCTGGGCGGCTTGCTGTTCGGCCGCGTGGGCATCAATGGCGGCCTGCACAAGCCCCCGCACGGCATCAAGCCCAGCGGCACCGCCCACGTGTTGGTGTAGGTCGTTGAAGTCGCTGCCACCATCGGGCAAGCCCTCGGGCAACACCACCAGGCCGCGCACCGCCTGGGCCGCTGCGCTGGCCTTCATGCGGCCGGGGTTGGTGCCGGTTTGTGCCTCGGTGTCGCGGTCGTCGTCGCCACACACCACCAGCAGCGCGGCAGGGTGCGCCTGGCGCAGGGCACGGGCCACGTGCTGCAGGTTGCCGGCATCAAACGCCACCGCCACGGGGTAGCCCGTGGCTTCAAACAGGCTGGCGGCCGTGGCGTAGCCCTCAGCAACCAGCAGCACGGCCGGCGCGGTGCCCACGTCGCCCACCAGGTGAAAAAGCCCCGACTTGCGGCCACCCTTGCCGAACAGCTTTTCCGGCGCACCGCTGGCGGGTTTCTCGGGTGCGATGCGCTGCAGGTTCCACAGCGTGCCGGCCGCATCGCGCACGGGCACCAGCAGCCAGCCACCAGGCGCGAATCGCACCCCGTGGGCCTGCACACCCTTGCGCACCAGGTAAGGGCTGGCGCCGGCCTCGCTGGCGGCCTCCCACTGCGCCAGCGCATCGGCAGCGGCGGCAGCGTGGCGGGCCTCGGTGTCGGCCTGTTCCTGGCGCTGGCGCTCTACCCGCTGGCGCTCGCGTTCGGCCAGCTCGGCAGGCATGGGCGCGGCCGGTGCCTGGCCGGCCTTGGGCAGCGTGAAGCCGTGTTCCTTGGCGAGGTGCAACAGCGTGGCCACGCCCACACCGCCACCGGCCTTGATGCTGCGCCAGGTGGAGCGCACGCCGGCTTTGTCGTAGCGGTCGGCATCGCTGGCGCTCCATGCGTCGAACAGGTCGAATCCCGTGCCGTCCGGGTATTCGGCCTTGATGGCCATGCCCACCCGCGCCCATTCATCGCGGGGCAGGCCAGCCGGCACGTAGGCCAGCGCAGCGCGGATCAGTTCGGGCGTGATAGGCGTGTGAGAGTTCATGCGTTCAAGTCCAATTCCCTCTGTCGGTCGTCTTTGCCGTGCAGCACATACAGGGCCACGCGGTTGACACTGCCGTCAGGGTTGCGCTGGTCGGTCCATTGGGTTTCGATCTGGTGGCCTTCGGTGCGCAGCTCATGGATGCGGGCCGTGGGGTCGGGGGCGTGGCATTGCCGGATCAGTTGTGCCCCCGTTGCGGGGCTTTGCCGCAGCGTGGCCAGGATGGCGGCCCGTTGTGAGGCAATGCCGTTGTAGGGCCTGGCGGTCAGCACTTCGGCAGACATGCCGCCCCCTTGCCCAACTGGCGGGCACGGTGCAGCACCTTGCCCGCTGCCTTGCGGTACTGCTCACGGTGGAAGGCGGTGCGGCCGTGGTGCTGTTCCACCATGCCGAAGCTCTCCAACAGGCGCGGCATGTCGTCGGCCGCAATACCCACGCCAGCTTCAACACGGCCGGCCAGGTAGGCAGCAAAGCCCCGCACCAGGGTGTCAAGCATGCTTTCAGCCGCCGCGCAGTGCCGGCCCTCGCAGGCCAGCTCACCGGCCAAGGCTTCCAGGTGGGGCGCCTTCATTGCACAGCCCCTTCGGTGATTCGGGCCTGAATCCAGGTCAACACGGCGGCCTCACTCCACACCGCCATGCGGGCAGTGATCTTTGTGCGTGCGGGGAATTTGCCGGCCTTCATGAGGTCGTAAATCGTGGTCTTGGATGTGCCAGTGAGAGCCACCACTTCGGGTAGGCGCAGAAGACGATCACGGGGCACAACGGGTTTCTGAGCGTGGACAAGTTGCATGGTCGGTTCCTTTGCGTATCCGCCCTGATGCGTCACGGTTCGGACGGGGCGTGAAGGAATTACCGCGTAAGCAAGGATTGCCCGCCTATTGCTTTTTCTTTGCCGCCCGCAATGCAGCGGCCCGCCTCGCAAGTGCGCCAGGCACCAGCAAGGAAAAGCAAGGAAGCAAGCAAGCCGTCTAGCGGCTCAATTGGTTGGCCCAACCGTATTTCGGCGGGCGCCCATTGCCGCCAGTGCTGCCGGTCGGTTTCAAGCCCTCAGTGACATTGCGCACCGCGAATTCACGAAGGCCCAGCACCTTGGCCACGGCAGAAATGCTGGTCTCGTTCACAGCATCGGCCACCACCTGCTTATCAGCCTGTTTCCACCGCGTGCCCTTGACAGCTTTTCGGTCTTTGGCCACTTGTTCAAGCGTTCTCTTTTCGCCCGAAGGTTGCGCCAATTCGTCGCGCCAAGACTCCAATGTCTTTCGCAGGTTAAAGCCGATAGGCATGGAATCAAGAAACTCCTGCAAGTGCCCCATAGACAGCACACAGTCAGCGGGCGATTCCTCACGCCCCAAAGGCAGCAAACACACGGGGTGCAACGTAATGACTTCGCCTCGGGAGTGCGCAACACTCAGCGCACGCGCCCACCTGTTTACGATAAGTTTGGCGGTCGCATCCGATGGTTCTTCGGGTCCTATAACCCACAAAACCACCGCCAGAAACTGCACAGGTGTCAGCACACACCCCTGGCTAGCTGGTGCAGCCCATTCCACCCACTTGTCCAGGCAGCCAACGACCTGCCGCCAAAGCTGGTCATCCTCCGGCACAGCATCAGGCTTCGGCGCAGCATGCGCAGCGCCATCAACACCCACCAGGTGGGGCCCGTCTTGTTTCGTCATTAGCATTCCCGTGGATGCGCCCCTGAAAGAAAGCCCCAGCAGGCGGGCAGGGAGCTCCCGCTTTTCGGTTCGCGGGCCTAGCTGGGGCCTGTTCATTGTGCAGGCGTGTGCGGTGGCGTGCATGGTTCAGCCCTCCACCGTTCGGGCTTGGCAGGGCCTGGGCAGCAGCCAGGCGGCGGCATCAAAGCCCACCACTGCGGTGCGTTCACCCAACTGTGCGCTGGCCAGCTCAGACAGCCAGCCCACGCGCTGCGCGGCGTGTTCAATGGCGTCCAGGTAGGCGCCCAATGCGTCACCATCGGCGCCGGTGTCAAACGCCTTGCCGGCCAGCGTGGCGATGTTGCAGGCGCTGCTGGTGATCTCACGCACCAGGGCGCGGGCCTGTTCGGGGTTGATGTGCTCAGACATGGGTCAGCCCTCCAGGTCCAGCATCACGCCAAGACGGCAATACAAGCCGTCCAGCACCAACGGTGCCGCGCCAGCGTATTCGGTCCACTGCAGGCGCTGTTCGGTCCAAGCGTCCAACAGGCGCCCCATGTTCGGGTCACGCCGCGCCCCGTTCTCAAGATCGCGCAGCACCCGCTCGGCCTCCACCGCAAACGCAGCTAGGCGCAGCGTGGCGCGTATCTGCGACAGCTCCCAATGCTCGGTTTCAGACAGTGGGGGTTTGACTTGTTGGGCTTGACTCATGACAGCACCCCCACACCCTCAGCGGCACGCAGCGGCGCCACGTGGGCCGCTTGGTGCGTCCACATGGCCACGGGCGCAGCGGCCAGCCAGCGGCGCACGATTTCACGGCCCACCAGCTCGGCAAAGTGGCAAGCGTCACGGTCGCCAAAGGGCGCGGGGTTGGCCTGGGTAACGTGCCACAACTGCGCCAGGTGTTCGTCCGTGTAGTGGGGCAGGCGGGCGCTGTCCAGGTCGAAGGCAATACGCAGTTTCATGGCTGCACCCCCACTCCATTGACGCACTCGCTGGCCCGTTTCAACAGCGTGGCGGCCCTTGTGGCGCGGGCCGTGGCCAGGCGCAGGGTGGCGGGTGTGGCGTCCAGGCGGCGCAGTTCGTGCAGTGCGGTGGACAGCGCGTTTTCGGCTTGCACGTGCAGGCCGATCAGCTCGGGGGTGGAAGGCAGGGGGAAAGCGGCGGCGCGGCGGCCGGCCATGGGAATGACCGTGGTCATGGGGTAAGGCTCCTTTTCGAGACTTCAAACCCACACGCAGCCTTTCGACGGGCAGCGGGTGGACGGGATGTTCGAAACACGGCGAAAAGTCCGTGCGCCAGGTGTTGCCACTCTGGCCATCCCGCCCAAAACCTTGGCGGCCCGCTGGGGGCGCACCTGGGGCACGGCCTGGGGCCATGCGCCGGAATATGGACGTGACAAAACCTCGCTGTCGGGGAGGTTGCACCGCTTTTCGTAAGGTGTTTCGAGCACCGGGCCTTTCGGCTTGCCCGCACTGTAGCACGGCGGGCGGCTGGGCGCCAAGGTGGCAGGCGATCAGTGCCGGGCTTCCCACGCCATGATCTCGGACAGCAGCCACTTGCCGTCCTTCCCTGGCCGTGGGTACTGGCCCAGCTCCAGGCGTCTGGTCAGCGTGTTGCGGCTCACGTCCAGACGCAAGCACACCTGTTCACGCGTCAAGCGTGGGCCGATGTAGCGCACCAACAGGTCAACAGCTTCACGCAGGCGCCGCAGCTCGGCAAGGATTGCGGCGTCAGTCATGTGTCGGGGGCTCCAGGTAGGCGGCATGCAGCCGCTGCAGGTCTTGCGCCAGCCAGCCGGCCGCCTTGTCGGTGGTGGGCACCTGGGCCACGGCGTGCAGGCGCTTCACGTCCAGCAACAGGCCAAGGTGCTGGGGCACCCATGCGGGTATCTCCACGCCCTCGGTGCGCCAGCGGCTGGGGGTGTTGCGGTGTAGGCCAGTCATGCGGCAGAAGTCGGCCACCTTCCAGCCAAGGGCGGCCAGGGCCGCGTCGAATTCATCAAGGGTCACGGGTTGCACCTTTCCTCTGTGTCGGTGATGATAGCGGGTTTGCCCGTTAATGTGCCGATACGTATTTTTTCGCACACTATTGAACATAACGCCCGTCGTAGAATATGCGAAATGTGCACAACTTTTGCACATTATCGGGAATATTCAATCAAATCAAGGGCTTGCGCACCTTATCCACATTGCCTGTTTTTCGTGCAAATCATCGTGTGCATGCGTCTGCTGTTCGCCTGAAAAGTTATCCACAAGGCACCGCCAGCACGCCGGAAAGACGGCGCCAGGGGAAGGCCCTCCCGCGCTCATTTCCGAGAACGTCCGCACAAGTGAAGCCGGCCAGGCCGGAGGCTTGAGGGAGGGGGAAAACCGGGGCTTTATAGGTATGAATGAGTGAATTTCTTTCACATACTGATACTGTCCCCGCTTTGTTCCCGGTTTGTCCCCGCTTTGTCCCCGGTGCCCTACCCCAGCCAAACCCGCATCAATCCTCACTTCTTCGTTTTTGTCCCCGGTGTCCCCGGTGTTTTGGCTGGAAAGGTGCCGAAGCAAATCACCCAGCACCCCACAACTGGCGCAAAAAAGCCGCCTCGGTGGGCGGCTGGCTGGTGCTTTTGGGTGGGCCTGGGGCTTGTCAGGCGGCCCGCTGGGGCAGCGGCACCACCTGGCCGCCCTGGCGCAGGGTGTCCAGGTAGTCGGCCCACTGCTGAATCTGTGCGTAGCGCTGGGCCAGGTACTTGGTGCGGTTGTAGCTGCGGCCGTTGGCATCCTTCACAGCGTGGGCCAGGTTGGCTTCGATGGCCAGTGGATCGAGGTCGAGCTGATCCACCAGCATGGTGCGGGCGCTGGCCCTGAAACCGTGCCAGCTCTGTTCCTTGCCCACGCCCAGCCCGTACAAGGCACTGCGCACTGAGTTGTCGGACATGGGCCGCTCGTGGTCGCGCTGGCCGGGGAAAACGTAGCGCCCCCGGCCGGTTAGGGGCTCCAGGTCGCGCAGCAGGGCCACGGCCTGGGTGGGCATGGGCACCACGTGGGGTTCGCCCTGCTCTTTTTCGTCCTTGGTGCGCTTCATCTTGGCGCTGGGGATGGTCCACAGGGCCGCGTCCAGGTCCAGTTCGGCCCATTCCATCATGCGCAGGTTGCCGGGGCGCTGGTACAGGATGGGCGCCAGCAGCAGGGCGGTGCGCACGATGGGGCCGCCCTTGTAGGCGTACATGCCGCGCAGCAGCTCGCCAAAGCGCTGGGGCTCCACGATGGCGGGGAAGCTCTTGCCCCGGTAGGGGGTCAGGCGCTTTTTCAGGCCCTCGGTGATGTTGCGCTGTGCCTTGTCGGCCGTGGGGAGCCAGTATTCCCACACCTGGCGGGCCAGCATCAGGGCGCGGTCGGCCGTTTCCACGGCGCCGCGTTCCTCCACCTTCTGCAGCACGCTCAGCAGCTCCATGGGTTCAACTTCGGCCATGTGCCGGTCGCCCAGCCATGGGAACAGGTCGCGCTCCAACTGGCGGCGGGTGCGTTCGGCGTGGCTGGGGCTCCAGCCGTCCACCTGTTTGCCGTGCCACTCCAGGGCCACGGCCTTGAAGGTGTCGCCACCCTCGCGGGTGCCTTTGAGCTTGTCCAGCTTTCGGGCCTGTACCGGGTCCACCCCGGCCGCCTTCTGCAGCTTGGCGGCGTCACGGGCCTTTCGGGCGGCGGTCAGGCTCACATCGGGGTAGCTGCCCAACGCGAGCTGTTTTTCCTTGCCCTCGGTGCGGTACTTCAGAAACCACCGCTTGGACCCAGCGGGGCTTACCTGCAGGTACAGGCCGCCAGCGTCGGCAAATCGGGCCTGCTTGCGATCTGGCGGGCACGTGGCGTTGCGGCATTGGGCATCGGTCAGCATGGGGTACAGCTCCAGGCGGTGGGGGTACAGAAGCCCAAATTCTAGGGGGTATGGCCATTTGCACCCCCATCTGTACCCCCGCTTTGGTCTGGCTGCAAGCGAACTACCCCGGACCTATGCGAACGACAAACCCTTGATTTCCCAATGAAAAAGGGCGTTCACCGGATGTTGGCGAACGCCCTTGGACGTTGTAATGGTGGAGCTGGGGGGAATTGAACCCCCGTCCGCAAGCCTTCTTCGAGCAGTTCTACATGTGTAGCCGTCTGTTTTGGATCTCGCTTCCCACGCCGCGCAGTGGCACGCTGCGTGGGACGCCAGCAACCTTGAGTCTCGACCGACGGCAAGTTGCCCGACGCCAGTCCAGCCAAATGAAATTACCCCGCAGCCTGGACTGTGTTGCCTTGCGGCACCACAACCCTTGCCCAGCCTATTGGCTTGCTGTTGCGAGGCTCACGCGCAATTAAGCGGCGAGTGCGAAACGTTCGTCGTTTGCAGTTAGTTTTTTTCTGCTGATTAACGAGGTGACAGAACCTCGACATGCCCTGCTGCGCGTCCGAACCCACGTCGAAACCAGTGCAGCCCCTGAGATCCCTAGTTTAAGCCATACGCAACAATTTCAAGAGCTCGTCGGGCCGGGCGATGACAGCGTCTGCATTCCAAGCCGCCACATCGGCCGCTGCACCGAGGTAGCCGTACCGGGCGGCCACCGTTGGCATGCCAGCCGCACGCCCAGCCAGGATGTCGCGCTCGTCATCGCCCACATAGACACATTCGGCAGCATCCAGCCCCATGCGACGCGCTGCTTCAAGCAATGGCGCCGGGTGGGGTTTGGGGTGGGGCGTGGTGTCGCCACAGACCACAGCACCGGCCGCCGCAAACAGCGGCATGGCCGCGGTGAGGGGCAAGGTGAAGCGCTCGGCCTTGTTGGTGACCACGCCCCAGGGCAACCCGGCGGCCTGCAAGTTGGCCAGCATCTCGGGCACTCGGCCAAAAGGTCGCGTGAGGCGGGTCATGCGGGCCTCGTAGTTGGCAAAAAACTCCTGCCGCAAGGCCTCGAATTCCGGGTGGTCGGTGCCGTGCCCAAAAGCCACGGCAATCATGCCGCGGGCACCCGAGCCAGCCATAGGCCGGTAGTTTTCAAGCGGCAAAGAGGCCATGCCCCGCGCCACGCGCATTTGATCGGCAGCCGCGCCCAGGTCGGGCGCGCTGTCGATCAGCGTGCCGTCCAGGTCGAACAGCACAGCCCGCACGCCAGCAAATCGGCTCACACAGCCACCTTGCGCGTGGCGATGAGGTAGTTGACGCTGGTGTCTTGGTTGAGCCAGTACCGGCGGGTCAGCGGGTTGTAGGCCATGCCCTTGCTGTGTTCAAGTGTGAGATCGGCGCGACGGCAGTAACCCGCCAGCTCGCTGGGGCGGATGAATTTGGCGTACTCGTGGGTGCCACGCGGCAACAGGTTGAGCACGTATTCGGCGCCGACGATGGCGAACATGAAGGATTTGGGGTTGCGGTTGAGGGTGGAAAAAAACACCCAGCCGCCAGGCTTGACCAAGGTGCTGCAGGCCGCCACCACCGACGCGGGATCGGGCACGTGCTCCAGCATCTCCATACAGGTCACCACGTCGAACCGCGCTGGGCTCTCGGCGGCCAGTGCTTCGGCGGCCACTTCGCGGTAGGTGACGCCTTGGGTTTGCGCTTCCAGTGCGTGCAACTGTGCCACGCGCAAGGCCTTGGTGGCCAGATCGATGCCCAACACCTCGGCGCCTTTGCGCGCCATCGAATCGGCCAAGATGCCACCGCCGCAGCCCACATCCAACACCTGTTTGCCGGCCAAGCCACCGGCAAGCTGTTCGATCCACGCCAGCCGCAGGGGATTGATCTGGTGCAAGGGCCGAAATTCACTTTCGGGGTCCCACCAACGGTGGGCCAGGTCGGAAAACTTGGCCAGTTCGGCCGGATCGGCATTCACAGTTGCATTCATTGGGGAATTATCCCTTGCGCCATAAAAAAACCGCGCCAAGGCGCGGTTTTTTCGGAGCAATCCAGAGGATTACTTGTTGGCGCGGGTGCCGACCACTTCGATTTCCACGCGACGGTTCTTCGCACGGCCTTCTTTGGTCTTGTTGTCAGCCACGGGCTGGGCTTCGCCCTTGCCTTCGGTGTAGACGCGGTTGGTTTCGATGCCCTTGGACACCAGGTAGGCCTTCACAGCTTCAGCGCGCTTGACCGACAGCTTCTGGTTGTAAGCATCGCCACCCACGGAGTCGGTGTGACCCACAGCGATGATGACTTCCAGGTTGATGCCCTTGACCTTGGAGGTCAGGTCGTCCAGCTTGGCCTTGCCTTCGGGCTTGAGCACAGCCTTGTCGAAGTCGAAGAAGGCGTCAGCGGCGTAGGTCACCTTGGAGGCGGCAGCCGGTGCTGCGGGAGCAGCAGCAGGAGCAGGAGCGGGGGCCGGTGCCGGAGCAGGAGCGGCTGCAGGAGCCGGGGCGGGAGCCGGAGCAGCGGGCACGATGGCGCCGTCGCAACCTTGAGCGGCGGTGGCGGGGGTCCAGGAGGCGTCGCGCCAGCACAGTTCGTTCGTGCCGTTTTTCCACACCAGTTCGCTGGTGCCGTTGCGCCAGTTGTCGACGGTCTGTGCACCTGCAGCAGTTGCCAGCGCAGCCGTTGCGAACAGCATTGCCACTTTGTTCAGTTTTTGCATGTTTTCCTCTGATTGAAGGCGCAGGGCTTCTGCGATGAATGACGACGCCTCAAGTGACCACCACTTAAAACGTTGAGATTTATTTTGCCACAAGCCCGCAGCCGTTCCGAATTGGCTGGCGGCGTGAAACTTACTTGAGGATTGAAGTGCGTAATTTGTTGCGAGCGCACCACACTGGGGCCGAGATCGGCGCAGGTTTGGGCCCATCGGTCAGCCCACTAGAATGGTGGATTGCGCCCGCACACCGAGTTCGCCCCATATGACCCAGTTCGCCAAAGAGACCCTGCCGATCAGTTTAGAAGAAGAAATGCGGCGCAGCTACCTCGATTACGCGATGAGCGTGATCGTGGGACGTGCGCTGCCCGATGCGCGCGACGGCTTGAAACCGGTGCACCGCCGGGTGCTGTTCGCAATGCACGAGCTCAACAACGACTGGAACCGGCCGTACAAAAAATCGGCGCGTATCGTCGGTGACGTCATCGGTAAGTACCACCCGCACGGCGACAGCGCGGTGTACGACACCATCGTGCGCATGGCGCAGGACTTTTCGCTGCGCCACATGCTGGTGGACGGCCAGGGCAACTTCGGTTCGGTGGACGGCGACAGCGCGGCCGCCATGCGTTACACCGAAATCCGCCTGGCCAAGATCGCCCACGAAATGCTGGCCGACATCGACAAGGAAACCGTCGATTTCGGGCCCAACTACGACGGCAGCGAAAAAGAACCGCTGGTGTTGCCCACGCGCCTGCCCAACCTGCTGGTCAACGGCTCGGCCGGCATCGCGGTGGGCATGGCCACCAACATCCCGCCGCACAACCTCAACGAGGTGGTGGACGCCTGCCTGCACCTGCTCAAGCACCCCGAGGCCTCCATCGACGATCTGATGGAGATCATCCCGGCGCCCGACTTCCCCACCGCCGGCATCATCTACGGCATCAACGGCGTGAAGGACGGCTACCGCACCGGCCGTGGCCGTGTGGTCATGCGCGCCAAGTGCCACTTCGAGGACATCGACAAGGGCCAGCGCCAAGCCATCATCGTCGATGAAATTCCGTACCAGGTGAACAAGAAGACGCTGCTGGAGCGCATTGCCGAACTGGTGCACGAGAAGAAGATCGAGGGCATCAGCCACATCCAGGACGAGTCCGACAAAGACGGCATGCGGGTGGTGATCGAGCTCAAGCGCGGCGAAGTGCCCGAGGTGGTGCTCAACAACCTGTACAAGCAGACGCAGCTGCAAGACACCTTCGGCATCAACATGGTGGCTCTGATCGACGGTCAGCCCCGCCTGTGCAACCTCAAAGACCTGATCCAGGTCTACCTGGAGCACCGCCGCGAGGTGGTGACCCGCCGCACGGTGTTCAACCTGCGCAAGGCGCGCGAACGCGGCCATGTGCTGGAAGGCCTGGCGGTGGCGCTGGCCAACATCGACGAGTTCATCCGCATCATCCGCGAATCGCCCACCCCGCCGGTGGCCAAGGCCGAGCTGATGACCCGCGCTTGGGACAGCCAGTTGGTGCGCGAAATGCTCACCCGCGCCAAGGCCGATGGCAGCGTCATCAACGCCGACGACTACCGCCCCGAGAGCCTGGACCGCAGTTTTGGCATGGGTGGTGATGGCCTGTACCGCTTGTCCGAAACGCAGGCGCAGGAAATCCTGCAAATGCGCCTGCAGCGCCTGACCGGCCTGGAGCAGGACAAGATCGTGGCGGAATACAAAGAGGTGATGGCCGAGATCGACGATCTGCTGGACATCCTGGCCCGCCCGGAGCGTGTGTCCACCATCATCGGCGACGAGCTGGCCGACATCCGCAAGGAATTTGGCCAGACCAAGCTGGGCGCGCGCCGCAGCCTCATCGAGCACAGCGCCCAGGACTTGAGCACCGAAGACCTGATCACGCCCACCGACATGGTGGTCACGCTCTCGCACTCGGGCTACATCAAGAGCCAACCCTTGAGCGAATACCGCGCGCAAAAGCGCGGCGGGCGCGGCAAGCAAGCCACCGCCACCAAAGAAGACGACTGGATCGACCAGCTCTTCATCGCCAACACACACGACTACATCCTGTGTTTCTCCAACCGGGGCCGGCTGTACTGGCTCAAAGTGTGGGAGGTGCCCTCGGGCTCGCGCGGTTCGCGTGGCCGGCCCATCGTCAACATGTTCCCGCTGCAAGAGGGCGAGAAGATCAACGTGGTGCTGCCGCTGACCGGCGAAATGCGCAGCTTCCCCGACAACCGCTACGTGTTCATGGCGACAAGCATGGGCACGGTGAAGAAGACGGCGCTGGACGAATTCAGCAACCCGCGCAAGGCCGGCATCATTGCCGTGGACCTGGACGAGGGCGACTTCCTGATCGGTGCTGCCTTGACCGACGGCCAGCACGACGTGATGTTGTTCAGCGATGGCGGTAAAGCCGTGCGTTTTGACGAGAACGACGTGCGCCCCATGGGCCGCAACGCGCGCGGCGTGCGGGGCATGATGATCGAAGACGGCCAAAGCGTGATCGCCATGCTGGTGGCCGAGGACGAGCAGCAAAGCGTGTTGACCGCCACCGTCAACGGCTACGGAAAACGCACCCCGATTGGCGAGTACACGCGCCACGGCCGGGGCACCAAAGGCATGATCGCCATCCAGCAAAGCGAACGCAACGGCAAGGTCGTGGCCGCCACCCTGGTGCATGCCGACGACGAGATCATGCTGATCACCGACAAGGGGGTGCTGGTGCGTACCCGGGTGAGCGAAATCCGAGAACTGGGCCGCGCTACCCAGGGCGTGACGCTGATCGCGCTGGACGAGGGCTCGTCGCTCAGCGGTTTGCAGCGCATTGTGGAAAACGACGCCAACGTGCGCGATGACACCGCGCCCGAAGAAGGCGGCAGCGACGACGATGCCGCTGCCACGCCGGAGGCCTGAGATGACGCGCCCCTACAACTTCTCGGCCGGCCCGGCCGCCATGCCTGAGGCCGTGCTGCGCACCGCCGCCGCCGAAATGCTGGATTGGCACGGCAGCGGCATGGGCGTGATGGAGATGAGCCACCGCGGCAAAGAATTTGGTGCCATCTACGCGCAGGCCGAAACCGACCTGCGCGAGCTGCTGGCGGTGCCGACTCATTTCAAAATTCTGTTCATGCAGGGTGGTGGTCTGGCCGAAAACGCCATCGTGCCGCTCAACCTCTCGCGCGGCGGCGCGGTGGACTTTGTGCTCACGGGCAGCTGGAGCCAGAAATCGGCCAAGGAAGCGCAGCGTTATTGCCAGGCGCACGTGGCCGCCAGCGCTGAGGACAGCCACTTCACCACCTTGCCCGATCCGGCCACCTGGCAACTGCGCCGTGACGCCAGCTACGTGCACCTGTGCAGCAACGAGACCATCCATGGTGTCGAATTCCACAGCCTGCCCGACCTGAAAGCCCTGGGCAGCGACGCGCCACTGGTGATCGACTTCTCCTCGCACGTCTTGTCGCGTCCCGTCGACTGGAGCCGCGTGGGTCTGGCTTTCGGCGGCGCGCAAAAGAACGTGGGCCCCGCCGGCGTGACGCTGGTGGTGGTGCGCGAAGATCTGCTGGGCCACGCCCTGCCCGCCTGCCCCACGGCTTTTGACTACAAGACGGTGGCCGACAACGGCTCCATGTACAACACCCCGCCCACCTATGCCATCTACATGGCCGGCCTCACCTTCCAGTGGCTCAAGGCCCAGGGCGGCGTGGCCGAAATGGAGCGCCGCAACATCGCCAAGGCGGAGCTGCTGTATGGCTACCTCGATGCCTCCTCGTTCTACGTGAACAAGGTGGACAAGGCCTGCCGTTCGCGCATGAACGTGCCGTTTTTCCTGCGCGACGAAAGCCGCAACGAGGCCTTCCTGGCCGGCGCCAAAGCGCGCGGTCTGCTGCAACTCAAGGGCCACAAGTCGGTGGGCGGCATGCGCGCCAGCATTTACAACGCCATGCCCATAGAAGGCGTTCAGGCGCTGGTGGACTACCTGCGCGATTTCGAAAAAGAACAGGCTTGACCAAAACACTGCCATGAGCCAACCCATCCAGTCCGAAGCGCTGGGCGCCCTGCGCGTGCAAATCGACAGCATCGACAAACAGCTGCTGAGCCTGCTCAACCAGCGCGCCCATGTGGCCGAGCAGGTGGGTGAAATCAAAAAGGCCGAGGGCTCGCCTTTCTTCCGCCCCGACCGCGTGGCGCAGGTCATCGACAAGATACAGAACGCCAACCAGGGCCCGCTGCTCAACCAGCATGTGGCCGCCATCTGGCGCGAAATCATGTCGGCCTGCCTCGCACTCGAAGCACCGCAGCGTGTGGCCGTGCTGGGGCCGGAAGGCACCTTCACCGAACAGGCCGCCATCGAATTTTTTGGCAGCGCGGCCAACATGATCTACTGCGCCAACTTCGACGAGGTCTTCCACGCCACGGCGGCCGGTACCGCGCAGTACGGCGTGGTGGGGATGGAAAACTCCACCGAAGGGGTGGTGGCGCGCTCGCTGGACCTGTTCCTGCGCTCGCCCGTGCATGTGGTGGGCGAAGTCAGTCTGCTGATCCGCCACAACCTGCTGCGCCAAGTCAACAGCCTGGACGGCATCGAGGTCGTGATGGCCCACCCGCAGGCGCTGGCCCAGTGCCAAGGCTGGTTGTCGCAGCATCTGCCACATGCCGAGCGCCGCGCGGTGTCGAGCAACGCCGAAGGTGCGCGTCTGGCCGCCACCAACCCGGCCTGGGCCGGCCTGGCCAGCGAACGCGCCGCCGCCCAGTTCGGCCTGCACATCGTGGCCCACGCCATCCAGGACGAAGCCTACAACCGCACCCGTTTTGCCATCATCTGCCTGCCGCAGACGCTGGCCATGCCTCCCGCCTCGGGCAAAGACTGCACCAGCTTGGTGGTGTCGGTGCCCAACCGCCCGGGCGCCGTGCACGATCTGCTGGTACCGCTCAAGAACAACGGCGTGTCCATGACCCGTTTCGAGTCGCGCCCGGCCAAATCGGGCCAGTGGGAGTATTACTTCTACATCGATATCGCCGGTCACCCGTCGCAGCCCAATGTGGCAGCGGCGCTGGCCGAATTGAAGGGCCTGTGCGCCTTCTACAAGGTGCTCGGGGCCTACCCGGTGCAAGACTGAACATGTTTGAACAGCTGGGCCTGATCGGCTGCGGCCTCATGGGCGGCTCGTTCGCCCTGGCACTGAAGCGGGCCGGCTTGGTCAAGCAGGTGGTGGGCTACAGCAAGTCGCCCACCACCACAGCCAAGGCCCGGCAACTGGGCGTGATCGACGTGGAGGCACCGTCGGCGTTGCTGGCGGTGTCGGGCGCCGACATCGTGCTGGTGGCCGTGCCGGTGGCCGCCACCGAAGACACCTTCAAGGCCATACGCCACCTGCTCACACCCCAGACACTGCTGATGGACGTGGGCTCGACCAAAAGCGACGTGGTCGCGGCCGCCCAACGCGTGCTGCGCGACCACCTGACCGGCTTTGTGCCCGCCCACCCGATTGCGGGCAAGGAAGTGGCCGGCGTAGAACATGCCGACGCCGACCTGTACGTGAACCGCCAGGTCATCCTCACCCCCACCGAACACACCAGCCCAACACACGCCGACCGGGCAGAACAGCTGTGGCGCGCCTTGGGGGCGCAGGTGTTGCGCATGAGCCCGCAACAGCACGACGCCACCTACGCGGCGGTGAGCCACCTGCCCCACCTGCTGGCCTTTGCCTACATCAATGGCCTGGCCTCGCAACCGCAGGGCCAGCAGTTCATGGCCATGGCAGGGCCAGGCTTTCGGGATTTCAGCCGCATAGCCGCCAGCGACCCCAGCGTGTGGCGTGACATTTTGCTGGCCAACCGCGACGAGGTGTTGGCCCAGAGCCGCCACTTCCGCGCCGCACTCGACGTGCTGGAGCAGGCGGTGAGCGAACAACGTGCCGACCTGCTGGTGCCCCTGATCGAACAGGCCCGCTCGCTGCGCAGCCCGTGGCAGATGCCAGCCACAAAGAACACCGACGACTGATGTACGACATACCGTTCCTTGACCTGCCGCCCCTGCAAAGTGCCGCTGGCACCGTGAGCCTGCCCGGCTCCAAAAGCATTTCCAACCGCGTGCTGCTGCTGGCCGCTTTGAGCGAAGGCCGCACCACGGTGCACGACCTGCTGGACTCGGACGACACCCAGGTGATGCTGACGGCCCTGCGCACCCTGGGCTGCGGCGTGGACGCACAAGCTGACGGCACGCTGGCCATCACCGGCCTGAGCGGCAGCTTGCCCCAGCGCAGCGCCGATTTGTTTTTGGGCAACGCCGGCACAGCCATGCGCCCGCTGTGCGCCGCACTGGCTTTGCTGGCCACCCAGCACGGGGGTCAGTTCGATCTGCGCGGCGTGCCCCGCATGCACGAACGCCCCATCGGTGACCTGGTGGACGCACTGCGCCAACTGGGCTGCCCGGTGGACTACCTCGGCAACGAGGGCTACCCACCGCTGCGCCTGGGCACAGGCCAGACGGGAACGCTCCAGTTGGGTCAACCCATCCGCGTGCGCGGCGACGTGTCCAGCCAGTTCCTGACCGCCCTCTTGCTGGCGCTTCCGCTGGTGGCCAGCAAGGATGTGGTGATCGACGTCGTTGGCGAACTGATCTCCAAGCCCTACATCGACATCACGCTCAAGCTGCTCGCGCAATTTGGCGTGGCGGTGCAGCGCGACGGATGGCAACGCTTTACCATCCCGGCCGGCAGCCGCTACCGCTCGCCGGGCGACGTGTTCGTGGAAGGGGATGCGTCCTCGGCCAGTTACTTCATCGGCCTGGGCGCGATCGCCAGCGACACCGGCATCACCGTGCAAGGCGTGGGCCTGGCGTCCATCCAGGGCGACATCCGTTTTGTGGAAGCCGCACAGGCCATGGGCGCACAGATCACGGGCGGCCCCAACCACCTGCACATCCGGCGCGGTGCATGGCCCTTGAAAGCCATCGACCTCGACTGCAACCACATCCCCGACGCCGCCATGACCTTGGCCGTGATGGCGCTCTACGCCGACGGCCCGACCCGGTTGCGCAACATCGCCAGCTGGCGCGTGAAAGAAACCGACCGCATCGCCGCCATGGCCACCGAGCTGCGCAAGCTGGGCGCAACGGTGGAAGAAGGTGCGGATTTCATCCGCATCGAACCGCTGGCGGCGGGCGGCTGGAAGCCCGCGTCCATCCACACCTACGACGACCACCGCGTGGCCATGTGTTTCTCGCTCGCCACCTTCAACCCCGACCGGGTGCCGGTGCGCATCGAAGACCCCAAATGTGTGGCCAAAACCTTCCCCGACTACTTTGAAACCCTGTTCGAGGTGGTCACACCGGTGGCGGGCGCCGTGCCGGTGATCTGCATCGACGGCCCCACCGCCTCGGGCAAAGGCACGTTGGGCGCCGCCGTGGCACAGGCCCTGGGTTACCACCTGCTGGACTCGGGCGCGCTGTACCGTCTGGTGGGCCTGGCCGCGGAACGCGCCGGGCTCTCCACCGCCAGCGAAGACCTGGCCCACCCCGAACACGGCGTCCGCATGGGCGCCCTGGCGCAGGCGCTTCAGGTGCGTTTTGATGGCGACAGCATCTGGCTGGACGGCGACAACGTCACCGACGCCCTCCGGACCGAGGCCGCCGGCATGGCCGCGTCCCGCGTGTCGGCCGTACCGGCCGTGCGCCAGGCCTTGCTGGCCCTGCAACACGGTTTTGCGCGCCTGCCCGGCCTAGTGGCCGACGGCCGCGACATGGGCACGGTGATCTTCCCCCAGGCGCCGCTCAAGGTCTTCCTCACGGCCAGCGCCGAGCAACGTGCCGACAGGCGCCATAAGCAGTTGATTTCCAAGGGGATTTCGGCTACACTCGACAGTCTTTTGGCAGACCTGAAAGCGCGCGACCTGCGGGACAGCACCCGCAAAGACGCCCCCCTCAAGCCCGCCGAAGATGCCAAGCTGCTGGACAACTCCAGCCTGGACGTCGAGCAATCGGTGGCGCAGGTGCTGTTGTGGTGGCAAGGCACGCGGCCTTTTAACTTGCAAAAGTAAGGGCCGCACCGGCCCAGAAAGCCCCGCCGGGTATTCACACCGCCCGCAGGCCCGATGGTTCATTCAACCAACCCGCGCATCCCGCGCATTTGTCAACGCTGCATCCGGTCACCCCGGCACCTCAAAAACGCTGGCCCGTCTGCAGATTAGGAAACCCCATGTCTGAATCTTTTGCCGCCCTGTTTGAAGAATCCCTCAAGCGCGCCGAAATGCGCTCCGGTGAGGTCATCACCGCCGAGGTGGTTCGCATCGAACACAGCCACGTGGTCGTCAACGCTGGCCTGAAGTCGGAAGCCTATGTTCCGCTCGCCGAGTTCAAGAACGACCAGGGCGAACTCGAAGTCCAAGTGGGCGACTTCGTGTCCGTGGCCATCGACTCCGTTGAAAACGGCTTTGGTGACACCCTGCTGAGCCGCGACAAGGCCAAACGTCTGGCCTCCTGGATGGCCCTGGAAAAGGCCCTGGAATCCGGCGAGTTCGTCACCGGCACCACCTCCAGCAAGGTCAAGGGCGGCCTCAAGGTCATGGTCAACGGCATCAGCGCCTTCCTGCCGGGCTCGCTGGTGGACAGCCGTCCGACCAAGGACCTGACCCCCTACGAAAACAAGACCCTGGAATTCAAGGTCATCAAGCTGGACCGCAAGCGCAACAACGTGGTGCTGAGCCGCCGCGCCGTGGTGGAAGCCTCCATGGGCGAAGAGCGCGCCAAGCTGATGGAAACCCTGCGCGAAGGCGCGATTGTCCAGGGCGTGGTCAAGAACATCACCGAATACGGTGCCTTCGTGGACCTGGGCGGCATCGACGGCCTGCTGCACATCACCGACATGGCATGGCGCCGTGTCCGCCACCCGAGCGAAGTCGTTCAGGCCGGCCAGGAAATCACCGCCAAGATCCTCAAGTTCGACACCGAGAAGCACCGCGTCTCGCTGGGCCTCAAGCAGATGGGCGACGACCCGTGGATGGGCGTTTCGCGCCGCTACCCGCAAGGCACCCGCATGTTCGGCAAGATCACCAACATCGCCGACTACGGCGCGTTTGTCGAGCTGGAGCCGGGCATCGAAGGCCTGGTGCACGTGTCCGAAATGGACTGGACCAACAAGAACGTTGCGCCCTCCAAGCTGGTTTCCCTGGGTGACGAAGTCGAAGTCATGGTCCTGGAGATCGACGAAGACAAGCGCCGCATCTCGCTGGGCATGAAGCAGTGCCGTGCCAACCCCTGGCACGAGTTTGCCGAAGCCACCAAGCGCGGCGACCGCGTCAAGGGCCCCATCAAGTCGATCACCGACTTCGGCGTGTTCGTCGGCCTGGCCGCCGGCATCGACGGTCTGGTGCACCTGTCCGACCTGTCCTGGAACGAGCCTGGCGAAACCGCCGTGCGCAACTACAAGAAGGGCCAGGAAGTCGAAGCCATCGTGTTGGCCGTGGACGTCGAGCGCGAGCGTATCAGCCTGGGCATCAAGCAGCTGGACAGCGATCCCTTCACCACCTTCGTGTCGATCAACGACAAGGGTGCCGTGGTGACAGGCAAGGTCAAGACCGTGGATGCCAAGGGCGCTGAAATCGACCTGGGTGAAGACATCCTGGGCTACCTGCGTGCCTCCGAAATCAGCCGCGACCGTGTGGAAGACGCACGCAACGTGCTGAAAGAAGGCGATGAAGTGACGGCTGTGGTGGTCAACATCGACCGCAAGACCCGCAACATCCAGCTGTCCATCAAGGCCAAGGACCAAGCCGACCAGCAAGAAGCCATGGCCACCCTGAGCCAGTCTTCGGGCAACGCCGGCACCACCAGCCTGGGCGCCCTGCTGCGCGCCAAGCTGGACAACAACGAGAAGTGATGACGCAATGACCTCGCTGCGGCGCAGCTCGAATGACCAGGTGCCCTCTGTGCACCCCATGACCCCATCGTCATTTGGTCATCGAGCCGCGCAGCGGCCAGGTCATGTGAGCGCCAAGCGAACGTCATGACCCGTAGCGATCTTGTTGAAGCCCTGGCCGAGCGATTTGGCCAGTTGACCCAGCGCGATGCGGAATTCGCTGTCAAGTCCATCCTGGACGCGATGAGCGAGGCCCTCGTCAACGGCCACCGCATCGAGATCCGTGGCTTCGGCAGCTTTTCGGTCAACCACCGCTCGCCTCGCATGGGCCGCAACCCACGCTCGGGCGAGAAGGTGGCCATCCCCGAAAAACGTGTGCCCCATTTCAAACCCGGCAAAGCCTTGCGCGAGCAGGTCGATGCCCGGACGTCGGCCATGCTGAACACCGTCGCCGACACGACCCTGGTGAACGCCTGACGACTACAATCATCCCGCCACGAAAGGGATGACTTGAAATACCTCATGTGGCTGCTCAAGGCAGCCATTTTTTTTGCCCTCTTCGCCTTTGCGCTGAACAACCAGGCGCCGGTGCATGTGCACCTGTTCTTTGGCGCCTACTGGCAGGCGCCACTGGTGCTGGTGCTGCTCATTGCGCTGGTGCTCGGTGTGGCTATGGGCGTGCTGGTGATGCTGCCCGTCTGGCTGCAGGCCCGGCGCACCCGAACGGCCCCACCTCCCGCCAAGCCGCTCCATGGATCTTGATCTGACCTGGCTCCTGTGGGGCCTGCCCCTGGCCTTTGCCGCCGGATGGCTCGCCTCGCGTTTTGACTTGCACCAATGGCGGCTGGAGGGCAGGCGTGCCCCCAAGGCGGTTTTTCGCGGGCTCAACCAACTGCTCAACGAGCAACAAGACCGCGCCATCGACTCTTTCATCGAAGCGGTACAAAACGACCCCGACACTTCCGAACTGCACTTTGCGTTGGGCAACCTCTTCCGCCGCCGAGGCGATTACGACCGCGCGGTGCGCGTGCACGAACACCTGCTGGCACGGGGTGACCTGTCCCAAAAAGACCGCGACCGCGCCCAGCACGCGCTGGCGCTGGACTTCCTCAAAGCCGGCCTGCTGGACCGCGCCGAAGCCGCCCTGCGTCAACTGGAACATTCCGCCTTCGCTGACGAAGCGCGACAGGCGCTGCTGGGCATCTTCGAGCGCGCACGCGACTGGCCACAGGCCATCGCCATGGCCGAGCAACTCGACAAGGAACACACCGGCGCCTACCAACTGCGCCTGAGCCATTTTTTGTGCGAAATGGCCGCGACGGCCAGCAAACGCCAAGCCACGGACGAGGCCATGCAACTGCTGGAGCAAGCCCGCACACGCGCGCCCGATGCGCCCCGCCCCCACGTGGAAATCGCCGCGCTGCAGCAATCGCAACAACAACCGGATGCGGCGCTGGACACGCTGTTGGCCCTGACCGCCACCCACCCTCAAACCCTGCCCTTGGTGGCCCATCCCATGGCCCAACTGGCGCAGCAGACCGGGCGAAGCCAGGCTGTGCGGGCGCGGCTCGAACAGCTGCAACCCACGCCACCGTCCATTGATGTCACCGAGGCCATTGCCGGCCTCAGCACCGACCCCACCATCGCACGCGGCACCTACCTGCGCCATCTCGAAAGCGAAGCTTCGTTGGTGATGGCGGCGCGCTGGCTGGCGGGCGAATCGCTGGGCGGCACCCAGCAGCAAGCCTTGGTGTTGCGCGCGCTCGACCAGGCCACCCAACCCCTCAAACGTTACCGCTGCGCCGCCTGCGGGTTTGAGGCCAAGCAGTATTTCTGGCAATGCCCCGGCTGCCAGAACTGGGACAGTTACCCCACCCGCCGGGTGGAAGAACTGTGAGGTAACCGCCCCCCGCGCCGCCTTCGGCGGCATCCCCGGCCATAACACAACGCTCCGTGTGCTGGGTGAGAAGGCAAAAAAAAACCGCTGCGATGCAGCGGTTTTTTCTGAGGACCGGGTTGCTTACGCGCCCAGCTTTTCCTTGATGCGGGCCGACTTGCCGCTGCGATCGCGCAGGTAGTACAGCTTGGCGCGGCGCACATCACCGCGGCGCTTGACTTCGATCTTGGCAATGCGAGGGCTGTACAGCGGGAAGGTGCGTTCCACGCCTTCGCCGTTGGAGATCTTGCGGACGATGAAGCTGGAGTTCAGGCCACGGTTGCGGCGAGCGATCACCACACCTTCGTAAGCCTGCAAACGCTTGCGGGTGCCTTCCACCACGCTCACGCTGACGATCACGGTGTCGCCAGGCGCAAAAGTGGGGATTTCCTTGTTCAGGCGAGCAATTTCTTCTTGCTCAAGGGTCTGGATGAGGTTCATGGTTTCCTGTTGATGGTCATGCACGCGCTGCACAAAAGGCCCCAAATCCAAAGCCATGAACACACGGACAACGGTCAGGGCGGCCGAGCAGAGGACCGCATAGCCCGCGATTATAGCCTGTCTGACTGGCGCCCGGCAAGCCACAACTCGTCGGCTTTGCTCAGCCCACCTTGGGCACGAACGGCCGCCAGCACATCGGGCCGCGCCTCAGCGGTCACCGCCAAGCTGGCTTCGCGCCGAAAACGTTCGATGCGGGCATGGTGCCCCGAGAGCAAGACCTCGGGCACGGCCTGAGCGCCATGAGGCCCTTGCCACACCTCGGGCCGGGTGTAGTGTGGGCAGTCGAGCAAGCCGTTCAAGGCCGGGTTGAAGCTGTCCTGCTGGTGGCTGCCGGCATCGCCCAGCACGCCGGGCAACAGGCGCGCCACCGCATCCAACAAAGCCAGCGCGGCGATCTCGCCCCCCGATAAAACGAAATCCCCCAGGCTCATTTGGTGCGTGACATAGGTGTCGATGAAACGCTGGTCCAAGCCCTCGTAGCGGCCACACACCAAAACAGCCCCCCGCCCCTCGGCCCAACGCGCCACCTGCGGGTGATCAAGGCGTTGGCCCGCAGGTGAAAAGAGGACCACAGGCGCAGGCGCATCGGACGGTTCAGCCTCGGCTGCTTGGCGCGCCATGCGGATGGCGTCCAGGCAGCGCGACAAGGGCTCGACCATCATCACCATGCCGGGGCCGCCGCCAAATGGGCGGTCGTCCACGCGGCGGTACTGCCCATCGGCAAAATCGCGCGGGTTCCAGAAGTGCACCTCCACCTGGCCTGACTCGAACGCACGGCGGTTGATGCCGTTGTGCAGAAACGGCGTGAACAGTTCGGGAAACAGGGTGAGGATGTCGAAGCGCATGGCGCGTTCCAGCCTCAGTAGTCGGTCTGCCAATCGACCGTGATGCAGCGCGCGGCGAGGTCGACCTTGTCGACGTAAACCGACACAAAAGGAATCAAACGCTCGGCAGGCTTGCCGGCGTCCTCGCCCGCGTCGGGGCCTTGTGTGTAGTCCAGGCACAAGACGGAATGAGGACCTGTGGGCATGAGGTCTTTGACCACCCCCATGTGCACCCCTTCACGGTTCACCACGTCCAACCCCAACAAATCGACCCAGTAGTACTCGCCATCTTCGGCAGGCGGAAAGTGCTGCCGCGAGATGAAGATGCGGGCGCCTTTGAGGGCTTCGGCGGCCGTTCGGTCTGGCAGGCCGGCGAGCAAAGCCACGAGGCCCTTGGCGTGTTCCTTGATCTCATCCACGCGCGCCGAAACGACGCCGTCGAAGGCGGCAAAGCCACGGGCGTAGCGGCCCTCGGGTGGGCACAGAAACCAGTCTTTGGAATAGAAGAGCGCCTGCGGATCGGCGCTGTGGGAGTGGACATGCAACCACCCCTTGATGCCCCAGGCTTCGGCCAGGCGGCCCACTTCCACCGCGTCGGCGGGCAAGGAGGCTGGGGTCAAACCGGCAATCATGCGTGTGGGGCGCTCAAAAAGAAACAGGCCCCGGGCGAAAAGCACGGGGCCTGTGGGATCACACGATCAGGCAGCGGCCTTGGCAGCGTGTTGCTTGACCAGGCGGGCCACGGTGTCGGAGGCTTGTGCACCCACGCCGGTCCAGTAGGTCAGGCGGTCTTGGGCGATGCGCAGGGGCTCTTCGCCGCCACGGGCCAGCGGGTTGTAAAAACCGATGCGCTCGATGAAGCGGCCATCGCGGCGGTCGCGCTTGTCGGCCACAACAATGCTGTAGAACGGACGGGCTTTTGCGCCGCCGCGGGAGAGTCGAATGACGACCATGATTTATCCTTCGGGTGGTGGTGACAGACGCAACTCTTTCGGAGAGGACCTGGCACCGCAAAATTTTGCAACGCTTGAGACACACGACTGACCACCCGGTCAGCGAAACGCCGCAAAGCCCGCGATTATAGCCTTCACCGGCGTTGTGCGCCATACCGACCGAACGACCACCTGCCATGCCCCTGATTCGCCCGAGCACCGACCACGACATTGCCGCCATCACCCGCATCTATGCCCACCATGTGCTGCACGGCACGGGCACCTTCGAGACCACGCCACCGACCGAGGCCGACATGCTCACCCGCCGCGCGGACGTGTTGTCCAAAGGCTTGCCCTGGCTGGTGCTGGAAGACGGAGGCAACGTCATCGGGTTTGCCTACGGCAACTGGTTCAAGCCCCGCCCGGCCTACCGCTTTTCGGTTGAAGATTCGATTTACCTGGCCCCCGAAGCGGCCGGCAAAGGCCTGGGCCGCGCGCTGCTGGCCGAGCTGCTGGCCAAGCTGCAAGCCGGTGGCGTGCGCAAGGTGATGGCGGTCATCGGCGACTCGTCCAATGCCGGCTCGGTGGGCGTGCACGCCGCGCTCGGGTTCGAACGGGTCGGCGTCGTCAAGTCCTGCGGCTGGAAATTTGACCGCTGGCTGGACATCGTGCTGATGGAGAAAAGCCTGGGCGAAGGCGACAGCACGCGTCCAGAATAAGCACACCATGCACACCAAGAACAAAACCGTCGCCGCCTGGCTGGCCTTGCTGGGTGGCCCGCTGGGCCTGCACCGCTTCTACCTCAAAGGCCTGGGCGACACCCTGGGCTGGCTCTACCCGCTGCCCACCGCGCTGGGTCTGTGGGGCGTGGAGCGCCTGCAAAGCCTGGGGCAGGACGACAAACTGTCATGGCTGCTGATCCCGCTGCTGGGCTTCACCGTGGCCAGCACCTGTCTGACGGCCATCGTCTACGCGCTGACAGACCGTGCACGCTGGAATGCGCGCTACAGCACCTCGGCTGAGAGTGGTGCCGGCAACACCAACGGGCTGACCATCACGGCCATTGTGGTGTCGCTGCTGGTGGGTGCCGGCTCGCTGATGGCCAGCCTGGCTTTCAGCTTCCAGCACTACTTCGAATACCAAGTTGAGGAAGCGCGAAAAATAAGCCAGTGATCAGTTGCTGCGGAACATGAAGTACACCGCGCCCACCATGCACAGGCCGGCCCACAGAAAGTCGAGCTTGAGTGGCTCCTTCATGTAGAAAACAGCAAAAGGCACGAACACGCTGAGCGTGATCACCTCTTGCATGATTTTGAGCTGGGCCACGCTGAACTGGGTGTGGCCAATGCGGTTGGCGGGCACCTGCAGCAGGTACTCGAACAGCGCAATACCCCAGCTCACCAGCGCAGCCACCAGCCACGGTGATGCCGCGTGGCTGCGCAGATGGCCATACCAGGCAAAGGTCATGAACACGTTGGAGGCGATCAGCAGACCCACGGTCTGCACCGACACGGGCAGGGATTGCAAAAAGGTGATCATGGCCACTCCAGTGAAACGACGCCCTCAGGACACCAACCACATGACCACGCTGAGCGTGACCAAACCCATGGCGGTGGACACCCCCACGCTGGCGGTCACCACGTCTTCGGCCACCTGGTAGCGTTGCGCAAACAAGAACACATTGGCGCCGACCGGCAGCGCGGCGGCCACCACCATCACCGTCCAGGGCAGGCCGGTCAAACCCCACACCCAGCCACTGAACGCCACACAGGCGGGCAGCGCCAAATTCTTCAGCGCGGTCACCCACAAGGTGTGTCGCCACAGGCCCGCGACGCGGGTGCGCGCCATGGTCACCCCCACCAGCAACAGCGCGATGGGGCCAAACGCATTGGCCAGCAATTGCAGCGGCTTGTCCACCACGACGGGCAGCCCCCAACCCGTCTGGCCGTACAACAGCCCACACAGAATGGGCAGCGGAATCGGGTGGATGACGGTGCTCTTGACGGCCGCACCGACCGTCACCCACAGCGACGTGGCAGCCGCCCCCGACGCCCTCGCTTCTCGGGCGACCACCAGTTCGAAGACGATGGTGATCACCGTCAGCAGCACCAGCGCATGCACCGAAATCAGCGTCAGCAGCGTGACCAGGCCGGCTTTGCCATAGGCCAGCTCCACCAGAGGGATGCCGATCATCACCGTGTTGGAGAACACCCCGGCCAAGGCAAATGCCACCGAACGCCTGTCCAGCCCCTGGAAGGCCAACAGCACAAAAAACAAACCCAGCGCGGCACTGAAGTACACCAGCAAGGGCAAGGGGTCGAGTTGCTCGACACGAACCGTGCTCATGGTCCGGAACAGCAAGGCCGGAATCAGCACCAGAAACACCAGGTTGGACAGGTCGCGCACCGCGCCGTCGCGTATCCAGTGCAAA
Source organism: Hydrogenophaga atypica (assembly GCF_042665215.1). NCBI lineage: Bacteria > Pseudomonadati > Pseudomonadota > Betaproteobacteria > Burkholderiales > Comamonadaceae > Hydrogenophaga > Hydrogenophaga atypica. Next base: position 386,301 of record NZ_JBHTCA010000004.1, read on the forward strand.
CGCCCCGCCAAAAACCCCAGGGCAATCAGCAGCACCACCGGCGTGAGCGAAACCAGAACAGGGTGTTGGGCAGGAAAATTCACGGCCGCGATGTTACCCGCAGCCTGCAGGTGATCAAGGCTGGGCAAGGCACCGCTTCTGTTAGTGTCAAGGGATGATGGCGCTTTCCCTCGACTTTCTTTCGCTGCCCTTGCTGGCGGCGGCGGCGCTGGTGTTTGCCAGCGTGCTCGCAGGCCTGTTCTCTGCCCGCCTGGGTTTCTCGTTCTTGTTGGTGTTTCTGATCGCTGGCCTGCTGGCGGGCGAGGACGGCCCCGGCGGCCTGAGATTCGACGACTTCCGTTTGAGTTTCTGGGTCGGCAACGTGGCCTTGGCGGTGATCCTGCTCGACGGTGGTTTGCGCACCGAACAAGCGACCTTTCGCACCGGTTTGCGGCCCTCATTGCTGCTGGCCACGCTGGGCGTTGTGCTGTGCGCCGGCATCACGGGCGCTGCCGCCCACTGGCTGCTGGCGCTGGACTGGCCACGCGCCCTGCTGCTCGGTGCCATCGTGGGCTCCACCGATGCGGCAGCGGTGTTTGCCCTGCTCAAAAACTCCGGTGTCCGGCTGAATGAACGTGTGGCCGCGACACTGGAAATCGAGTCCGGTATGAACGACCCGATGGCGGTGTACCTGACGCTGGCCCTCATTGGCGTCGCCCTCAGCGCACAAGACGCCAGCCAGGCCGGTGTGCTCGCCTGGCTGCAGTCCTTTGTGTTGCAGTTTGGGCTGGGCGCCTTGCTGGGAATTGGTGGCGGTTGGGCCTTGGCCGAACTGCTGCGCCGGGTCCAGTCCCGATTCGACACGGGCGACGGCGTGCTGGCCTTGCTGCTGGTCTCGGGCGGTCTGGCGGTGTTTGCCTTCACCACGTGGGCAGGTGGTTCGGGTTTTCTGGCCGTGTATGTGCTGGGGGTGGTGGTGGGCAACCGGGCCAAGCAGGCCGTTGCCCCCGCGCTGGCGGCCATGGACGGCTATGCCTGGCTGGCCCAAGCCGGCATGTTCTTGTTGCTGGGCCTGCTGGCCACGCCCGGTCAAGTCGCCAACACCTTCTGGCCGGCGCTGGGGTTGGCGGTCGTGTTGATGGCCGTGGCCCGCCCCCTGTCGGTGGCGCTGTGCCTCTGGCCCTTCCACTTCACGCGCCGCGAGATCGCCTACATCGCCTGGGTGGGGCTGCGAGGCGCCGTGCCCATCGTGCTGGCCATGTTCCCATTGATGGCCGGGGTCGAGGGGGCTCAGATATTTTTCAATGTGGCTTTGGTGGTCGTGTTGGCCTCCTTGTTGCTCCAGGGCTCCACCATTGCCCTGGCCGCACGCCGGCTGGGGCTGGCCTTGCCCGACCCAGACGACACGGCGCACACCCGCCAGGTGTTCGGCGACTTCGCGCTGGCGGCCCACACCCCGCTGTCGGATCTTTGCGCTTTCTACAACCTGCCACCGCCAGCCGATGCGCACCTGTCCACCGCACAGTGGCTGACAGCCACGCTCAACCGCCCACCGGTGGTGGGTGATGCCATGCGGCTGGGGAACGCCGAACTCAGTGTCCGCGAGATGGACGACGGGCACATCACACGCATAGGCATCCGCCTGCTGGAAGACTGAAAGGGTCGAATCGGGGACGCTTTACACGGCCTTGACCGAACGCCGTGTGCGCCAAGACGGGGATGCGCTATAGTTAATAACCAACTGGTCATTAACATCCATGTCCCCCCCAGCCTCCCCACCACCACCACCACCCGACGCCGACACGCGCCACAAGCGCGAGCGCCGCAAGGAGGCGCGCCCGGGCGAGCTGCTGGACGCGGCGCTGGACCTGTTCGTGGAAAAGGGCTTCGCCGCGACCCGCGTGGAAGAGGTGGCCGCCCGAGCAGGGGTGTCCAAGGGCACCCTGTTCCTGTACTTCCCGAGCAAGGTCGATTTGTTCAAAGCGGTGGTGCGCGAAGCCATCAGCGGCCGTTTTGACGAGTGGAAAGCCGAGATGGACAGCTTTCCCGGCGACACCGGCGAACTGGTGCGCGAATGCATGCTGCGCTGGTGGGAGCGCATTGGCAACACGCGCGCCTCAGGCATCACCAAACTGGTGATGAGCGAAGCAGGCTCCTTCCCGGAGATCGCCGCCTTCTACACCCAAGAAGTGATTGAACCGGGCAATGTGCTGGTGCGCACCATCCTGGAACGCGGCGTCAAGCGGGGCGAGGTGCGCGACATCGACATCGACAGCGCCTGCCACAGCATCATCGCGCCCATGATTTTTCTGACCATGTGGAAACACTCGCTGGGCCCCTGTTGCGCGGTGCAACCCACGCTGGACCCACGTGCCTTCATCCTGGCCCAGGCCGACATCCTCACCCACGGCCTGCTCAAGCCTTCCACCCGGACACATTCGACATGAAACGCTGGATCACCTGGTTGTTGTGGGGCGCACTGCTGCTGGCGGTTGTGTTGGGTGTGGCCCGAGCCTTGAACGCCCGCAAAACCCAGCAGGCCGCCGCCACACAGGCTGCCGACGCCCTGCGCGCTGACGCCGTGCTCGCGCTCAATGCGGGCGACGTGCTGGTGGCCCAGCCCACCGACATGGCAACCAACGTGGCCTTGTCCGGCCCGCTCAAAGCCGTGCGCAGCGCCGCCGTGAAAGCCAAGGTGGCCGGTGAACTGCAAGGCCTGACGGTGCGCGAAGGCGACAGCGTGCGCGCCGGCCAGGTGATTGCCCGCATCGACAACACCGAAGGCCTGGCCCGTGTGCGCCAGGCCAGCGAACAAGCCGAGGCCGCGCAGGCCCAGGTGACCATTGCCCAGCGCCAGCGCGACAACAACCAGGCGCTGGTCAACCAGGGCTTCATTTCGCGCACCGCGCTCGACACCTCGCTGGCCAACCTCGACGCCGCCCAGGCCAGCCACAAGGCGGCGTTGGCCGCCCTGGACATCGCCAAAAAAGGCCTGGCCGACACCGAGCTGCGCGCCCCCATCAACGGCCAGGTGGCGAGCCGGTTGGTACAAAACGGCGAACGTGTGGGCCTGGATGCGCGCATCGTGGAGATCGTCGATCTGTCCGCGCTGGAGCTGGAGGCGGCGCTCGCGCCCGCCGACGCGCTGGCCGTGCGCGTGGGCCAAAAAGCCGAGCTGACCATCGAAGGCGCTCCCCTGCGTGTGCCTGCCACCGTGGCGCGCATCAACCCCACCGCGCAGGCCGGCAGCCGCAGCGTGCTGGCTTACCTGCAACTCCACACCACCGACGGCCTGCGCCAAGGCCTGTTCGCACAAGGCCAACTTCGCACCGGCCAGACACAAGGTGTGGTCGTGCCGCTGTCGGCCGTGCGCACCGACAAACCGCAACCCTACCTGCAACTGGTGCGCGACGGCAAAGTGGTGCACCAGACCGTGACGCTGGGCGCACGTGGCCGCGTGTTGGACGAGGACTGGGTGGCGGTGGCGCCGCTGAACGCGGGCGATCAGGTGCTGCGCGTGGCCGTCGGCGCACTGCGCGAAGGCACGGCGATCAGCCTGACCGCGCAGCCCAAATAAGCCTGGACACCCCACCATGTGGTTCACCCAGGTTTCGCTGCGCAACCCGGTCTTTGCGACCATGGTCATGTTGGCCTTTGTGGTGCTGGGGGCCTTCTCCTACCAGCGCCTGCAGGTCGACCAATTCCCCAACATCGACTTCCCCGTGGTGGTGGTCACCACCACCTACCCGGGCGCCTCACCCGAGATCGTCGAATCGGAGGTGACCAAGAAAGTTGAGGAGTCCGTCAACGCCATTGCGGGTATCAACAAGCTGACTTCGCGCAGCTACGAAAACCAGTCGGTGGTCATCATCGAATTCCAGCTGCACATCGACGGCCGCAAGGCGGCCGAAGACGTGCGGGAAAAAATCGCGCTGCTCAAACCGCTGTTGCGCGATGAGGTGGAAGAACCCCGCGTGCTGCGCTTCGACCCGTCCAGCCGCGCCGTGTGGTCGGTGGCTGTGCTGCCCGAGGCCAACGGACCCACCGCGGCCGAACTCACCAACTGGGCCGACCAGACGCTCAAAAAGCGACTTGAAAACGTGCGCGGTGTGGGCTCGGTCACGCTGGTGGGGGGCACGCAGCGGGCCATCAACATCGAGCTCATCCCGTCGGCCATGGAGGCCATGGGCGTCACACCCGAACAAGTGGTGAACGCGGTGCGCAGCGAGAACCAGGACCTGCCCGTGGGCGCACTCAAGTCGCGCGAGCAGGAACGGGTGGTGCAGGTGCAGGCGCGCATGGCCCGGCCACAGGACTTTGAACGCATCATCGTGGCCCGCCGCAACGGCCAACCGGTGTACCTGCAGCAGGTGGCCCAGGTGGTGGACGGCACCAACGACGTGGAAAGCCTGGCCCTCTACAACGGCCAGCGCACCCTGCTGCTGCAGGTGCAAAAGGCGCAGGACGAAAACACCATCGCGGTGACGGCAGGGCTCAACACCGCCCTGGCCGAGTTGCGCACACAGTTGCCCTCCGGGGTTCGGCTGGAGCCCATCGGCGATGCGGCGCGCCCCATCAAGGTGGCGGTCGACAACGTGCGCCGAACACTCATCGAAGGCGCCGTGCTGACCGTGCTGATCGTCTTCCTGTTCCTGAACTCGTGGCGCTCCACCGTCATCACCGGCCTCACGCTGCCCATCGCCCTGATCGGCACCTTCCTGTTCATGCAACTGTTTGGCTTCACCATCAACATGATCACGCTGATGGCGCTGAGCCTGTGTGTGGGCCTGCTGATCGACGACGCCATCGTCGTGCGCGAGAACATCGTGCGGCACGTGCAGATGGGCAAAACGCCTTTCCAGGCTGCCATGGATGGCACCCAGGAAATTGGCCTGGCGGTGTTGGCCACCACGCTGTCCATCGTGGCGGTCTTCCTGCCCATCGGCTTCATGGAAGGCATCATCGGCAAGTTTTTCCACGAGTTCGGCATCACCATCGTGGCGGCAGTGCTGATCTCCATGTTCGTGAGTTTCACGCTCGACCCGATGTTGTCCAGCATCTGGCACGACCCGGCCATCGACCAACACGGCAAACCTTTTGTGCCGGTGACGCTGTACGACAAAACCATCGGTCGACTCACACACTGGATAGACCGCGCGCAAGACCACCTGGCCGATGGCTACCAGAACATCCTGCGCTGGTCACTCAAACACAAGCTGGCCACGCTGGGCGTGGCGCTGGCCACTTTTGTCGCCAGCATCGTGATGGTGCCGCTGCTGGGCACCGAATTTGTGCCCAAGGCCGACTTTTCCGAAACCTCGGTCACCTTCCACACGCCCGTGGGTTCGTCGCTGGAAACCACCGAATCGCGCGCCGCGCAGGTGGAGGCCATCGTCCGCGAGTTCCCCGAAGTCAAATACACCCTGACCACCATCAACACCGGCAACGCCCAGGGCAAGATCTACGCCAATGTCTACGTGCGCCTGGTGGACCGCAAGGACCGCACCGTCAGCGTGGATGCGATGTCGGCCAAACTGCGCGAGCGGCTGCGGCAAGTGGCGGGCATCACGGTCACCCACGTGGGCCTGCTCGATCCGGTGGGCGGTCAGAAGGCGTTGGAGTTCTCACTGCAAGGCACCGACCTCAAGGAACTGGAACGCCTGAGCCAGCAGGTGCTGGAGCGCATCCGGACCATCCCCGGCCTGGTGGACCTCGACGCCAGCGTCAAACCCAACAAGCCCACGGTGGACATCGTGCTGCGGCGCGACCTGGCCTCGGACGCCGGTGTGGGTGTGGCCAGCGCCGCCAGCGGCCTGCGCACCCTGGTGGCCGGCACCACGGTGGGCAACTGGCGCGCGCCCGACGACCAGACCTACGACGTCAACGTGCGCCTGCCGGCGGCTGAACGCGCCCGCCTGGGCGACCTCGCCCAGTTGCCGCTGGTGACCGGCACCCAGGCCGATGGCAGCGCCCGCGTGGTGCGTCTGGGTCAGGTGGCCGAGGTGCGCGAGGCCACCGGCGCCAACCAGATCAACCGCCGCAACCTCACCCGCGAAGTGAGCATCAGCGCCAACAGCTATGCCCGCTCCACTGGCGAAGTGTCGGCCGAAATCCGCCAGGTGCTCGACAGCATCGCCTGGCCCCCCGGCTACCGCTACGAGTTCGGCGGCTCCACCAAAAACATGCAGGAGTCGTTTGGCTACGCCATCTCGGCCCTGCTGCTGGCCATCGTTTTCATCTACATGATCCTGGCCAGCCAGTTCAAGAGTTTTCTGCAGCCGCTGGCGCTCATGAGCTCATTGCCGCTCACGCTCATCGGCGTGGTGCTGGCGCTGCTGATGTTCCGCTCCTCGCTGTCCATGTTCTCGGTGATTGGCGTGGTGATGTTGATGGGCCTGGTGACCAAAAACGCCATCCTGCTGGTGGACTTCGCCATCCGCGCCCGCGAGGGCACACCCGACCACCCGGCGGTGGGCCGCGAAGACGCCCTGCTGATGGCCGCGCGCGTGCGCCTGCGCCCCATCCTCATGACCACGCTGGCCATGGTGTTTGGCATGGTGCCGCTGGCGTTTGCGCTCACCGAAGGTTCGGAGCAACGCGCCCCCATGGGGCAGGCGGTGATTGGGGGCGTCATCACCTCATCGCTGCTCACGCTGGTGGTGGTGCCGGTGGTGTACTGCTACATGGACGATCTCGCCCAGTGGGCACGCCGCCTCATGGGTTTACCCGCTTCACCAGCGGCAGGCAGTGCCTTGACAGCGCCGACACACACCCCCCGGTAAAATCGGAAACCCTGATTGACAAGCCCCACGGAGCCTTTTGCCATGACCGCCTTGCCCACCGCGTTCGACACCGAACAAGCCCGTTTCAACATGATCGAACAACAGGTCCGCCCCTGGGAGGTGCTGGACCCGCAGGTGCTCGCGCTGCTGGGTGAGGTCAAGCGCGAAGACTTTGCGCCAGCGGTGCACAAGGCACTGGCTTTTGTTGACATGGACCTCCCCTTGACCCAGCCCGCCGTGGAAGGCCAGTGCATGCTGTCGCCCCGCGTCGAGGCACGCATGGTGCAAGACCTGCAGCTGCAAGCCACCGACAAAGTGCTCGAAATCGGCACCGGCTCGGGTTTTTCGGCCGCCCTCATGGCACGCCTGGCGCAAGAAGTGCTGAGCCTGGAGATCGACCCCGCGCTCGCCAGCAAGGCGCGCACCCACCTGATGCAGGCTGGCGTGAACAACGTGGACGTGCGTCAGGCCGACGCCGCTGCCAACGACTTCGCGGCCTGCCGGGCCGCCGCGCCGTTCAACGCCATTTTGCTGAGCGGCTCGGTGACCGAGGTGCCTGCCAGCCTGCTGCAACTGCTGGCCGTGGGCGGGCGTCTGATCGCCATCACCGGCGACGAACCCATGATGCGCGCCACCCTGGTCACCCGCACCAGCGACACAGCCTTCCACACCACCCAGCCCTGGGACACGGTGGCACCACGTCTTCTGAACTTCCCCCAAGCTTCGCGCTTCAATTTCTGATGAACGCCCTGCGCCCCAACCAAATGGCCGCCTGGATCGCCCAGGTCAAGGCCGAGCTGCCCGCCGATGTGCTGCCCGTGGTGCTGGACGTGCGTGAGGCCTGGGAAGTCCAGACCGCCAGCGTCAAACCCGACGGCTTCGAGCTGGTCCACATGCCCATGCAGACCATACCCGCCCGTCTGCAGGACCTGCCGCGCGACCGCCCCATCGCCTGCCTGTGCCACCACGGTGGCCGCAGCGCACAGGTGACGCACTTCCTCAACAACCAGGGCTTCGATCAGGCGGTCAACATCGCCGGCGGCATCAACGCCTGGTCGGCCGAAGTCGATCCTTCTGTGCCGCGCTACTGAGCCATTGAGCCTCTCATTCAACCGATCCCAACCAGGACTTCTCGCATGAACCGACGCCCGCACGCTTTGGCCGCCCCTGTCGCAGCGCCCCGCCGCCCCCTGTGGCGGGCCCTGGCACAAACGGGCCTCTCCCTCAGCCTGGCGGGCGCCGCTCTGCCCGGCTGGACCCAGAGCCTGGGCACCTTGTACAGCGCCGCGCGCGACTTTGACGCCACCTACCTGTCGGCCCGGTCGCAGTACCAGGCCAACCTGGCCAAGGCCGAGCAGGCACGTGCCGGCCTGCGCCCGCAAGCTGCGTTGAGCGCGGGTGCGAACGTCGCCAACATCGACAGCAGCCTCACCGGCAACCGCGACACCAACAGCCAGAACGCCGCACTGTCGGCCAGCCTGCCGCTGTACCGCCCGGTCAACCAGATTGCGTTTGATCAAGCGCAAAAATCGCTGGAAGTGGCCGAAGGCCAGTTGCTGGCGGCCGAACACGATCTCATCGTGCGCAGCTCACAAGCCTATTTCGACGTCTTGGCCGCACAGGACACGCTCACTTTCGTGAAGGCGCAGAAAACCGCCGTGGCCGAACAACTGGCCGCCGCCAAGCGCAATTTCGAGGTGGGCACGTCGACCATCACCGACTCGCGCGAAGCCCAGGCCCGTTTTGACCTGGTGCTGGCGCAAGAAATCGCGGCCGAGAACGATTTGCGCGTGAAGCGGCTGGCGCTGGACCAATTGGTGGGCCGCGCCGGCACCGCCCCGCTGCCCTTGGCCGCACCGGTGAACCTGCCGGCGATTGCACCCAACGACGTCGCGCCGTGGGTGGCGCAATCGGAGAATGCCCACCCCGGCATCCGCCAGGCGCGTGCGGCGCTGGACATCGCTGCCCTGGAAACCCGCCGCGCCCAAGCCGGCAAAAAGCCCACGGTGGACCTGACCGGCCAGTACCAGCTCAGCCGCTCGCCCAGCACCTCGTCGTTGGCCGCAGGCAATGTGCGCACCAACACCGCGAGTGTGGGTGTGCAGTTCAACCTGCCGCTCTACACCGGCGGCGCGCTGGAGAACCGCATCGTTGAGGCCGCCGCCCTGGAAGACAAAGCCCGCACCGACCTGGAAGCCGCCCGCCGCAACGTGGCGCAGGCCACACGCACGGCGTTTTTTGGCGTCGTCTCCGGCCTCGGTCAGGTCAAGGCGCTGGAGGCCGCCGAGGCGTCCAGCCAAAGTGCACTGGACGCCAACAAACTGGGCTACCAAGTGGGTGTGCGCATCAACATCGACGTGCTCAACGCACAGAGCCAGTTGTTCCAAACCAAACGCGATCTGGCCGTGGCGCGCTACAACGTGCTGCTGGGTACGCTGCGTTTGAAGCAGGCCGGTGGTGTGTTGAAGGCTGAGGACTTGGCCGCCATTGATGCATTGCTGGCCAAATAAGCGTTGCGCCGCCAGGGCTTGTCCTGATGGGTAGGCGGATCGGGGCGGCACACTGCCCTGTTCCGCTCATGTCCCCCGGGCGCTGCGCGCCCTCCGCCTTGACTTCGCTGCACAGGGCAGCATGCCACCCCGATCTGCAACTGTGTAGGCACGCCACCGCTGGTACGCCAACACGGCTGATGCCCGAGGGCACGGGGTGCCTGGCGCAGCGGCATACAGGCGGAGGAGGCGAAGCCGACGGGGGACAGCCGCGGAGCCAGGTGCCCCGTGTCCTTGGGCAAGGACACGGGCGTACGCAAAGACTCAGGCCTTGGCCGCGTCCAGATTGCGCAAGCGGATGTGCAGTTCGCGCAGCTGCTTTTCGTCCACTGGCGACGGGGCTTGCGTGAGCAGGCACTGAGCGCGCTGGGTCTTGGGGAAGGCGATCACGTCGCGGATGGATTCAGCACCGGTCATCAGGGTGATGATGCGGTCCAGACCAAAGGCCAGGCCGCCGTGCGGGGGGGCGCCGTACTGCAGCGCGTCCAGCAGGAAGCCGAACTTGAGCTGCGCGTCCTCAGGGCTGATCTTGAGCGCGTCGAACACCTTCTGCTGCACATCGGCGCGGTGGATACGCACCGAACCACCGCCGATTTCCCAGCCGTTGAGCACCATGTCGTAGCCCTTGGCGATGCACTTTTCGGGCGCGGTCACCATCCAGTCCTCGTGGCCGTCTTTCGGCGCGGTGAAGGGGTGGTGCACAGCCGTCCAGCGGTCTTCTTCCTCGTCGTGCTCGAACATGGGGAAGTCCACCACCCACATCGGCGCCCAGCGCTGCTCGAAGAAGCCCTTCTTCTTGCCCAGCTCGCTGTGACCGATCTTGATGCGCAGCGCGCCGATGGCGTCGTTGACGATCTTCGCCTTGTCGGCACCGAAGAACAGGATGTCGCCGTCTTGCGCGCCGCTGCGCGTGAGGATGTGCTGGAGAGCGGCGTCGTGGATGTTCTTGACGATGGGCGATTGCAGGCCATCGCGGCCCTTGGCCAGCTCATTGACCTTGATCCAGGCCAAGCCCTTGGCGCCGTAGATCTTGACAAACTCGGTGTAGGCGTCGATCTCGCTGCGGCTCATCTCGGCGCCGCCAGGCACACGCAGGGCCACCACGCGGCCGTTCTTCATTTGAGCGGGTGCGCTGAAGACCTTGAAGTCCACGTCGGCCATGACATCGGTCAGCTCGGTGAATTCGAGCTTGACGCGCAGGTCGGGCTTGTCGGAGCCGTAGCGGTGCATGGCTTCGCTGTAAGCCATCACGGGGAACTCGCCCAGATCGATGTCCAGCACGTTCTGGAACACGGTCTTGATCATGCCCTGGAACATGTCGCGGATCTCCTGCTCGGTGAGGAAGGAGGTCTCGATGTCGATCTGGGTGAACTCGGGCTGGCGGTCAGCGCGCAGGTCTTCGTCGCGGAAGCACTTGGTGATCTGGTAGTAGCGGTCAAAGCCGGCGACCATCAGCAGTTGCTTGAACAGCTGGGGCGACTGCGGCAGCGCGAAGAACTGCCCGTCGTGCACGCGGCTGGGCACCAGGTAGTCGCGCGCGCCTTCGGGCGTGCTCTTGGTGAGCATGGGGGTTTCGATGTCGACGAAGCCGTTGGCGTCGAGGAACTTGCGCACCTCCATGGCCACCTTGTAGCGCAGCATCAGGTTGCGCTGCATGTAGGGGCGGCGCAGGTCCAGCACGCGGTGCGTGAGGCGGGTGGTCTCCGACAGGTTGTCGTCGTCCAGCAGGAAGGGCGGCGTGACCGAGGGGTTGAGCACGTTCAGCTCGTGGCACAGGATCTCGATCTTGCCGCTCTTGAGGCTGTCGTTGGCCGTGCCTTCGGGACGCGCGCGCACCAGGCCGGTGATCTGCACGCAGAACTCGTTGCGCACGCCTTCGGCGGTTTTGAACATGTCGGCGCGGTCGGGGTCGCACACCACTTGCACATAACCTTCGCGGTCGCGCAGGTCGACAAAAATCACACCACCGTGGTCGCGGCGGCGGTTGACCCAGCCGCACAAGGTCACGGTCTGGCCCATCAGGGCTTCGGTCACCAGACCGCAGTAGTGGGTACGCATCGCCATGGCTGTTCTCTTTTCTCTCGGGTTTCGCTGAAAGGGATCATGGGCAGCGGCTCAGGCCACCACCGTCTTGAGTTTGGGATTCTTGGGACCACCAGGGACGATCACGCCCATGGAGATCACGTAGGTCAGGGCCTCATCCACCGACATGGCCAGTTCGACACAACGGCTGCGCGGCACCATCACAAAGTAGCCGCCGGTGGGGTTGGGGGTGGTTGGCACGTACACGCTCAGGCAATCGTCCGGCAGATGACGCGCCAACTCACCCGCGGGTGCGCCCGTCAGAAAGGCGATGGTCCACATCCCATCGTGCGGCCATTGCACCAGCAAGGCCTGCCGGAAAGCGTTGCCTTTTTCTGAAAACAGGGTGTCGGACACTTGCTTGACACCCGAGTAGATGGAACGCACCACGGGAATGCGGTGCAACAAGGCGTGCCACCAATGGACCAGTTTGTTGCCGATGATGTTGGACGCCATGGCGCCGATGCTCAACACCACCACCAGCGCGAACACGACGCCCAAGCCGGGAATGTGCATGCCCAGCCACCGGTCGGGTTGCCAGGCCATGGGCAGGATGCGCAAGGTCTGGTCCAGCGTGCTCACCACCCAGTCCAGCACCCACAAGGTGATGATGAGCGGCACGAGGACCAGCAGGCCGGAAAACAGCCATTTGCGCAGGGCGGCAATCATGAATTGGGGCTTTCGGTGCGGCTGCTTCAGTGGCAGGCACAGGAGCCGCCACAGCCGCCAGCCGTCGAACTGGTGCCTGTGTCAGCCGTGGCCGGCGCGGGCGCCGCCGCAGCAGCATCGGCGGTGGCCGGCGCTGCAGCGGCCACTGCGCCGGCGGCGGGTGCGCTGGCGCCACCCGAGCCACCACGGAAATCGGTGACGTACCAGCCCGAGCCCTTGAGCTGGAATCCGGCGGCAGTGAGCTGTTTGGAGAAAGCCTCGGCACCACAAGCCGGGCAAGCCGTCAGCGGGGCGTCCGAGATTTTTTGCAACACGTCCTTGGCGTGACCGCAAGACGCGCACTTGTAAGCGTAGATGGGCATGGCGTGGACCTGAAGAAAAGGGATGACGACCCGGCAGGCGAGCGGCCTGCACCGGGTCAACGAACAAAACCCGTCATTATAAATTGGGGCTCGGCGCCCCGCCTCAAGCCAGGGTGCTCACCAAATCTGCACGCGCACCAGCAGCTGCATGGCCAGCAAGCCCAGCAAAAAGCCCAGCCCCACATAAACGATCATCTGCAACAGGCGGTTGGTGCGCCGCTGCTCGTCCATCAAGGCCTTCAGGTCGCGCCGCAGGTCGTCGGGGCGCTGCTGCAAATAATCGTGCAGCAGGCGCGGCAAGGCGGGCAGCAGTTTGGCGTACTGAGGCGCTTCCTCCTTGAGCTGGCGCAACAGGCGCTGCGGCCCCACCTGATCGAGCATCCACTTCTCAAGAAAGGGCTTGGCCGTGCTCCACAGGTCCAACTCCGGGTCCAATTCGCGGCCCAGGCCTTCGATGTTGAGCAAGGTTTTTTGCAGCAGCACCAGCTGGGGCTGGATTTCGACGTTGAAGCGGCGCGAGGTCTGGAACAGGCGCATGAGCACCATGCCCAGCGAAATTTCCTTCAGCGGACGGTCAAAATACGGCTCGCAGACCGCGCGAATGGCCGACTCCAGCTCGTCCACCCGCGTGTCGCTCGGCACCCAGCCGCTTTCGATGTGCAGCTCCGCCACGCGTTTGTAGTCGCGTCGGAAAAAAGCGGAGAAGTTCTGGGCCAGGTACTCCTTGTCGTACTCGGTCAGGGTGCCCACGATGCCGAAATCCAGCGAGATGTAACGGCCGAAGCTGGTGGGCTCCACGCTCACCTGGATGTTGCCCGGGTGCATGTCGGCATGGAAAAAGCCGTCGCGGAACACCTGGGTGAAAAAGATGGTGACGCCATCGCGTGCCAAGCGCGGAATGTCCACGCCACGGGCGCGCAGTTCCTCGATGCGGCTGATGGGCACACCCTTCATGCGCTCCATCACCATCACCTCGGGGCGGCAATGGTCCCAGTACATCTCGGGGATCAGCACCAGCCCCACGTCCTGCATGTTGCGGCGCAACTGCGCGGCGTTGGCGGCTTCGCGCACCAGGTCCAGCTCGTCGTGCAGGTATTTGTCGAACTCAGCCACCACCTCGCGTGGCTTGAGTCGTTTGCCATCGGCCGAGAGGCGTTCCACCCAGCCAGCCATGACACGCATCAGGCCCAGGTCCTTGTCGATCACCGGCAGCATGTTGGGGCGCAGCACCTTGACCGCCACCTCGCGACCGTCGTTCAGCGTGGCGAAGTGCACCTGCGCAATCGAAGCACTGGCGATTGGCACCTGCTCGAAGCTGGCGAACACCTGTTCCAGCTTGCGGCCAAAGGCACGCTCGATGGTGGCCACGGCGACGTCGCTGGGAAACGGTGGCACGCGGTCTTGCAAAGCGGCCAGTTCATCGGCAATGTCGGGCGGCAACAAATCGCGGCGTGTAGACAGGACCTGGCCAAACTTGACGAAGATGGGGCCCAAGCGCTCCAGCGCCTCGCGCAGGCGCTGGCCACGGGGCACGCTCAGGTCGCGACCGATGGACACCCAGCGCGTGAGCAGGCGCAGCAGCGGGTGCTGGAAGCTCGACAACACCAGCTCGTCCAGCCCGTGCCGGAGCACCACCCAAACAATGAAAGCGCCGCGGAAAAACCGCCTCATGGTTGGGCCTTGGGCACGTCGGCCGCCGCCCCGGGCACCACCCGCGACACAAAACCCCGCACCGCTGTTGCCAGCGCCTGCGCCTGGCTCACCAGGGTGTGGGCAGCGGCGTCGCCCAGGAAACGCGAGAGGTCTTCCTCCATGTCCCAGCGCAGGTTGTCGGCCAGCCAAGCCACATCGGCCGCCAGCGCCACGTCACCCTGTATGGACACATCGGGCTTCTGCCCGGACATCACCGCCTGCGCCACCGCCAGCGGCGAGGTCTGCACCAAGGTGATGCTCAGATCGGGTTCGGCCGCCACGTGCGTGCGCTCCAGCAGACCGGCAGGCGTGGCCGCCAGGCGCAGGTCGAACACCCCCCAGCGCACCAGCATGACCTTGCCTGTTTGCCGCTTGAGACGCTCCTGCGCCTGCGGCTCCTGCATCAGCACATGGTTGGCGAACAGCACCACACGGTTCTGCAGTTCGGCCACCAGCCAGTCGGGCAACTGCACCGACGCGGCCAACGACTGCAGGAAATCAAAAGGAGGAAAAGAAATCGGGGACGCCTGTTTCATGGTCCCCGATTCTGACGGATAAAACCGGGTCGCCGCAGGCGCGGCGCGGGGGTGGGCTAACTCACTGCAGGGCCTGCACGCCGGCCACCAGCCAACCGCCCTTGCCCGCCTTGGGACGGGTGATGTTCCAGACCTCGCGGAACGGGTTGGGACCGGTCGACACATCCTCGCGAATCAGCCCGGAAAACTCGACGCTGGCCATGTAGCCCTGCTCCAGTTCTTCGATGCCCAGCAGGTGCGCCTCCAGCATCACGACCTCGGTCTGGTTGGGGGCACCGCCGGTGTGTTGCTCGCGCTCGGCCAGCTGGGACTTGATCTGCGCGAGCATCTCGTCGGTCATCATGGCACGCAAGCTGGGGATGTCAGAGCGGTCCCAAGCCGCTTGCAGGTTGACGAAGTTGGCTTTGGATGCGCCCAGGAAACCATCGACATCAAAATCTGCCGGGATGGACCAGTTTTGAGCGCTGTTGAGCGCGGTGCCAATCAGCGCGCCACCAGCCAGTGCGGGCGAGCCGGTGTCAAAGCCCATGGTGCTGCGCTCCCAGGGCCGGGCCGAGGCGTCGTTGCCCACGTTCTGCGGGCTGTAGCCACGTGGCGTGGTGGCGTCGGCGCTCTGGAAGGCCAGATTCGCGCCGCCCACTTGGGCAGCCCGCGAGTGGGCGCGCGAGCGCAGCACCCAGCCCACCACCATCACGGCCACCACACCCAGCAAGGCCACCAGCAGAAACTGCGCAAACGCCTCACCAAACCCCAACGTGGACGCCAGCCAGGCCAGCCCCAAACCCGCAGCGAGGCCGCCCAGCATGGTGCCCCAAGGGCGCTGGGGTGCGGCGGCGGGCGCGGCCGCCGTGGGTTTGTTGGCGGCAGCACCCTGCGCAGGCGCCTGCGGCGCGGCTGCCGGTGTGTTGCGCTGGGTCACGTTGGCGGATTGTTTGCCCACGGAGGCGCCGCCGCCCAGGCGCTTGGCCCACACGTCCTGCGACGTGATCGCCATGGCACACACAAACAGGACAGACAGCAGCTTCATGACAACTCCTTCAACCCACAAGGTTCACAGACTTCACACACCCGACACGGGATTCAACACTTGATGCCCACATGCAACGCCACCACCCCGGCCGTGAGGTTGTGGTAGTCCACATGCCCAAAACCAGCCTCGCGCATCAGTTGCTTGAGAGTTTCCTGGTTGGGGTGCATGCGTATGGATTCGGCGAGGTAGCGGTAGCTGCCTTCGTCGCCAGCCACCAGGCGCCCCATCTTGGGCACCACGTTGAAGGTGTACCACTCGTAGGCTTTTTCCAGCGGCTTGGCGACCTTGGAAAACTCCAGCACCAGCAGCTTGCCGCCAGGGCGCAGCACGCGCTGCATTTCCTTGAGCGCCACGTCCTTGTGCGTCATGTTGCGCAAGCCGAAGGCCACGGTGACGATGTCGAAATGGCCATCGGGAAAGGGCAGTTTTTCCGCGTCACACACCAGGGTGGGCAGGATCACACCCGCGTCGAGCAGGCGGGTGCGCCCCTCGCTCAGCATCGCTTCGTTGATGTCGGTGTGCACCACCTGGCCCATGGGGCCCACCTTGGGCGCGAAGGCCAGGCCCAGATCGCCCGTGCCCCCGGCGATGTCGAGCACGCGGTCGCCCGGTTGCGGGTTGGCCACGGTGACGGTGTAGTGTTTCCAGGCCCGGTGCAGGCCGGCCGACATCAGGTCGTTCATCACGTCGTAACGTGACGCAACCGCGTCGAAAACGCCGCGCACGTGCTTGGCCTTGTCGCGCTCGTCGACGGTCTTGAAGCCGAAATGGGTGGTGGACATAGGTGTTGATGTTAGAGCACCACACCGGTGCAAACATCAAAACCAGCGTGGCGCGGCGGGGCAAAGCCCCCAAAAAAGCCCAACAAACATGCGGCTGCGCGCCCCAAAACGGACCGCAGCCCGCATGTTCAGTGGTGTGAGCCGCAGGCGTGACCGGCTTTTTCGGGCATGGGTGCGTCGCGGTCCACGCCGGCTGCAGCGAGCCGTGCGTTGTAATCGGCCCACAACTCGGCTTCTTTCGAGCCCAGGAAATACAGGTAATCCCAGGAAAAAATGCCGCTGTCGTGGCCATCGCTGAAGGTGGGCTGCACGGCGTAGTTGCCCACCGGCTCCAGTGCCATGACCGCCACCTCGCGTTTGCCGGTCTGCAACACCTCCTGGCCCGGGCCGTGGCCCTGCACCTCGGCCGAAGGCGAATACACACGCATCAGCTCAAAGGGGATGCGGAAGGTCTTGCCGTCCGAAAAACCCACCTCCAACACCCGCGACTTGTTGTGCAGCGTGATGGATTCGGGGCTGGGGGTGTCTTGGGTCAGGCCGGCCATGGGGGTTGTCTCCGAGTTCAGTAAAAGTTGGCCGCCAGCGCCTGGTCGAGCGCCGGCAGCTTGCTGCTCAGCACGGCCAGTGCCGCAGGCAACGGTTCGCGTTGTGCTGGCGCCCAGATGGGCGCAGGGAAATGGCTGTCGCCTTCAAAACGCGCAATCAGGTGCCAATGCAGGTGCGGCACCACATTACCCAGTGCGGCGAGGTTGATTTTGGTGGGCGCGAGGTGGGCGCGCATCAGGCGCTCCACCTGGGTGACCACATCCATGCATTCGTGGCGCTCGGCATCGCTCAGGTCAGACAGCTCGGCCACATGGGCGTTCCAGACCACACGGTAGAAGGCGGGATAGGCCGGTGTGTCGGTGGCGCGGATCAGGCGCCATTTCGGCGCCCGGTGGATCAGCAGGCCGCCGTCGGTGTCACACAACACGCAGTGGGCCATGGTCAGACCAGCACCCGCTCAATGCCGCCGGCATTGGCGCGCGCCACGTACTCGGGCATCCAGTCTTCGCCCAGGATCTTGCGCGCCATCTCGACCACGATGTAGTCGGCTTCCAGCAAACCGTTCTGCAAGTCGTCGCCGTAGCGGCTCAGGCCTTGCAGGCAGCTGGGGCAGCTGGTGAGGATTTTGAGGTCGGCCTTGGCATCGAGGCCCGCCTGCTCGCGCAGCGCGGTTTCGTTCTTGCGCAGCTCCTCTTCCTTGCGGAAACGCACCTGGGTCGAGATGTCGGGTCGCGTCACGCCCAGCGTGCCCGACTCGCCGCAGCAGCGCGCGCTCTGCAGCACATCGGGGCCCAGCAGCGCCTTCACCGTCTTGAGCGGCTCCTGCTGCTTCATGGGCGTGTGGCAAGGGTCGTGGTACAGGTAGGCACCCTTGTTGTCGAGGACGATGCCTTTTTCCAACAGGTACTCGTGGATGTCGATGATGCGGCAGCCGGGGAAAATCTTGTCGAATTCGTAGCCCTGCAGCTGGTCGTAGCAGGTGCCACAGCTCACCACCACCGTCTTGATGTCGAGGTAGTTGAGTGTGTTGGCCACGCGGTGGAACAACACCCGGTTGTCGGTGATGATCTTCTCGGCCTTGTCGAACTGGCCCGAACCGCGCTGCGGGTAGCCACAGCACAGGTAGCCCGGCGGCAACACGGTCTGAACACCCGCGTGCCACAACATGGCCTGGGTGGCCAAGCCGACCTGGCTGAACAGCCGCTCGGAGCCACAGCCGGGGAAATAGAACACCGCCTCCGTGTCGGCCGTGGTGGCCTGCGGGTTGCGGATGATGGGCACGTAGTCCTTGTCCTCGATGTCCAGCAGCGCGCGTGCGGTTTTCTTGGGCAGGTTGCCCGGCATCTTTTTGTTGATGAAGTGGATGATCTGCTCCTTGATCGGAGCAGGCCCAACCGTGGCCGGCGGCGCGTTGGTTTGCTTGCGCGCTGCCAGTTTGAGCACCTCGTTCGCAATGCGCTGCGCCTTCATGCCCAAGCCCACCATGCCGGCGCGCGCCAGCTTGATGGTCTCGGGGTTGGTGGCGTTGAGCATGAACATGGCGGCGGCGTTGCCTGGGCGGAAGCTCTTCTTGCCCATCTTGCGCAGCAGATTGCGCATGTTCATGGTCACGTCGCCGAAGTCGATCTTGACCGGGCATGGCGTGAGGCACTTGTGGCAGACCGTGCAGTGGTCGGCCACGTCCTCGAACTCTTCCCAGTGTTTGATGCTGATGCCCCGGCGTGTCTGCTCCTCGTACAAAAAGGCCTCGACCAGCAGCGAGGTGGCCAGGATCTTGTTGCGCGGGCTGTACAACAAATTGGCGCGAGGCACGTGGGTGGCGCACACTGGCTTGCACTTGCCGCAGCGCAGGCAGTCCTTCACCGAATCGGCGATGGCCCCGATGTCGCTCTGCTGCATGATCAGCGACTCGTGGCCCATGAGGCCGAAGCTGGGCGTGTAGGCCTGGCTCAAATCGGCCATGCGCACATCGTCTTTTTCAGCGTTGCGCAGCAGCTTGCCCTTGTTGAAGCGGCCTTCGGGGTCCACGCGCTGCTTGTAGTCGGCAAACGGCGCCAGCTCGGCTTCGGTCAGAAACTCCAGCTTGGTGATGCCAATGCCGTGTTCGCCCGAAATCACGCCATCCAGGCTGCGCGCCAGCACCATGATGCGGGCCACCGCTTCGTGGGCGGTCTGCAGCATCTCGTAGTCGTCGCTGTTGACGGGGATGTTGGTGTGCACGTTGCCGTCGCCGGCATGCATGTGCAGGGCCACCCAGACGCGGCCCTTGAGCGCGCGTTTGTGGATGGCATTGCACTCGGTCAGGATGGGGCCGAAGGCCGCACCGCTGAAGATGCCTTGCAGCGGCAGACGGAGCTGGGTTTTCCAGCTCGCGCGCAGCCGGTGGTCTTGCAGTTCCGAGAACAGGCCATCCACATCGCGCAGCCAGCCGGCCCACAGGGCGCGCACTTCGCGCACCAGCGCCAGCGCCTGCGCCACGCGGTCTTCCAGCAGCTCGGCGCTGGGGATTTCGCTGGCGTCGTCGGTTTTGCCCAGCGGCAGGTTGCCCCGGCTGAAGAAGGTCTCCAGCTCGTCGCACAGGCGCAACTTGTTGCGCAGACTCAGCTCGATGTTGATGCGCTCGATGCCGTCGGTGTACTCGGCCATGCGCGGCAGCGGGATCACCACGTCTTCGTTGATCTTGAAGGCGTTGGTGTGGCGGCTGATGGCGGCCGTGCGCTTGCGGTCGAGCCAGAACTTCTTGCGCGCTTCGGCACTGATGGCCACAAAACCTTCGCCGCTGCGCGAGTTGGCGATGCGCACCACCTCGCTGGTGATGCGGGCCACGGCGTCGGCATCGTCGCCCACGATGTCGCCGACCAACACCATCTTGGGAAAGCCCCCGCGCTTGCTTTTGGTGGTGTAACCCACCGCCTTCAGGTAGCGGTCGTCCAGGTGCTCCAAACCCGCGAGCAGCACGCCCGAGCGCTTTTGCTCGGCGAACATGAAGTCCTTGATCTCGACGATGCTGGGCACGGCGTCGCGCGCGTTGCCAAAGAACTCCAGGCAGACCGTGCGGGTGTGTTCGGGCATGCGATGCACCACCCAGCGGCAGCTGGTGATGAGGCCGTCGCAGCCTTCCTTCTGAATGCCCGGCAGGCCGCTCAGGAACTTGTCGGTCACGTCCTTGCCCAGGCCTTCCTTGCGGAAGGTTTTGCCCGGGATCACCAGGCGATCGCTGCGCACCGGCGTTTTGCCGTCGGCCTCGAAATACGTCAGTTCAAAGCTGGCCACATCGGCATCGTGGATCTTGCCCAAGTTGTGGTCCAGGCGCGTGACTTCCAGCCACTGCGCCTGCGGTGTCACCATGCGCCAGCTGACCAGGTTGTCCAGCGCCGTGCCCCACAACACGGCCTTCTTGCCGCCCGCGTTCATGGCCACGTTGCCGCCGACGCAGGACGCTTCGGCCGAGGTCGGATCGACGGCGAACACATAGCCCGCGCGCTCGGCCGCATCGGCCACGCGCTGGGTCACCACGCCGGCTTCGGTCCACACCGTCGCCACCGGCTGGCTGTGGCCGGGGATGGCCACAAACTCCACCTCGGTCATGGCCTCCAGCTTCTCGGTGTTGATGACCACGCTCTTCCACGTCAGTGGGATGGCGCCGCCGGTGTAGCCGGTGCCGCCCCCTCGCGGGATGATGGTCAAGCCCAACTCGATGCAGCCCTTGACCAGCCGCGCCATCTCGGCCTCGGTGTCGGGGCACAAGACCACAAAGGGGTATTCCACGCGCCAGTCGGTGGCGTCCGTCACGTGGCTGACGCGCGAGAGGCCGTCGAACTTGACGTTGTCCTTGGCGGTCAGGCGGCGCAGCTCGCGCACCACGCGCTGGCGCAAGGCCGCCATCTCATCGAAATGGCGCGCAAAGCCTTCGATTGCCGCGCTGGCGGCCTGGGCCAACTCGCCCACCAGGGCATCGCGGGCAGGGTCGTCCTGGGGCGTGCGGCGCTTTTGCACCTCGGCTAGGCGGTGGTGCAAGGCATCGACCAGCAAGCGGCGGCGCTTGGGGTTGTCCAGCAGGTCGTCCTGCAGGTAGGGGTTGCGCTGAACCACCCAGATGTCACCCAGCACTTCGTACAACATGCGGGCCGAGCGTCCGGTGCGGCGTTCTTGGCGCAATTGGTTGAGTACGTCCCAGGCCCGGGAGCCCAGCAGCCGCACGACGATCTCGCGGTCGGAGAACGAGGTGTAGTTGTAGGGGATCTCGCGCAGGCGCGGCGCATCCGTGGTCACGTCGACCAGGGCCTCGGGCAAATAGGGAGCATTCATGGGGACAGTGGCTGGGGCGGCTGGCGCGACCACCCGGCGTGGCAGGGCCGCAAATGTTACCGCAGCGCAGCATGGGCCTGCTGGCCTCATGGAAACCCCGGCTTGTCACACAAGTGAAATACCGGTGCAATACTTTTCACAAAAATGCCACAAGTGAGCGTTAAGCTGCGCGCCTGTGTTTCTGTAACGTTTTCAGGAGAACCCATGACATCTCGCATTTCCCGCCTCACCCTCGCCGTGGCCCTGGGCCTGAGCGCCGCCGGCGCCCACGCCCAGACCGAAATCCAGTGGTGGCATTCCATGGGTGGCGCCCTGGGTGAATGGGTGAACGACCTGGCCAAGGACTTCAACGCCAGCCAGAAGGACTACAAGATCGTGCCGACCTTCAAGGGCAGCTACGACGAGTCCATGACCGCCGCCATTGCCGCCTTCCGCGCCGGCAACGCCCCCCACGTGCTGCAGGTGTTTGAAGTGGGCACAGCCACCATGATGGCCAGCAAGGGCGCCATCGTGCCCGTGGCCGAGGTCATGAAAAAAGCGGGCGTGACATTTGACGCCAATGCGTATGTGCCCGCTGTGGCAGGCTACTACACCGCCCCCAACGGTCAGATGCTGAGCTTCCCGTTCAACAGCTCGACGCCGGTGTTCCACTACAACAAAGATGCCTTCAAGGCCGCAGGCATGGACCCAGAGAAGCCGCCCACCACGTGGCCTGAAGTGGCCCTGGCTGCGGCCAAGCTCAAGGCCAGCGGACACAAGTGCCCCTTCACCACCAGCTGGATCAGCTGGACGCAATTGGAGAGCTTCTCTGCCTGGCACAACGTGGAGTTCGCCACCAAGAACAACGGTTTTGCCGGCCTGGACACCCGCCTGGCCTTCAACACGCCCCTGCACGTTCGCCACATCGAAAACCTGGCCAACATGGCCAAACAGGGCCTGTTCGTCTACAAGGGGCGCGGCAACGCAGCGGACGCCACCTTTGTGTCGGGCGAATGCGCCATGGCCACTGGCTCATCGGCGCTGTATGGCAACGTGACCCGCAACGGCAAGTTCGGCTACGGCATCGGCACCCTGCCCTACTACCCGGACGTGCCGGGCGCACCGCAGAACACCGTGATCGGTGGCGCCAGCCTGTGGGTCATGGCGGGCAAAAAAGCCGATGAATACAAGGGTGTGGCGCAGTTCTTTGCCCACCTGTCCAAGCCTGAGATTGCCGCCGCCAGCCACCAGCGCACCGGTTACCTGCCCGTGACCAAGGCCTCGTTCGAAATGACCGACAAGGCCGGCTTCTACAAAAAGAACCCTGGCACCGACGTGTCGGTGACACAGATGATCCGCAAAACCACCGACAAGTCGCGGGGCGTGCGCCTGGGCAACTTTGTGCAGATCCGCACCATCGTTGATGAGGAGCTGGAAGGCGTGTGGTCGGGCAAAAAGCCGGCCAAGGAAGCGCTGGACACGGCCATCAAGCGCGGCAATGAACAACTGGAGCGTTTCCAGAAAGCCAACAAGGGCTGAAAACCCATCCATGGCTGTGCCGCGCTGACGGCACCTTCAGGCCCTCCCGCGCGGCGCGCGGGAGGGTGTGTTTTTTTCCAAGCAAAATCGCCCTATGGAAAAACGCGTTCGCTTCAAATCGTGGTGGCTGCCCTGGCTGCTGGTGGCACCACAAATGGCCGTGGTGC
This sequence comes from Hydrogenophaga atypica, assembly GCF_042665215.1. Taxonomy (NCBI): domain Bacteria; kingdom Pseudomonadati; phylum Pseudomonadota; class Betaproteobacteria; order Burkholderiales; family Comamonadaceae; genus Hydrogenophaga; species Hydrogenophaga atypica. The sequence goes on from NZ_JBHTCA010000004.1 coordinate 409,303, forward strand.
TGGTGTTCTTTTTCTGGCCTGCCGCCCAGGCGCTTTACCAGAGTGTGCTCACGCAGGACGCCTTTGGCACTTCGACCGAGTTTGTGGGCATGGAGAACTTCCAGCGCCTGTTCAACGACGAGAGCTACCTGGCCTCGTTCAAGACCACGGCCGTGTTCTCCATCTTGGTGGCCGGTTCTGGCCTGGTGATCGCCCTGTTGCTTGCCGTCATGGCCAACCGCGTGGTGCGTGGTGCTGGCTTTTACAAAACCCTGCTGATCTGGCCCTATGCGGTGGCGCCTGTGGTGGCGGGGGTGTTGTGGCTGCTGATGTTCGCGTCACCCTATGGCGTGATCGCCTATTTCCTGCGCTGGCTGGGCCTGCCCTGGGACCACCTGCTCAACGCCAACCACGCCATGGCCTTGATCGTGATGGCGGCCGTGTGGAAACAGATTTCCTACAACTTTCTGTTTTTCCTGGCTGGCCTGCAGTCCATCCCTCAGTCGCTGATCGAAGCCGCCACCATCGACGGCGCTTCGCCCTGGCACCGCTTCTGGACCATCGTATTCCCGCTGCTCTCGCCCACCACGTTCTTTCTGTTGGTGATCAACATCGTCTACGCCTTTTTCGACACCTTCGCCATCGTTGACGCCGCCACCCACGGGGGCCCAGGCAAAGACACGGCCATCCTCGTCTACAAGGTGTACTACGACGGCTTCAAGGCGCTGGACATGGGCGGCTCGGCCGCGCAGTCGGTCATCCTCATGCTGATCGTGGTGGCCCTGACGGTGATCCAGTTCCGCTTTGTTGAAAAGAAAGTGCAGTACTGAAGATGGCCCCTCACGCTCATCACTTCGTGTGTTCGCTGCCCCCCGAGGGGGCAGCCCTCCCTTGGGGCGGCCCGGCGGGAGACCATCCATGATCGAACGACGCCCCGGCCTGACCTTTCTGGCCCACCTCATCCTCATCCTGGGCGTGCTGGTGGTGGCCTTCCCGGTTTTCATCACCTTCATTGGCTCCACCCAGACGGCCGAGCAGGTGTCCACCAGCAACCCCTTGTCGCTGTGGCCTGGCAACAACTTCATCGAGAGCTACCGCCTGGCCCTGTTCGGTGGCAAAACCACCGGGGGCTCCACCATTGCGCCGGTCGCACCCATGTTGTGGGTGAGCTTCGTCAGCGCCATGGTCATTTCCATTGGCAAGATCGCCATCTCGCTGCTGTCGGCGTTTGCCATCGTCTACTTCCGCTTCCCCGCACGCGGGCTGGTGTTCTGGATGATCTTCGTGACGCTGATGCTGCCGGTGGAGGTGCGCATCGGCCCCACCTACCAGGTGGTGTCCGACTTGGGGCTGCTCAACAGCTACGCCGGCCTCACGGTGCCGCTGATCGCGTCCGCCACCGCCACCTTCCTGTTCCGGCAGTTTTTCCTCACCGTGCCCGACGAACTGGTGGAGGCCGCACGCATTGACGGCGCTGGTCCCATGCGCTTCTTCTTCGACGTGCTGCTGCCGCTGTCACGCACCAGCATCGCCGCGCTGTTCGTGATCCAGTTCATCTACGGCTGGAACCAGTACCTGTGGCCGCTGCTGGTGACCACCAACGAGGACATGTACCCCATCGTCCTGGGCATCAAGCGCGCCATCTTCGGCGAGGTCTACGTGGAATGGAACGTGGTCATGGCCACCGCCATCCTGGCCATGCTGCCACCCGCGTTGGTGGTCATGCTGATGCAGAAATGGTTCGTCAAGGGCCTGGTCGACACCGAAAAATAAGACTCACACATGGCTTCCATCACACTCAAAAACGTCGTCAAGCAATACCACCAGGGCAAACAGTCGCTGCAGGTCATCCACGGCGTCAACGCCGAGATCGCCGATGGTGAGTTCATCGTCATCGTGGGCCCTTCGGGCTGTGGCAAGTCAACGCTGCTGCGCATGGTCGCCGGCCTGGAAGAAATTTCGGGCGGTGACATCATGATCGGCCCACGCGTGGTCAACCAGCTGGAGCCGGCCGAACGCGACATCGCCATGGTGTTCCAGAACTATGCGCTCTATCCACACATGAGCGTGTTCGACAACATGGCCTACGGCCTGAAGATTGCCAAGGTCCCGGTCGACGAAATCAAGGCCCGTGTGGACAAGGCGGCCGGCATCCTGGAGCTGGGCCACCTGCTGGAGCGCAAACCGCGCCAGCTCTCCGGCGGGCAGCGCCAGCGTGTGGCCATGGGCCGCGCCATCGTGCGCCAGCCGCAGGTGTTTTTGTTCGACGAGCCGCTGTCCAACCTGGATGCCAAGCTGCGGGCGCAGACGCGGCTCGAAATCCAGAAGCTGCACCGCGAGCTGGGCATCACCAGCCTGTTTGTGACCCACGACCAGGTGGAGGCCATGACCCTGGCCCAGCGCATGATCGTGATGAACGCCGGCAACATGGAGCAGTTCGGCACACCCGAGGAGGTGTACGCGCGCCCGGCCACCACTTTCGTGGCCAGCTTCATGGGCGCGCCGCCCATGAACCTGCTCAAACACGCTCCGGGCGTGCAGCCCGGCGAAATCCTGGGCGTGCGCCCTGAGCACCTGAGCATGGGCACGGAGGGCGACGGCTGGAGCGCCCAGGTGGAAACCACCGAGATGCTGGGCGCCGAGCGCCTGATCTACCTGCGCATCGCCGACGAGGGCCTGATCGTGCGCACCCACGCCGACGAGGCACCGCCGGCCATTGGCAGCACAGTCAAGGTGTGGTCGCGCCCCGAGCAGGTGCACCGCTTCAACGCCGAAACCGGCCGCCGCATCGACGCATGACCGGCTGGCCCTACCCGCGCTGGATCGCCCACCGGGGCGCCGGCAAACTCGCGCCCGAGAACACGCTGGCCGCTTTCCGCTTGGGCGCGGAGCACGGCTACCGCATGATCGAGTGCGACGTGAAACTCAGCGCAGATGGCGTGCCGTTTCTGCTGCACGACGCGGCACTGGAGCGCACCACCAACGGCCTGGGCACAGCGGGTGATCTGAGCTGGGCCGAGCTGTCGCGACTGGACGCTGGCAGCTGGCACTCACGGCAGCATGTGGGCGAAACCCTGCCCAGCTTCGAGGCCGTCTCGCGCTGGTGCCGTGCCAACGGCATGCTGCTCAACATCGAGATCAAACCCACGCCCGGCTCGGAGGCACGCACGGGCGAGGTGGTGGCCCGCGAGGCGGCACGGCTGTGGCAAGGTGCCAGCGTGCCGCCCCTGCTGACCTCCTTCCGGCCCGAGGCCTTGTACACCGCACAGGCCACGGCACCCCATCTGCCGCGCGGCCTGCTGCTCGACAGCCTGTGGGATGGCTGGGTGACCCACGCCCAGGCCCTGGGTGTGGTGGCGCTGGTGTGCAACCACGCCCTGTGGGACGACGCCCTGGTGGCCGTGGCACGCGCCCACGGCTGGCGCATGCTGAGCTACACGGTCAACGACGAGTGGGCGGCAAAGCGGTTGTGGTACTTGGGGACCGACGGCATCATCACCGACCGCGTGGACCTGTTTGCGCCGGCCTGATCAGGCCCTGTGCCGCCAGAACGCCAAGGTGCCCATGATGAGCACCAGGGCGCCATAGGTGGCCAGCTTGCCGTCACGACCAAAAATCACCAGGCCCAGCCCCAACACCAGTACGCCGCCCAACGCGGACCACACGAACAGATCGCGGGCGTGCCGCAGCGAAAGATGAGAAAAGCGCGCCCCTGGCCGCAACGCCCAGGACAACAGGGCCAACAAGGCAGCCACCGCCAGCGCGGGCGCAACAAAATTGGCGAAATGCAGCAAGGCGGTTGTGATACCCATGGGGGTGGTTCTCGGTCAAACGATTTGAAATTTTATAATTCGCCACATGACCGTCTGGACCCTCGGCATCAACCACCACACCGCGCCCCTGGATTTGCGCGGGCGGTTCGCGTTTCCGCTGGACCAGATCCCTCACACCTTGGCACGTTTCCGCCAGTCGATGGCACGGGCGCCCGAAGCCACGTTGCTGTCCACCTGCAACCGCACCGAAATCTATTGCTCCACCGACGGTCAGTCGCTGGACCCGGCCATTGCCTGGTTGGCCCAGGCCGGTGGCGTGAGCCCCCACGAGCTGCGCAGCCACGCCTACATCCTGCAAGGCGACGACGCCGCCCGCCATGCCTTTCGCGTGGCCAGCGGGCTGGACAGCATGGTGCTGGGCGAGGCGCAGATCCTGGGCCAGCTGAAAGACGCCGTGCGGGCGGCCGATGACGCCGGCGCCCTGGGCACCACACTGCACCAGCTGTTCCAACGTTCCTTTGCGGTGGCCAAGCAGGTGCGCAGCTCCACCGAGATCGGCGCCCACTCCATCAGCATGACGGCCGCTGCCGTGCGCCTGGCCGGCCAGCTCTTTGAAGACCTGAAAGACATCACGGTGCTCTTCGTGGGCGCCGGCGAGATGATCGAGTTGGCCGCCACCCACTTTGCGGCCAAGACACCCAAAGGCATGGCGATTGCCAACCGCACGCTGGAGCGCGGCGAAGCCCTGGCCGGCCGCTTTGGTGCCGAGGTGCTGCGCCTGGCCGATTTGCCCGAGCGCCTGCACGAGTACGACGCTGTGGTCAGCTGCACCGCCAGCACCCTGCCCATCATTGGCCTGGGCGCGGTGGAGCGCGCACTCAAACGCCGCAAACACCGGCCCATCTTCATGGTCGATCTGGCGGTGCCGCGTGACATCGAACAGGAAGTCAAGGCGCTGGAAGACGTCTACCTCTACACAGTGGACGATTTGGCCGCCGTGGTGCAGACCGGGCGCGACAACCGCCAGGCCGCCGTCGCCCAGGCCGAGGCCATCATCGACGCCGGGGTACAGAGTTTCATGCACTGGATGCAGCAACGCGACCCCAAAGCCGGCGTTGTGCAGCTCATCCAACAAATCCACCAGCAAACCGACGTCTGGCGCGAGGTGGAACTTGCCCGCGCGCGCAAGCGCCTCGCCAAAGGCGAGGACGTGGAAGCCGTGCTGGAAGCCCTGGCCAAAGGCCTGACCCAGAAGATGCTGCACGGCACCCTGGCCGAGCTGCACACGGGTGACGCCGAGGCACGCGAAGCCACGGCCCAGACCGTTTCGCGCCTCTTCCTGCGCGAGCGCTAGGTGGTGGCGCGCAGCGCGCGCATGGCACCACCTTTTTTCTCCTATCCACGCTCCATCCGTCATGAAGCCCTTTCTCCGCGACACCCTTGAACGCCAGCGCCTGCGCCTGCACGAGCTGGACGCGCTCCTGAGTGCGCCCGATGCCACAGGCGACATGGCGCGCTTTCGCCAACTCACCCGCGAACACGCCGAAACCGATGCCCTGGTGCAGGTCTACCTGCGCCACCAGCAGCGCACACGCGACCTCGCCGCCGCCCAGGCCATGGCTCAAGACGCTGACGTCGACATGGCGGCCATGGCGGCCGAGGAAATCGACAGCGCGCAAGCCGAGCTGGCCGCCCTGGACACCGAACTGCAGCTGATGCTGCTGCCCAAGGACCCGGACGACGAGCGCCACGCGTTCCTGGAAATCCGCGCTGGCACCGGCGGCGACGAGTCGGCACTGTTTGCCGGCGATCTGGCGCGCATGTACACCCGCTACGCCGACAGTCAACATTGGCAAGTGGAGGTGGTGAGCGAGTCGCCCAGCGAGCTCGGCGGCTACAAGGAACTGGTGCTGCGCATCGTCGGCCACCACGCCTACGGCAAACTGCGCTTCGAGTCGGGCGGCCACCGCGTGCAACGTGTGCCCGCCACCGAAACCCAGGGCCGCATCCACACCAGCGCCTGCACCGTGGCGGTGATGCCCGAACCCGACGAGGCTGAGGCCATCAAGCTCAACCCGGCCGACCTGCGCATCGACACCTTCCGCGCCAGCGGGGCCGGTGGCCAGCACATCAACAAGACCGACTCCGCCGTGCGTGTGGTGCACCTGCCCACCGGCATCGTGGCCGAATGCCAAGACGGCCGCAGCCAACACAGCAACAAGGCCAAGGCGCTGCAAGTGCTGCAGGCGCGCATCCAGGAAAAGGAACGCAGCGAACGCGCGGCCAAAGAGGCCGCTTTGCGCAAAGGCCTGGTGGGCAGCGGCGACCGCAGCGACCGCATCCGCACCTACAACTTCCCACAGGGCCGCCTCACCGACCACCGCATCAACCTCACGCTCTACAAGCTGGGCCAGGTGATGGAAGGTGACCTGGGCGACATCGTCCACGCACTGCAGGTGGCGCGTGGCGCCGAACTGCTGGCCGACCTGGAAGCCCAGGCCCCCAGCGGCGCCCTGCGTTGATGCCCATGCAGACGCTCAAACAGGCGCTGCTCGACGCCCAGGCCCAAGGGCTGGCCCGCATCGATGCCCAGCTGCTGCTGCTCCACACGCTGGGCCGCGACCCCAATGACCGTGCCTGGCTGCTGGCGCACGACACCGACGCCCTCCCCGCCGAGCCATCCACCACATTCAATGCCCTGTGCCAGCGCCGCCTGGCGGGCGAGCCTGTGGCCTACCTCACCGGCCACAAAGCGTTTTATGGCTTGCAACTCCGGGTGGACGCGCGTGTGCTCGACCCCCGCCCCGACACCGAGACGCTGGTGGACTGGGCCCTGGACGCTCTGCATGGCAAAACTCAGCCCCAGGTGTTGGACCTGGGCACCGGCAGTGGCGCCGTGGCCCTGGCCATTCAGCACCAACGCCCCAGCGCCGAGGTCCACGCCGTGGACGCCAGCCTGGCCGCACTGGCGGTGGCCCAAACCAACGCCCAGGCTTTGGGTCTGCCGGTGCGTTTCCTGGCGGGTTCGTGGTTTCAGGCCCTGCCCAACGGCCAGCGCTTCGACGCCATCGTCTCCAACCCGCCCTACGTGGCCGAAGGCGACCCTCACCTGCGCGCCCTCACCCACGAGCCGCTGTCGGCCCTCACCAGCGGCGCCGATGGGCTGGACGACATACGCACCATCGTGGCGCAAGCAGGCGAGTACTTGGTGCCCGGTGGCTGGCTGCTGCTGGAGCACGGACACGACCAAGGCGCCGCCGTGCGCGCCCTGCTGAGGGCGGCGGGCTTTGAGGCGGTCAGCACCCGCACCGATCTGGCGGGCTTGGACCGCTGCAGCGGCGGCCAATGGGCCGGGCGGGGATAATCCACCCATTCACCTTTTTCGGAGCGAATCCATGAGCGACGCACACACCCGCATCGACCAGTTGGTCAAATCCAACGACATCGTCCTGTTCATGAAGGGAAGCGCCAGCTTCCCCATGTGCGGCTTCTCGGGCCGCGCGGTGCAAATCCTCAAAGCCTGCGGCGTCGACCCCAAGGACCTGAAAACCGTCAACGTGCTGGACGACCCGGAAATCCGCCAGGGCATCAAGGACTACAGCCAGTGGCCCACCATCCCCCAGCTCTATGTCAAGGGCGAGTTCATCGGCGGCTCCGACATCATGATGGAGATGTACGAGTCGGGTGAACTGCAACAGGTCATCACCGGACAGAGCTGAGGCCCAGCCTTTTTGATCCTTTGATCAAAAGGCAACACCTGCCGCAGTTCCGGCGTTTCACGCATTGATGGGCGGGCATGGCTTGTGCTTGAATGAAAACCGTGGTCCCTGCGGTTGATTTGTTCAAGGAGGAAGCCATGAGCTCGAACAGTCTGGTCACCACCAACGACCTGAACCTGCCCATTGCGCACATGCGCAGCGTGTTCCATGCCGACGAGGTCCAGCGCAAACTCGTCAAGCTGCAAACCAGCGGCGCCGAACGCGAACATGAAAGCCTTCGCGCTACCTACGAACGCATGCTGGAGCGGGGCCCGCAGCGTTTTGCGGTCAAGCCCTCGGGTGTGCCGCGCATGGAGCCGCTCTATGACCTGCTGCCCAACTTCACCGAGGTGCTGGACGACGTGAAACGCCACGTCGCCCTGAGCCAGGACAGTCGCGACGCATTGGAAGTGACCCCCATGCTGCTGCTGGGGCCGCCCGGCGTGGGCAAAACCCACTTTGCCCGCCAACTGGCCGACTTGCTGGGCACCGGCATGAGCCTGGTGCCCATGAGCTCCATGACCGCCGGCTGGCTGCTCTCGGGTTCATCCTCGCAATGGAAAGGCGCCAAACCGGGCAAGGTGTTTGAGGCCTTGGTGGACGGCCAGTACGCCAACCCGGTGATCGTGGTGGACGAAATCGACAAGGCCAGCGCCGACGCCCAGTACGACCCGTTGGGGGCGCTCTACAGCCTGCTGGAACACGACACCGCCCAGCGATTTGTGGACGAGTTCGCCGAGGTGGCGGTGGACGCCAGCCAGGTGATCTGGATCACCACCGCCAACGACGAGCGCGGTATCCCGGAACCGATACGCAACCGCATGAACGTGTACGAGATCCAGGCGCCCACGCTGGAGGCGGCGCGCCGGATTGCTCGCCACCTTTACGCGACGATACGTGAAGAACACGACTGGGGCCGGCTTTTTGCCGACGAGCCGAACGACGATGTGCTGGATCAGTTGGCCACCTTGGCACCGCGTGAGATGCGGCGTGCCCTCATGACGGGGTTTGGCAATGCGCGCCTGGAACAGCGCGATGCCATCGCGCCCGACGATTTGCCGCGGGCGGGCGGGAACAAATCCCGCATGGGTTTCCTGCAATAAACGCCGCCGTCAGGCGGCCAAGACCCAGTTCTTCTGCGCGGCAAACACCGCGTTCGGGTAAGGATCGCGCCCTCGGCTGCCGTTGTAGCGGCCCAGGGCCATGAACATGTCGCCGTTTTCCCGGTCGAGGTAGTGGCGCAGGATCACGCAGCCGAAACGCAGGTTGGTCTGCATGTGGAACAGCTTGCCGACGTCGCCATCGCCAATCAAACGCACCCAAAACGGCATGATCTGCATGTAACCCCGCGCGCCGACACTGGAAATGGCGAACTTTCGAAAGGCGCTCTCCACCTGCACCAAACCCAGTACCAGGGACGTGTCCAAGCCCGCGCGGCGGCTTTCGTACCAGATGGTCTGCAAAAACTCCACGCGGTGCTGCAGGTCGGGCTTGCGGCGCGCCAAGCGTTCGCTCATGCGACCGAGCCAGCGCAGGTAGTCCAATCGCGCCTCAGTGGTATGAAAATCGGGCACAGGCGGTGCGCTGCTGGCGATCGCCGATGCCAGCGCGCCACGCACCGAATCAGCCAGTGGCTCTTCGAGTTGGCCGGCCGCAGCAGGCCGAGGCCAGGCACCAGCCACTGCCCACGCCGCCGCAGCGCCCAGCAGGCGACGCCTGCCAGGGTCGCTCAGCGGCCTCATGCCTTCAAGCGGCCCTGGATCAGTGCCGCAATGTCCGCCAGCGCCACCTTGGTCGCCTCGGTATCACGCCGGTGCTGGTACTCCACCACGCCGTCCTTGAGCCCCTTGTCGCCAATGGTCACGCGGTGCGGCACACCGATCAGTTCCCAATCGGCAAACATGGCGCCAGGGCGCTCACCGCGGTCGTCCAGCAGCACGTCCACGCCGGCAGCCGCCAGCTCGTCGTGCAGTTGTTCGGCCGCCTGTTTTACAGCGTCGCTGCGGTCCATGCCGATGGGGCAGATCACGACGCTGAACGGCGCGATGGCGTCGGGCCAGATGATGCCGCGCTCATCGTGGTTCTGCTCGATAGCCGCCGCCGGCAGGCGGGTCACACCGATGCCGTAGCAACCCATCTCAAACGGCTTGGGTTTGCCGTCGGTGTCCAGGAAAGTGGCGTTCATGGCCTGGCTGTATTTGGTGCCCAGGTAGAACACATGCCCCACTTCGATGCCGCGCTCAATGGCCAGCACACCCTTGCCGTCGGGCGAAGCGTCGCCCGCCACCACGTTGCGGATGTCGGCCACCAGATCGGGCTCGGGCAGGTCGCGACCCCAGTTGACGCCGGTCATGTGGAAGTCCACGTCGTTCGCGCCGCAGATCCATTCGGCCATCACGGCCACCTCGCGGTCAGCCACGACTTGCACGGGTTTTTTCAGGTTCAGCGGTCCCAGGTAACCGGGCTTGCAGCCGAAGTGGTCTTCGATCTCGGCCAAAGTGGCAAAACGGAATCCCATGTCCAGGCCGGGCAATTTGCCCACCTTGACTTCGTTCATGTCGTGGTCGCCGCGCAGCAGCAGCAGCCAGACCGTGCTCTTGACGATTTCATCGCGCTCGTTGATCTCGTCGGTGGCCAGCACCAGCGACTTGACCGTGGTGGACAGTGGCACACCCAGCAGTTCGGCCACGTCGGCGCAGGTGGCCTTGCCGGGGGTGGGCGTCTTGGTCAGCGGAGAAACTGCGGCCGGGCGGGGGCCGGCGGGTGCCAACGCTTCGGCCTTCTCCATGTTGGCGGCATAGTCGCTGTTCGGGCAGTAGACGATGGCGTCTTCGCCAGTCGCGGCGATGACCTGGAACTCCTCGCTCAGGTCGCCACCAATGGCGCCGCTGTCGGCCGCCACGGCGCGGTAGGTCAGGCCAAAACGGTCGAAGATGCGGCGGTAGGCCGCCGCCATCACCTGGTAGCTGGCCTGCGCGCTGTCGCGGTCGCGGTCGAAGCTGTAGGCGTCCTTCATGATGAATTCACGCCCACGCATCAGGCCAAAACGCGGCCGGCGCTCGTCGCGGAATTTGGTTTGAATCTGATAAAAGTTCTTGGGCAGTTGTTTGTAGCTGCGCAGTTCCTGGCGCGCAATGTCAGTGACCACTTCCTCGGAAGTGGGCTGCACCACAAAGTCGCGCTCGTGGCGGTCCTTGATGCGCAGCAGCTCCGGGCCCATCTTGTCGAATCGCCCGGTCTCCTGCCAGAGCTCTGCCGGTTGCACCACCGGCATGGTCAGCTCCACCGCACCCGCTCGGTTCATTTCCTCGCGCACGATTTGCTCGACCTTGCGAATCACCCGCAGACCCATGGGCATGTAGGTGTAGATGCCGGCACCCAGCTTTTTGATCATGCCGGCACGCATCATGAGGCGGTGGCTGACCACCTCGGCGTCGGACGGAGCTTCCTTGAAGGTGGAGACAAAAAACTGCGAGGCTTTCATGTGGCGGCGTGTGGGAGAAATGCGGGAAGAGACTGAACAGAAAGGGCCGGCGGGCGGCGTGTGCGCTTCATTTCAGTTGCACAGCGGTGCATAATGAAGACAGTTCAAAAATTTGGGGTTGATTATGCTTGACAGAGAAGGCTTCAGGCCCAATGTCGGCATCATTCTGCTCAACCAGAAGAACCAGGTGTTCTGGGGGAAGCGTATCCGCACCCACTCCTGGCAGTTTCCGCAGGGTGGCATTGACCGGGGCGAAACCCCCGAGCAGGCCATGTACCGGGAGCTCCACGAGGAGGTGGGTCTGATGCCGGAGCACGTGGCGATTGTGGCCCGCACGCGGGACTGGTTGCGCTACGAAGTGCCAGACCGTTACATACGGCGCGATGCCCGTGGGCATTACAAGGGACAGAAGCAGATCTGGTATCTGCTCAGGCTGATTGGCCACGACTGGAACTTGAATCTGCGCGCCACCAACCACCCGGAATTCGATGCCTGGCGTTGGAACGACTACTGGGTGCCGCTGGACGTGGTGGTGGAGTTCAAGCGTGGCGTCTATGAGATGGCGCTGACCGAGCTTTCACGCTACCTGCCCCGCACCGATCCGCGCAACCGCTACCTTCGCGGCAACCTCCGCCATCGCGACGGCGCCGACAGCGGGCCTGTCTCCAGCCACATGGGGTTGGAGTTGCCTCCCGGCGCCAGCTTTGATCCTGACCCTCAGACCATGGTCACCCAGTCAGCACCCATCCAACAAAGGTCAGACGGATGAAACAGCTCTGGACAGTGCCCTTGGCGCTGGGAATGGCCGTCTGCGCATTGCCCTCACATGCGCAGTCGGTCTGGCAGGAAAACGAGGTGCCGCTGCCCGGGCCGTTGCAACGCAGTGCACTCATCCCCTTTGACATGAGCACGCGCACCGAACTGCAATTCAGTGTGGATGCCAGCAGCATCAGCGTCGGCAGCGATCGCGTCTTGCGCTACGTGCTGGTGGCGCGCAGCAACAGCGGCGCGGAAAACATTCTGTACGAGGGCTTGCGGTGCGAAACCGGCGAGGCACGCAACTACGCGCGCTGGAACCCGTCTGAGCAACGCTGGGTGCCGTACAGCGGCACCACCCCTTGGCGTCCGCTGTCGGGCGTGGCCGCATCCTTGCCAGCGGCACGCTTGGCGTACCTCGCCTTCTGCGAAGGTCGCACGCCGACCGAGCCCATGGAACGCCTGCTGGCCGACCTGCGACGAGGTGGCAAAAACGTCGGTCTGCGCTGAGTCGCCCCTGCGCCTCAGCCCTTGGTGAGCACCAGGTTGGTCCGGTGGATCATCTCAGGCTCGGCCGCGTAGCCGAGCAGGCGCTCAAACTCGGCGGAGGCGCGCCGGCAAATCAGCCGTGCCTCCGAGCTGGCGTAATTGGCCAGCCCACGCGCAATCTCCTGACCACGGGCGTCGCGCACCGCGATCACGTCACCACGCGAAAACTCACCCTCAACGCCCGTCATGCCAATGGGCAGCAGGCTCTTGCCCTCTTCCACAATTTTGGCCACCGCGCCATCGTCCACCAGCACCGCGCCGCGCAACTGCAGGTGATCGGCCATCCAGCGCTTGCGGGCCTGGCTTTTGGCAGTTTGAGCCAACAGGCAGGTGCCAATCGGCTCACCGGCGGCCAGGCGCAACAGGGCATCGGGCTCGCGGCCCCACGCGATGACGGTGGAGGCGCCCGAACCGGCCGCCCGTTTGGCGGCCAGGATCTTGGTGATCATGCCACCCTTGCCAATGCCGCTGCCGGCGCCGCCGGCCATGGCCTCCAACGCCGGGTCACCTGCACGGGCGGTGAACACGAACTGCGCCTGCGGGTTGCTGCGCGGATCGGCGGTGTACAAGCCCTTCTGGTCAGTGAGGATCACCAGCGCGTCGGCCTCCACCAGGTTGGCCACCAGGGCGCCCAGGGTGTCGTTGTCACCAAACTTGATCTCGTCGTTGACGACGGTGTCGTTCTCGTTGATCACCGGCACCACGCCCAGCTGCAGCAAGGTCAGCAGCGTGGAACGGGCGTTGAGGTAGCGCTCACGGTCGGCCAGGTCGGCGTGGGTCAGCAGCACCTGCGCACTGCCAATGCCGCTCTCGCGCAACTTGGTCTCGTACATCTGCACCAGCCCCATCTGCCCCACGGCAGCAGCAGCCTGCAACTCGTTGATCTCTTTCGGGCGTGTGCTCCAACCCAGGCGCTTCATGCCCTCGGCCACCGCGCCACTGCTGACCATGATGAGCTCGCGCCCTTCCTTGACCAGCGCGCTGAGCTGCACACACCACTCCCCAATGGCGGCCTCGTCCAGCCCCCGCCCTTCGTTGGTCACCAGACTGGAGCCGACCTTGACCACGATGCGCCGCGCATGGCGCAACACAGACTCGTCCAGACGGGGCAACAGACTGCTCGATGCGGCCGCTGCCGCGCTCTCGTTTTCGACGGACATGCTCAGGAGTGCTGCGGGAAACGGGGATCGACCTCCACCGAAGGCAACGCGGCCTGGCGCGTGGCGACGATGTGGTCAAAAATTTTGTGCACGAGCTGTTCGCAGCCTTCGCGGGTGAGCGCGGAAATCTCGAACACCGGGCCTTTGTGGCGCATGCGCTTGACGAAGTCCTTGACCCGCGCAGCGCGCTCGTCAGCAGGCACCATGTCCAGCTTGTTGAGGACGAGCCAACGCGGTTTCTCGTACAACGCCTTGTCGTACTTCTTCAACTCGGCCACGATGGCCTTGGCCTGCGCCACCGGGTCGATCGAATCGTCGAACGGGGCCATGTCGATCACATGCAGCAACAGGTGCGTGCGCTGCAGGTGGCGCAAGAACTGGTGGCCCAGGCCGGCACCCTCGCTGGCCCCTGGAATCAACCCGGGCAGATCGGCGACAACAAAACTTTTCTCCGGCCCCACACGCACCACCCCCAGGTTGGGGTGCAGCGTGGTGAAAGGGTAATCGGCGATTTTGGGCCGGGCGTTGGAGATGGCGGTGATCAACGTGGACTTGCCCGCGTTGGGCATGCCCAGCAAGCCCACATCGGCCAGCACCTTGAGCTCCATCTTCAGGCTGCGTCGCTCGCCCGGCCAGCCGGGCGTCTTGTGGCGCGGCGCGCGGTTGATGGCGCTCTTGAAGCGCATGTTGCCAAAACCACCATCACCGCCCTTGGCGATCAGGATCTGCTCACCCGGTTGCAGCAACTCAAACAGCACTTCGCCGGTTTCGGCGTCGCTGATGATGGTGCCCACAGGCATTTTCAGGACGATGTCGTCGCCCTTGACGCCAAACATGTCCGAACCCTTGCCGTGTTCGCCTCGCTGGGCTTCAAACTTGCGGGTGTAGCGGAAATCGACCAGGGTGTTGAGGTTGACGTCGGCCAGCGCGTACACGTGACCACCGCGGCCGCCGTCGCCACCGTCGGGGCCGCCAAACTCTTTGTATTTCTCGTGCCTGAAGGACGAACAACCATTGCCACCGTCACCAGCGGCAATATCGATATAGGCTTCGTCAACGAACTTCATGGCCGTATTCTAGAAAGAGAAAACACAAAAGGCCCGCAAGGCGGGCCTTTTTCGGTGACACGCCAGGGCGCGTCAGACGGGGGTGATGTTCACCACGTGGCGGTTCAGCGCGCCCTTGATGGCGAACTCAACGTGGCCATCGGCCGTGGCAAACAGGGTGTGGTCCTTGCCCACGCCGACGTTGTTGCCGGGGTGGAACTTGGTGCCGCGCTGACGAACGATGATGGAGCCTGCGCTCACCAGTTCGCCACCGAAGGCCTTGACACCCAGCATCTTTGGCTTGGAATCACGGCCGTTTCGCGTAGAGCCGCCGCCTTTTTTCTGTGCCATGTCGCTTTACTCCTGAACTTGGCTCAAGCAGCGATCGAAGCGATCTGCAGCTCGGTGAAATTTTGACGGTGACCCTGACGCTTTTGGTAGTGCTTGCGACGGCGCATCTTGAAGATACGAACCTTGTCGCCACGACCGTGCGAGAGCACCGTGACCGTAACAGTTGCGCCGGAAACCAAGGGCGTGCCCACCTTGATCTCGCTGCCGATGCCGACAGCCAGAACCTGGTCGATCACGATCTCTTGGCCCACTTCCGCAGCAATCTGTTCTACTTTAATTTTTTCGCCAGCAGCAACGCGATATTGCTTGCCACCGGTTTTTATGACCGCGTACATATGAACCTCTGAGGACGAACCTCTGCAAAAACCTGTGAAGGTATCGGCGAACGGATTTTCACCGAACTACGGATTATAGCCCACGATATTGCCCGGCGCAAACCAGTCACGACCAACGGATCGCCAGCGAACGGGGCTGTGGCCGTGCTTTTTATAATCCGTGAAACATTTGCAGGCGCCCCACCTTGTCCTCCACGCCCCCCGCTTCCCAAGCAGCCCACGTGCTGACCCTGATTGCCGACGACATGCGCGCCGTGGACGAGGTGATCGCCCATCGTCTTAACTCCGACGTGCCCCTGGTGGGCGAAGTGGCACGCTACATCATTTCGGCCGGCGGCAAGCGCCTGCGGCCGGCTTTGTTGCTGCTCGTGTCGGGCGCCTTGGGGCTGACGAGCCCACACCGCCACACCCTGGCCGCCGTGGTCGAATTCATCCACACCGCAACCCTGCTGCACGACGATGTGGTGGACGAGTCCACGCTGCGCCGGGGCCGGCAGACCGCCAACGAGGTGTTCGGCAACGCCACCAGCGTGTTGGTGGGCGACTTCCTCTATTCCCGCGCTTTCCAGATGATGGTGGACGTCGGTCAGATGCGCGTGATGGAGGTGCTGGCCGACGCCACCAACGTCATCGCCGAAGGCGAGGTGCTGCAGTTGATGAACATGCACGATGCCGACTTGGACGAAGCCGCCTACCTGCGCGTCATCCGGTCCAAAACAGCCAAGCTGTTCGAGGCCAGTGCCCGTCTGGCCCCGATACTGGCCGGCGCCGACAGCGCCACCGAACAACGCTGCGCCGACTACGGCCAGGCCCTGGGCACGGCTTTCCAAGTGATTGACGATGTGCTGGACTACGAAGGTCAGGCCGACGAGCTGGGAAAAAACCTGGGCGATGATCTGCGCGAGGGCAAGATGACCTTGCCGGTGATCTGGGCGTTGAAGCTGGGCAACCGCGAAGAGCAGGCCATGATCCGGCACGCCATCGAACAAGGCGACGTGACCCACCTGGACACCATCGCCAACGTCATTCGCCGCACCGGCGCACTGGACCGCGCCCGGGAGGCGGCAGAATTGGAAGCCCAACGCGCCATCGCCGTCGTCAGCGGACTGCCCCAAAATACCTACCAACAAGGTTTGCTACAATTAGCGGCTGACCTGTTGACGCGCCGCACCTAGCGCTCCGGCAGCAGATCGGGGTGTAGCTTAGCCTGGTAGAGCGCTACGTTCGGGACGTAGAGGCCGGAGGTTCGAATCCTCTCACCCCGACCAGATTTTTCACGCAAATCGTGAACAACAAAGCCCCTCATGCAGGGGCTTTGTTGTTTTGTTTTCAGTGTTATGGGTTGATGGGCGTCAAAGCCTGGCCTCTGGTCAAAAAACCGATCAGGTTGTCGGCCGCCAGACGCGCCATGGCCAGGCGCGTCTTCACCGTGGCACTGGCGATATGGGGTGTGAGCACGACGTTGGGCACGGTGAGCAGATCGGGGTGGACGCGGGGCTCGCTCTCGAACACATCGAGCCCGGCGGCGGCGATGCGCCGCTCGCGCAATGCCAGGGCCAGGGCCGCGTCGTCCACGATGCCGCCGCGTGCGATGTTGATGAGCGTGGCAGTGGGCTTCATCTGCGCGATCTCGGCCGCGCCGATGGCGTGGTGCGATTCGGCGCTGTAGGGCAACACCAGCACCAAGTGGTCGGCCTGGGCCAGCAGCTCGGCCTTGCTGACGTAGCTGGCCCGGCATTCGGCCTCCAACTCGGGCGAGAGGCGCGAGCGGTTGTGGTAGATCACCTTCATGCCAAAGCCGTGGGCGCCGCGCTTGGCCACGCCCTGCCCGATGCGGCCCATGCCCAGGATGCCCAGGGTGCTGCCATGCACCTCGGCGCCGGCAAACAGGTCGTAGCGCCATTGCTTCCACTGGCCGGCACGGAGGTAGTGTTCGCTCTCGCACACGCGCCGGGCGGTGGCCATGAGCAGGGCAAAACCGAAGTCGGCCGTGGTTTCGGTCAGCACGTCGGGCGTGTTGGTGGCCAGCACGCCGTGGGCCGTCATGGCGGGCACGTCGAAGTTGTTGAAGCCCACCGCCATGTTGGCCACGATCTTCAAACCAGGGCAGGCGGCCAGCAAGGCTGCGTCGATGCGCTCGCTGCCGGTGGTCAGTGCCCCCACTTTGCCCTGCAGCCGCGCCACCAATTCGGCCGGCGGCAGCGCGTCCACGCCATCGTGGTGATCGACCTCAAAATGCGCACGCAGCAGCGCCAGGATTTCGGGGAAAACGGGGCGGGCAACCAGGATGGAAGGGCGGGACATGGCAAGTCCTTTTGAAGCTCAACGGAACCAGATGAAGGTGATGAGGACGAACAGCGGTATCAGCACCGCACCCGACCACAACATGTAGCCGAAGAAGCTGGGCATCTTCACGCCCCGGTCCTCGGCGATGGCCTTGACCATGAGGTTGGGCGCGTTGCCGATGTAGGTGTTGGCGCCCATGAACACGGCACCGGCCGAAATCGCAGCCAGCGTGGGGGCCAGCGTGGTCATCAGCACCTTGGGATCTCCCCCTGCGGTGTTGAAAAACACCAGGTAGGTGGGCGCGTTGTCGAGGAAAGAACTCAAAGCCCCGGTGGCCCAAAAGTAGGCCGCCGGATCGGGCGAGCCGTCGGGCCGTGTGACCGCGGCGATGATGGCGCCGAAGGGACCGTTGACGCCAGCTTTGAGCATGGCAATGACCGGAATGATGGTGAGGAAAATGCCGGCGAACAGCTTGGCCACCTCGGCCATGGGGGCCCAGGCAAACTGGTTGTCCACGTGCACCTGAGTGGGCGTGAGTTTGAGCGAGAGCAGCGTGATGCCGATCAGGCCCACGTCGCGCACCAGGCCCGGCAGGCCCACGTCGGTGCCGTGGATGTGAATGAGCACGTCCGACTTCCAGAAGCCGCTGAGCAGCACCAGAGCGACCACGCCGCCCAGCAGCCAGAAGTTCACGCCCCCGTCAAAGCCGATGTTGCGGGTGTCTGGGGTGGGGTCGACCGACTGGCACTCCTCGCGGCGGCGGAAGTACCAAGTGTCCAGCGCAAAGAAGATGGCCAGCAGCGCGCCCACCAGGAACAGCGTTTCGGGGAAGATGTGCGACAACGTCCAGAAGAAGTCCACACCTTTGAGGAAGCCCAGAAACAAGGGTGGGTCGCCCAGCGGCGTGAGCGAGCCACCGGCGTTGGAGACGATGAAGATGAAGAAGATGACAACGTGGGCCTTGTGGCGGCGGTTGTCGTTGGCGCGGATCAGCGGGCGGATGAGCAGCATGGACGCACCGGTGGTGCCCATGAAACTGGCCAACACCGCGCCGATGGCGAGGATGGCGGTGTTCAGCCCCGGGCTGCCATGCAGGTTGCCCCGGATGTAGATGCCACCCGACACGGTGAACAGCGCGGTCAACAGGATGACGAAGGGGATGTACTCGGCCAGCAGCGCGTGCACCAGGCTTTGCGATGCCAAGCCGATACCGAAGAAGGCGGCAAACGGCAACAGAAACGCCAATGCCCAGCCGGCCGCGACCTTGCCGAAATGGTGGTGCCAGAACAGCGGTGCCACCAAGGGCATGAGCGCGATGGACAACAGGATGCCGGCAAACGGCACACCCCACAGCGGCGACAAACCCGCGCCATCAAAATCGGCGGCCCGGGCCAGGCCAGGCAACAACAAGGCGGCCAGCATCAGCTGCCCACGAATCTGACGCATGTCTTCTCCTCGGATGGAATGACCGGCCTCTGGGGCCGGTTTGTTCTTTTAGATGCTGCGGGGGGCAGTTGGGCTCAAACGGCCAGCAGTTCCACTTCGAACAGCAGGGTGGCGTTGGGCGGGATCACGCCACCGGCGCCACGAGCGCCGTAGCCCAGCGAAGCCGGGATGACCAGGCGGCGCGTGCCGCCCACGGCCATGCCCTGCACGCCCTCGTCCCAGCCTTTGATGACGTGGCCGGCGCCGAGCGGGAAAACGAAGGGGTCGTTGCGGTCCTTGCTGGAGTCGAACTTGGCGCCTTGCACGCCGTCGTTGTAGAGCCAGCCGGTGTAGTGGACGGTGACGCGTTGGCCGGCCTTGGCAACGTCGCCGGAACCGACAGTGGTGTCTTCAAACTGCAGACCGGAGGGGGTGGTGTTCATAAAAATTCCTTGAAGGGGTTTATTCGAGCCAGGTGGTGAAGTTCGCCACCGGTTCACGGGGGGTGTGGAAGGTGTTGACCTTGTCGGCGGGATCGGCGTAACCCAGCGACAGGCCACACACCAGCATTTCATTGTCGCCCGCGCCCACGTGGGGCAGGACGATGTCGGTGTAATCGACCCAGGCGGCCTGTGGGCAGGTGTCCAGCCCATGGCCACGCGCAGCGACCATGAGGTTTTGCAGGAACATGCCGCAGTCCACCAACGAGCCACGGCCCAGCACCTTGTCGATGGTGACCATGATGCCCACGGGCGCATCGAAGAAGCGGAAGTTGCGCTGGTGCTGGGCGTGCATCTTGTCCTTGTCGCCTTTGGTGATGCCCAGCAGGCCATACAAGCCCCAGCCGTTTTCGCGGCGGCGGTCGATGTAGGGGCTGACCCAGTTTGTGGGGTAGTAGTCGTAGGCGGGCTTGCGCGCGGCGGCCAGCGCCGGGTCGGCGCGGCCAGCGTCGTGGGCGGCACACACCTTGTCCACCAGCTTGTTGCGGCTGGCGCCTTGCAACACGTACACCTTCCAGGGCTGGGTGTTGGTGCCCGAAGGCGCGCGGCTGGCCACCTCGAGCAAGTGGGCGATGGCTTCGCGTGGCACCGGCTTGGGCAGGAAGGCACGCACCGACATGCGGCTGGTGATGGCCGCGTCCACGCTGGCCGGATCGATGGCGGCGTGGGCGCCGGCAGAAGGGGGGTTCAAGGACACAGGGCAGTCTCCAGGGTGAGTTTGAGTTTCTCGGGCAAAGGCACGGGGCGGCGTGTCGCGCGGTCCACGTACACATGGATGAAGTGGCCGGCGGCCGCGCACAGCTCGCCATCGGCGGCGAACAGGCCCACCTCGTAACGCACGCTGGAGCGACCGATGTGCGCCACGCGCAGGCCAGCGTGCACAGCCTGCGGAAAGGCGAGCGGCGCAAAGTAGTTGCACTGCGTCTCGATCACCAGGCCAATCACCTCGCCACTGTGGATGTCCAGCGCGCCCTGCTCGATCAGCCAGGCATTGACCGCCGTGTCAAACCAGCTGTAGTAGACGACGTTGTTGACGTGGCCATAGACGTCGTTGTCCATCCAGCGGGTGCCGATGGTGCGGAACACCGGGTAGGCGCTGCGGGGCTGTGGTTGGGGTTTGACGGCGGCGGCAGAACTCATGGCCGCCGATTGTGCCAGCGGTGGGCATAGGCCACCGCCACCGCCCAGGTGTTGTGCTGCACCTGCACGGTGGTAGCGATGTCGCGCCCGTAACCCCCGGCCATGCTCATCGCCAGCGGGATGCGCCGCTGCCAGGCCCAGTCGAACACACGGCGGTCGCGCGCTTCGAGGCCGTCGAAGCTGAGCTTCATGCGGCCCAGGCGGTCACCCTCGTGCGGGTCGGCGCCAGCCAGGTAGAACACCAGGTCAGCGTCGAAGCGGCGGTCCAGTTCGTCCAGCGCGTGGTCGAGCGCGTAGAGGTAGGTGTTGTCGTCGCAGCCGTCGGGCAGGGGCACGTCCAGATCGCTGTCTTCCTTGCGGAAGGGGAAATTCTTTTCGCCGTGCAGCGACAGGGTGAAGACGGTCGGGTCGTTCCTGAAAATGCTCGCCGTGCCATTGCCCTGGTGCACGTCCAGATCGATGACCGCTACGCGCAGGCCTCGGCGCTCCGCCTGCATGGCCCGCGCGGCCACGGCCACGTCGTTGAACACACAAAAACCGCTGCCTTTGTCGGCGTAGGCGTGGTGGGTGCCACCGGCGAGGTTGGCGGCGACGCCCTCGCCCGCCAACGCGGCCCGCGCCGCCAGCACGGTGGCCCCTGCGGAGCGCCGGGCACGCTCGGCCATGGCCGGGCTCCAGGGGAAACCGATTTCACGTTGAGCGGCGGGTGACAACAAACCCTGAGCCACCGCCTGCACATAGGTGGGCGTGTGCACCCGCAACAGTTCGGTGTCGGACGCCGGCAGCGCCTGCTGCAGTGCGACCTCAGGCCAGTGGCTGGCAATCAGGTCGCGCAGCAAACGGTACTTGGCCATGGGAAAACGGTGGCCCTCTGGCAGGGGCAGCACAAACTGGTCGGCGTAGAAGGCTTTCACGGCTGCGATTGTGTCGTGGGCATGAAAACCTGTGCCGACGCTTGCCGATTAGAGTCTGTGCTTCAAATTGTTGCATCGCAGCAAAAAAGACTTGCATTGGCCGAGCGCATCTCTATAATTCCAACTATGTTGCAGCGCAGCATGAGAGAAATCCCTCTCCCGCTGTGCTGAAAAAAACCTTCAACACACCCAGGAGCCCTCACCATGCTGACCGCAGAACAAATCATCGCCGCTCAAAAAGCCAACGTCGAAACCCTGTTCGGCCTGACCCAGAAGGCCTTCGAAGGCGTCGAGAAGCTGGTTGAGCTGAACGTGCAAGCCACCAAGGCCGCACTGGCCGAAACCGCCAACAACGCCCAAGCCGTGATGAGCGTCAAGGACGCACAAGAACTGTTGGCCCTGCAAGCCAGCCTGTTCCAGCCCCTGGCCGAAAAGACCGTGGCCTACAGCCGCCACCTGTACGACATCGCTTCGGGCACCGGCGCCGAATTCGGCAAAGCCGCTGAAGCCCAGGCCACCGAAGCCCAGGCCAAATTCATGAGCCTGGTGGACAACGCCGCCAAGAACGCCCCCGCCGGTTCCGAAACCGCCGTGGCCGTGATGAAGAGCGCCGTGTCGGCCGCCAACAACGCCATTGAGTCGGTGCAAAAGGCTGTCAAGCAAGCCACCGAAATGGCCGAAGCCAACTTCAACACCGTGACCGCTTCCGCCGTGAGCGCCGCCAAGACCACCACCGCCAAGAAGCGCTGATCGTCACGGCAGACCGAATTTTCCGGTTGTCTCCTCGGGTCTCTTCGAAATCGGATTTCAGGGACCCCTTCAAGCCCCGCCCACTAGCGGGGCTTTTTTTCGTCTGTCAGTGCCTCATCACACTGCGGATCGGCCTGAGCAGCTGGCGCGCGGCCATTGCCTGTGCACCAAGCTCACTGCTTTTTGGTAGCACGAGCGTAAGCGTCCATCCCACCAGCGGCCTTCCACTGATTGAAGCCGCCGTAAAGCATGCGGACGTTCTCAAAACCGTCCAGGCGCAGCGCCATGGCCACCTGGGCTGCAAAAGAACTGGTGTTGCAGTAGACCAAAATGGTCTTGCCCTTGGGCAACTGGGCGCGCTCAACAAACACCTTGCGCCACTCGATGTTCACCGCCCCTGGAATGTGCTCCTTGGCAAACTGGCCGACGTCACGCACGTCCAGCACATGGAACTTCTTGTAGTCCTCGGCCGGAATCTGCTCAGCCAGGATGGTCCCGCCATTGGCGTCCACAAAGTCGAAATAGGACTCGACAGCGTCGATGACTGGCTTCTCGGCCTGGGCCAGTGCCAGCTGGGGCACCAAGCCCAAACCAGCCAACGCCAGCGCTGCTGTGATTCGTCTCATCTTCATGTTGTCTCCATTTAGGGGTTAAAAAATCAATGTGCTGGGTGGAGTCGCGGGTGGGTTTCTTCACCCCAGGCGTACAAGGCCAGGCCTGAGAGGAACATGGACACGGCCACGAACCAGAAGGCCGATTCGACCGAGCCGCCGAACACGGAAGCCAAGCCCAGGCCCAGTGCGCCCACGCCGTAACCCAGGTCGCGCCAGAAGCGGTAGATGCCGATGGCCGAGGCGCGCCACGTGGGGTGGGCGATGTCGGCGACGGCCGCACTCAGGTTGGGGTACAGCATGGCCATGCCCAGGCCCGTCACCCCTGCCGACAAAGACCACCAGGCAGGCCCAGCACCCAGCGGAAACATCGCCACGCCGGCCCCACAAATCCACATGCCCCAGGTGTTGAGCAGATGACGACCCACATGGTCGGATAGCTTGCCCGTCAAGAACTGTGCTGCGCCCCAAGTGAAACCGTAGACACCCACAATCCAGCCGATATCGGGCAGCGAAACACCACGCTGGTGCAGGTAGACCGGCCAAAAGACCCACACCAAGGCATCGACGAATTTCTCGACCATGCCCGCCTGGCACAGCGCAGCCATGCGCCGGTCTCGCCAGGTCATCAAGGCGAACATCTCGCCGGTGGAAGGTTGTTCGCTGACGCCTGAGGGGTAACGGGGTTGCGCTGCCTGGGCGGTTGCCCCGGGTTGGCGTTTGACCTCAAGTTGCGCCCAGGGCAAGGTCTCTATCACCGCAAAGGCCGACAACAAGGTGGCCAACCCAATCACCGCCCCACCAAACCACAAGAGCCCATCACGAGGACCCCAATGAGCGGCAAGGTAGCCGGTGAGGACACCGGCGATGGCCAAACCGACGTAGCCAGAAAACTCGTTGAGTCCAATCACCAGGCCGCGCTGGTCGGCGCGGGTGAGGTCCAGCTTGGATGTTTGTGTCATGGACCACGTCAGGCCCTGGTTCACGCCCAGCAGCACCGTGGCGAACACCACCCAGGACCAACTTGGCGCCCAATACACCAGCCAGGGAATGGGCATAGCCACCAACCAACCCAACAGCAGCACACGCTGACGGCCCACACGCTCGGCCAGGCGACCCGCCACAAAATTCATGCTGCCTTTGACGAAACCAAAGGCCACCACAAACGCGGCCAACAACATGAAAGAGCCACGGGGCACCCCAAACTCGGCCTCGGCCAGCGCGGGCACGACGTTGCGCATCATCCCGATGGTCATGCCCACCAACAGCACCTGCAGCAGCTGCTGGAGAAACTGCCCGAGGTTGGCCCGGATGCCAAAGTTCATCACGTCAGCCCAGGGTCACTGGAGTTGGACCGCGAAGATTGACTTCGACGATGCGTGCCATATCGTCCGGCGGCGGGGGAATGTCGGCGGTAACCGCGTCGATGAATTCGTCTCTTGGCATCGACAGCACGGGATTGAACCGTTTCTCGAACGCCAGCGTGGATGCGGGCTTTCCCGAAAGGCCCACGCCACAGGCACTGCCTGCCTGGTGTCCCGGGTAGATTTCCATTTCGGGTGGCAACGTGAGGAGTCGCTGATGCAGGGAGTCAAACAACTGCGCGGCCATTGCGCGCTCCTGCCCGGCCAGGTCGGGGCGCCCTACGGCGCCCACAAACAAGGTGTCGCCCGTCAGGACGAACCACGGTTCATCCGCTCGGCGCAGGTCGCACACCAGCAGGCACACGCTGTCCGGCGTGTGGCCTGGCGTGTGAATCACGTCCACCAGCACGTTGCCGGCTTCCAGCCGCTGGCCGTCGCGCAAAGGCTGGAAGGCGAAGTGCACACGACCCGCATTGCTCTCGTGCAGCCAGTACGGGGCGCCTACCCGACGCGCCAGCTCGGGGCCACCAGACACGTGGTCAGCATGAACGTGGGTGTCGATGACGTGGGTGATTTGGACGTCGGCCTTACGGGCCTCTTCGATGAACCAAGCCTCATCACCGGCGACCACGTCCACTGCGACGGCCTTTTGCTGACCGGCACATCCAAAGAAGTAGGACAGCGTTGCGTTGTCTGCAGGCCGTTGGCGAAAAAACATGGGAACACGCTCCTCAAAAATCCACAACCTTCTCAGTCCACGCCGCCCAGCGCGCCGCGATCAAGACGCCTCGCCTGCCCAGCCAAGAAGGCGGGTGGCGGATGCGCACCTCTCATGCGCCGCGAACAAGCGGCAGGCCGCGCGAGCGCCATTCCGCCACCCCATCCGTCAGGTGGTACGCGCTGTAGCCCCGGCGGCGGAGAAGCTCAACGGCGTCTTTCGCAAACATACAGAAGGGGCCCCGGCAATAAGCCACCACAGGCACGCTCTTGGGCAACTCCTTCAGGCGTCGTTTGAGCTCGCTCAACGGCATTGAACGCGCATGCGGCAGATGGGCCACGTTGAATTCGTCTTCGGGGCGGACATCGAGCACCGTCACCTCGCCCTTGTTGGCCGCGCGCAGGATGGCGGCATGGTCCAGGGCCTGCAGCCCGTCTTGGTGGGACACCAGCGACGTCAGTGCCACCTGCAGCTCCACCAGCCGCTCCTCGGCTTCGCTGCGCAGTGCCACCCAGAGTTCTGCCACGCTCGGAGCGGCCAGGCGGTAATACACGTATTTGCCGTCCTTGCGCGTATCGACCAGGCGCGCTTCGCGCAACTGCTTCAGGTGGGCGCTGGCCAACTTGATGCTGATGTTGGCCTGCTCGGCCAACACCTCAACGGGTTTTTCGCACTGGCACAACAGTTCAATGAGCTCCAGCCGTTTTGGGCTGGAGACGGCCTTTCCAATGCGAGCCACCTGGGCATACAAATGGTCTTTGATTTCTCTCATGAGAACATTCTAGCGATCATTTGATTATTCGCCATCAAAGATATTGGATTGCCAAAAGCTGAAACCCTCGGGTCCCAGCCAGCAGCGCCTTCAGAACAACTTGCCCACGTTGAGCAGGGTCAGCACCCCCAGCACCGCGAAGATGGCGGCGGCGATGGCGTGCACCAAGGTCATGGACACCTTGGCGGCGATCTTGCCGCCCATGAACACGGCTGGCACGTTGGCCAACATCATGCCCAGCGTGGTGCCGGCCACCACCGCGACGAAGTCGCTGTAGCGCGCGGCCAGGCCCACGGTGGCGATCTGCGTTTTGTCGCCCATTTCGGCCAAAAAGAAAGCGATGACGGTGGTGCCAAACACACCAAAACGCGAGACCGCATTGGCATCGCCTTCGTCCACCTTGTCGGGGATCAGCATCCAGCCGGCCATGGCCAGGAAGGACACGCCAATCACCCAGCGCAAGACGTCGGGCCCGAGCGCACGGGCCACCCAGTCGCCCACCGCGCCGGCCATGGCGTGGTTGGCCAGGGTGGCCACCAGAATGCCCAGGATGATGGGCACGGGCTTGCGGAACTTGGCGGCCAACAGCATGGCCAACAACTGGGTTTTGTCGCCCATTTCACCGAGCGCAACCACGCCCGTGGACACAAGAAAAGCTTCCATGAGAACTCCGGGGCCGGCACCAACGCAAAGACCACACCGCCTACCCGGCCCAACCGGAGGCAGTGAGGTCAAAGGTCTTGCCAGGCAAAAGCTGCGCGCGCCATGGTCGTGAGGACCAAGTCTGTTGACGCGAACCCCTGCGTTGCGCAGGGCGGCTACTCCCCAATGACGGGAAAACCCTGAGTATACCGAGGTGAATCGGGGGCCTGTTCGAGGCGGGCTCTTGCCCGATAATTGACGTTTACGTAAACGTCATATCGACCCCCACTTTCACAAACCCACAGAGGAGTTTTCCATGGACATCGCAGGCAAGGTTTTTATCGTCACGGGCGGCGCATCGGGCTTGGGCGAAGGCACGGCACGCATGCTGGCCGCCAACGGCGGCAAGGTGGTGGTGGCCGACATGCAGGTTGAAAAAGGCGAAGCCGTGGCCAAGGACATCGGCGGCGCGTTCGTCAAGTGCGATGTCAGCAACGAGGCCGACGGCCAGGCCGTGGTGGCCCAGGCCGTGTCCATGGGCAAGCTCATGGGCCTCGTCAACTGCGCCGGCATCGCGCCGGCCGAAAAAACCGTGGGCAAAAACGGCGCGCACTCGCTGGCCGTTTACACCAAGACCATCATGGTCAACCTGGTGGGCAGCTTCAACATGATCCGCCTGGCCGCCGACGCCATGTGCAAAAACGAACCCGAAGCCACGGGCGAGCGCGGTGTGCTCATCAGCACCGCCAGCGTGGCCGCCTACGACGGCCAGATCGGCCAGGCGGCTTATGCCGCGTCCAAAGGCGGCGTGGTGGGCATGACCCTGCCCATCGCCCGCGACCTGGCCCGCAACGGCATCCGCAACATGACGATTGCGCCCGGCATCTTTGGCACGCCCATGCTGTTTGGCATGCCCCAGGAAGTGCAGGACGCGCTGGCCGCTGGTGTGCCCTTCCCCAGCCGCCTGGGCACGCCCGCCGACTACGCCAAGCTGGCCAAACACATCATTGAAAACGACATGCTCAACGGTGAAGTGATCCGCCTGGACGGCGCCATCCGCCTGGCACCGCGCTGACACAAGCGGCCGGGTGATCTGCGGTTTATGATGGTTTTCCTTGGAGGAAAACCATGTCACGCCAGATCCGCTCGCTTCTTTCTGCCTTGTCCGTTGTGTTGCTGGCCGCGTGTGCCAGTGGCCCGGGTGGGTTTCAGTACCAGATGCCTCAACAGCCCGAAGCCGCTTCGGGCTACACCGACAAACCCGGTTGGGCCACCAGCCGGTTTGCGGTGGCGGCGGCCAACCCGCTGGCCACCGACGCGGGCTACCAAATCCTCAAGGCCGGCGGCAGCGCGGTCGACGCGGCCATCGCGGTGCAAATGGTGCTCACGCTGGTGGAACCGCAGTCCAGCGGCATCGGTGGCGGCGCCTTCCTGCTGCACCACGACGGCAAGGCCGTGGTGGCCTACGACGGCCGCGAAACCGCACCGGCCGCAGCCGATGAAAAACTGTTCCTGAACGCCGAGGGCAAGCCCCTGCCCTTCATCGACGCCGTGGTGGGCGGCCGCTCGGTGGGCGTGCCCGGCACGGTGCGCATGCTGGAGCTGGCGCACCAGAAACACGGCAAGCTGCCCTGGGCCACGCTGTTCCAGCCGGCCATCACGCTGGCCGCTGAGGGCTTCAAAGTCAGCCCCCGCCTGCACACCCTGCTGGGCCTTGAGCAACACCTCAAAAAAGACCCCACGGCAGCCGCCTACTTCTACCGCCCAGATGGCACGCCCCACCCGGTGGGCCATCTGCTCAAGAACCCCGAACTCGCGGCAGTCTTGCAAAAAATCGCCCAGCAAGGCGCCAAAGCCTTGCACGAAGGCGAAGTGGCACAGGCCATCGTGGACAAGGTCACGCGCCACACGGGCAACCCCGGTCGCATGAGCCTGGCCGATCTGGCCGGCTACGTGCCCAAACAGCGCGAGGCGCTGTGCCACGACCTCGCCGGTGCGGGCCGCGATTTCCGCGTCTGTGGCTTCCCGCCGCCCAGCTCGGGCGCGATTGCCGTCGGGCAAATCCTGGGCATCATGGCCCGCACGCCGGCGGCGAGCCTGCCCTTGCAGGACGGCCTGCCCACGGCCGACTGGCTGCACACCTACGCCGAAGCTTCGCGCCTGGCCTTCGCCGACCGTGCCCAGTACGTGGCCGACCCCGACTTCGTTGCGCCCCCGGCCGGCAGCTGGCTGAGCCTGCTGGACCCGGCCTACCTGGCCCAACGTGCGCAGTTGATTGGCGCTCAGGCCAACAAAGCCCCGAAGGCCGGTGCGCCGGGTGGCGTCAAGATGGCCTACGCGCCCATGCCCGATCAACCCGAATACGGCACCAGTCACATCAGCATCGTCGATGCCCACGGCAACGCCCTGGCCATGACCACCACCATCGAAGACGCCTTCGGTGCGCGCCAGATGGTCAAGGGTTTTCTGCTCAACAACGAACTCACCGACTTCAGCTTCACGCCCACCAGCGCCGACGGCCAGCCCATTGCCAACCGCGTGCAGCCCGGCAAGCGGCCGCGCTCGTCCATGGCGCCTTCGCTGGCGTTTGACAAGGCCAATGGCCAGTTGGTGATGAGCGCCGGCAGCCCCGGCGGCGCGCTCATCATCCACTACACCGCCAAGACCCTGCATGGCGTGCTGAACTGGGGGCTGCTGCCCCAGCAGGCCATCGATCTGCCCAACTTCGGCGCCACCGGTGCGCCCACGGTGCTGGAGGAAAAGCGTTTCCCTGCAGCCACGGTGAACGCGCTCAAGGCCCGTGGCCACGAGGTGCGTGAGGTGAACATGACCAGCGGCCTGCAAGGCATTGCGCGCGGTCAGGCCCACGGCCAGCCCGTGTGGTGGGGCGGCGCCGACCCCCGCCGCGAAGGTGTGGTGATGGGCGACTGACGCACTCCACAAACCACGCCATGGAACAACGCACCCCCACGGAACTTGCGCGCGAGACGGTTCGCCAACTGACCACGCGCAAGCTACCGCCCACGCCCGACAACTACCAGCGCATCTGGCATGAAATTGCCGGCACGCGCCCCGCCCGGCCGTTTCCCACCGAGCAGATGATGGGTCTCGTACAAGCACTGCCCACCGCCACACCGGCACAGCGTCGTGTGCAGATGCAGGTTGAAAAAGCGGTCAGCCAGTGCAACTGGAGCGGTGTGGAAAAGGCGCTGGTGGACTACGCCGCCCTGCCCCAACCGCTGGCACAACCCGGCACACTGGCCACACGGCCCCCACCGGTTGCACACGCAGCCCCAGGCGACAGCCTGGCACCCGATCTGCTGGAGCAAATGGCCCGGCTGGTGGACAACACCCTGCCGGCGCTGGGCAAAGACGACCAGCGCATCAACGAGCTGGCCGACAAGCTCACGCAGTACCTGCGCCAGCCCGACTGCGACCCGACGGTGCTCAAGCCCATGCTGAGCAACTTCAGCTACCGGCTGTCCTTCTCGGCCGAGGAGCAAGGGGCCATTCGCAACACCCTGCTCAGCCTGCTGCACCTGGTGTTTGAAAACATCGCCGAGCTGAGCCTGGACGACCGCTGGCTGCATGGTCAGGTGGAGGCACTCAAGGGCGCCACACAACCGCCGCTCGCGCTCAAACGGCTGGAAGACGTGCAAAGCCGCCTGCGCGACGTGATCCACAAACAGGCCGAGGTCAAAGCCCAGACGCTGGCCGCGCAGCAGGACATGAAGGACATGCTGGCCGCCTTCATCGAACGCCTGGCGCGCATGACCGAACACAGCAGCGGCTTCACCAACAAGCTGGACAAGTGCGCCAAACAGCTGGAAAGCGCGGGCAACCTCAGCGAAATTGCGCCTGTGCTGCAAGAGGCCATTGCCGCCTCGCGCGCCATGGCCACCGACGCCCAGCGCGCCAGCGAGGAGTTGCGCGAACTGCGCACCAAGGCGGAACAGGCCGAATCGGAGGTGATGCGCTTGCAGCAGCAGTTGGAACACGCCAGCACCCAGATGCGGCACGACCCGCTGACCGGCGCCCTCAACCGCAAGGGGCTGGACGAGGACCTCAAGCGCGAGCTGGCGCGTTCGCGTCGCCTCGACACCCCCATGTGTGTGGCCCTGCTCGACATCGACGACTTCAAGAAGATCAACGACGCCCACGGCCACGACACCGGCGACGCGGCCCTGGTGCACCTGGCCCATGTGGCGCGCCAGGTGCTGCGCCCACAAGACACGGTGGCCCGCTACGGCGGCGAGGAGTTTGTGATCGTCATGCCCGACACCGCGCTGGAGCACGGCGTGGAAGCCATGACGCGCCTGCAACGCGAGCTGACCAAACGCTTTTTTCTCGAAGGCAACGAACGCCTGCTGATCACCTTCAGCGCCGGTGTGGCCCAGATGGCGCCCGACGAACAAGGTGCCGACGCCATCAAACGCGCCGACCAGGGCATGTACCTGGCCAAACGCAGCGGCAAAAACCGCGTTGTGGCAGTCTGACACCGAACGCCCCTCCTTGGCATGGCGAAAGGGCGCGACAGGTTCGCCTCAGGTCACCGGCGCCGGGTTGAACAACACCAGGTCGTTGTGCAGGCCCCACTTCTCGGCCCAGGTTTTTTCGCCGCTGGCCACGGCCAGCATGTGGTGGAACAGCTCCCAGCCGAGGTCGTCAATGGTGGCCTCGCCGCTGGCAATGCGGCCGGCGTTGATGTCCATCAGGTCGTGCCAGCGGCGCGCCAGGTCGTTGCGGGTGGCCACCTTGATGACGGGGCATTCGGCCAGACCGTAGGGCGTGCCCCGGCCGGTGGTGAACACGTGCAGGGTCATGCCGGCAGCCAGTTGCAGCGTGCCGCAGATGAAGTCGCTGGCCGGGGTGGCGGCGAAGATCAGGCCTTTTTGTGTCACCTTCTCGCCGGGGGCGATGACGCCGTGGATGGGACCGTTGCCGCTCTTCACGATGGAACCCATGGCCTTTTCAACGATGTTGGACAGGCCGCCCTTCTTGTTGCCCGGTGTGGTGTTGGCGCTGCGGTCGGCCTGGCCACGGGCCAGGTAGGCGTCGTACCAGCCCAGCTCGCGCACGATGGCCGCGGCCACCTCAGGCGTGGCCGCACGGCGTGTGAGCTGGTCCACCGCGTCGCGCACCTCGGTGTTCTCGCTGAACATCACGGTGGCGCCGGCGCGCACCAGCAGGTCGGTGGCAAAACCCACCGCCGGGTTGGCGGTGACGCCGGAGAAAGCGTCACTGCCACCACACTGCACGCCCACCACCAAGTCACTCACCGGGCAGGTTTCGCGCTGACGGGCGTTCAAGCGTTCCAGATGGGTCTTGGCCTGCGTGAGGATGCTGTCGATCATCGACATGAAGCCCACGTGTTGTTCGTCCTGCAGGCAAACCACGTCCGGGCCCTGGCGCTCATCGCTGATGGGGATGCTGCCCGGCGGCAACAGCCGCTCGGGTTGCAGCTTCTCGCAGCCCAGGCTGAGCACCATCACCTCGCCCCCAAAGTTGGGGTTGCTCGCAAGGTTGCGCACGGTGCGGATGGGGATGATGGCGTCGGGCGCATCGATGGCCACGCCACAGCCGTAGCTGTGTGTGAGGCCCACCACGCCGTCCACGTTGGGGTACTTCGGCAGCAATTCCTTCTTGATGCGTTCGACAGCAAATTCGAGCACGCCCGCCACACACTGCACCGTGGTGGTGACGGCCAGCAGGTTGCGGGTGCCCACGCTGCCGTCGGTATTGCGGTAGCCCTGGAAGGTGTGGCCGGCCAGCGGCGGTAACTCGGTCGGTGGTTGTGGCGCGGGCAGGTTGTCCAGGCTGCGCGCGCCGGGCATCACCAGGCGTTGCTCGTTGACCCAGCCACCTGCGGGAACGTCCACCGCCGTGTGGCCAATGACCACGTTGTAGCGGCGCACTTCGGTGCCGGCAGGCAGCTCGGTGAGCGCCACCTTGTGGCCCTGGGGCACGGCGTGCACCAGCGTGGGCCCGCCGGGCAAGGCCGTGCCCACGGGCAGGCCGCCGTCGTTGACCACCACGGCCACGTTGTCGTTGGGGTGGATGCGGATGGTGCGGGGGATCGTGGGGGTGGTCATGGGAAACACTGGGTTCACTGGAGGGCGTGGTCTGACTCAGGGCGCGCGTGCTGGCAGGCGCTCTCCTGCCAGGCCGGCGCGCAGGTTGGCCAAGGTGAGGTCGGCCATGGCCTGTCGCGTTTCATGTGTGCCGCTGGCCATGTGAGGGGTCAGCACCACCTGGTCCAGGGCCAGCAAGGCCTCGGGCACGTGGGGTTCGTCGTCGAACACGTCGAGCGCGGCGCCGCCGAGCGTCCCGTTTTGCAGGCAGGCGATCAGCGCGGCCTCGTCCACCACGCTGCCCCGCGCCACGTTGACCAGCAGCCCCTTGGGGCCCAGGGCAGCCAAGACATCGGCGTTGATCAGCTGGCGCGTGTCGGCGCTGGCGGCCACGGTGAGCACCAGAAAGTCGGCCCACTCGGCCAGCGCCAGCAGCGACGGCTCGTGGCGCCAGGCCACACCGTCCACCGGGCGGCGGTTGTTATAAGCGATGTCCATGTCGAACCCCGCCGCGCGGCGGGCCACGGCCTGGCCGATGCGGCCCAGGCCCACGATGCCCAGCCGCTTGCCACTGACGCGCGTGGTGACCGGGAAGCGCCCACGCAACCAGGCGGCGCGGCGCACAAAACGGTCGGCCGCCGCGATCTGGCGCGCACCGTCCAGCAGCAGGCCCATGGCGAGATCGGCCACGCAGTCGTTGAGCACGTCGGGTGTGTAGCCCACGGGCAGGCCACGGGCGCGGCAGGCGTCCAGTGGCAGCTTGTCCAGGCCAACGCCGAACGACGACACCACGCGCAAGCCGGGCAACTGGTCCAGCCAGGCCACCGGCAAGCCCACGGGCGCCGAGGTCACCACCGCTTGCACACGCGCGGCAGCGGCCGGGTCGCGCAGCGGCGTCGGCGCGCCGATATCCTGGGCGCGCAAGACCTCGTGTTGTTCGCGCAGCGCGGCTTCCAGCGCCGGCATCAGCGGACCCACTTGCAACAGCGTCGTTCGGCTCATGGGTTCAGCGCACCAGGCATGGCCGTTTGTTGTCAAAGGTCCAGCCCGGGATCAGGTACTGCATGGCCATGGCGTCGTCGCGCGCGCCCAGGCCATGTTGTTGGTAGAGCTGGTGGGCCTTCGCGACCTCGGCCATGTCGATCTCTATGCCCAGGCCGGGCCTCT